>DUCD01000063.1:24944-38400 GCA_012959985.1 Verrucomicrobiales bacterium | reverse complement strand
AGCCATTTTTGCACCCGTTGCATGGTCTACTTTTTCTTTTCCCTCTTTAGGTCTTCTTTGATTTTTCAAGCTCCTTGACCCCGGCGCTCTTCAGGAATCCTTTTCCGGTTTTGGCGTAAACGGGCTCTGCGGAAAAGCGATCCTGCATGGCAAGACCTTCAGCCATCAGTTCCTTGAATAATGGGTCCTCAAGCAGCTTGGGATCAATTTCAGACATCAGAACAAGCTACTCCTGGATTGGCAATTCCGCAATCAGGCAGTTTACACTTGTTGAATCCGGGAGTGGGGCATGGTGGATTCTTCATCCGTTATGACCAGATCAATCACACGTTCCTCGGTTTCCAGCAGGTCAAAGGGAAGACACGCCAAAAAATGCTCTCGCCAGAACCGCAAAGCTTTGCCCCTCCTCTCAAGTCCCCCGTGAAAAGTAAATGAACCAGTATTTCAAACTGAAAAACCGACGACTTTCCTTTCAGATGACTTTTCGAACAGGAACGACCGTTGAAACCGTGGATATCCAACAGTCCCATACCTGCGAACCGTCCTCCCTATTCGAAAACAGGTCGGAACCGTGCCTCTGTGGGGAGCACGCGTAACAAGAATGACTCCAGAGATCATCCATACCCCTGATGATCCGATCCTGAGAGAATGCAGAGGTCAAACGTAGCCCTAAAGAAAGAATTCACCGGTTGTCCAAAAAGCTCTGATATTCCGGCAGGTTTTGGACTGCGTGCGACGAAGTCGCCGCTTTGGATAGGTAGAGATCCTCGGGAGACCCGAGCAGCAAGTCCCGTCGTCTGATAATTTTCATCCTTAACCGAATGGAAGTGCCCTACGGATTACGCCGAAAACAATGGCACCTCCCATTCAGCGCTGATGCGGCAGATGTGGATAAGCCTGCTGAAAAATTCCCGATATAGGATTGCAGTTTACTGCCTGAATCGTAACCTAATGGCTCACGGTTTCCACACGACAGAACTGATGACTCCCAATCATTCTCATATCGACAGACAGTATTTGACGGATCCTCTTTTCGATCCTGAAAAGGGCACAACCATTCTAGAACCAAAGGCATTTGAAAAGGGCTACTGGGTGGGTGCGCCCAGTGTTGCTTACGACAAGACCGCTGATAAGTTCTTTATGTGCTATCGAATTCGGGAACCTCGCCCAGTCCGGGGAGGTCGATGCCATATTGCCGAAAGTAATGACGGGCTTAAATTCACCACTATCTGGGAAACCACCAAAGAAGATCTGAATTCTCAATCCATTGAAAAATCCAGTCTGATCAAAACTCCGGCAGGAGGCTGGCGTCTGTATATCAGTTATGTAGATCCAACGGATAACCGATGGCGCGTCGATTTAATGGAAGCAGACCATCCAGCTAATTTCAAAATATCGGAGCGTCAAAAAATTCTGACCGCCTCCGACATTCAGGCCGAAGGAGTCAAAGATCCTTATGCATTCATTGTCGATGGCAAATGGTATCTTCTGTTGAGTTATGCCCCTTCACCCGACAAACCATCTACCGAAGAAACCGGGGCAATGCATACGACAGCAGATATCTACAATACGGGCATCACGAAATCCTCTTCAGGTCTGGCGGTGAGTGATGATGGAATTCATTTTAAATGGCTTGGTGATGTGTTTTCACCACAGGATGCAGGCTGGGACCAATATGCAAGCCGGCTAGGCTCATTGATTCACCGATCACCGCTGTTCATAGGTTTCTACGACGGAAGTTCCGATGTGTCGGAGAATTACGAGGAACGTACCGGGTTAGCCGTTAGCAGTGATCTTCGTAAATGGTTTCGTTTAAGTCCCGAAAAACCGTATCTGGAATCACTCCATCAGACAAAATCCCTTCGCTACCTTGACCCCGTGGACCTGGAAACCGAAACCCGGTTTTATTATGAATACTCGCGTCCGGATGGTTCCCACGAACTGCGGATGAATTCGATTTCCCGATAATTCCAGAAATCGGATAAACCTGAAATTCTCTGCCGGAGCACTGAGCAGCATCGTTTCGATACCCTTCAGATTATCAGACCATGTCATTTAAAATCTGTCTGAACACCAGCACGATCAAACCACAACCGGTCCTGGATAAAATTCACCTGGCCTCAAAACATGGCTACGAGGGAATTGAATTGTGGATCAATGAAATCTACGAATACATCGGACAAGGAGGAGAAGTCAGTGACATTGAGAAAGCCCTGAAGGATCATGGCCTGATCGTGCCTTGCATGATTGCCGCAAGATCCTGGGGGGAAGCGGTCGGACCGGAGTATCCACTGGCTTTGGAAGAGGTCAAACGGCGACTGGAATTGGCGGCCCGATTGGGATCACCTTACCTCGTGGCCACACCTCCCCGCATTTCCTGCGATCTGAATCAAATCTCCGAACGTTACCGCGATCTCTTGAAACTCGGGCGTGAATCGGGCGTAAAACCAACGTTTGAATATATCAGCTTTTTCCATTCCGTTTCTACATTGCCACAGGCTTGGAAAGTTATTCAGGATTCAATGGATCCCAATGCTACACTGATTCTGGACGCTTTTCACAACTGGAACAGTGGATCCACACTCAAAGATCTCGAAGCGATCCCGGTAGAAAAGATCAGCCACTATCATATTGATGATGCTCACCCAGACAAAGCCGCCGGAACTCAGATGGATCCGGATCGGGTCATGCCGGGGGACGGACAGATTGACTTGAAATCCGAAATATCAATTCTGAAAGATAAGGGTTACCGGGGAACCGTAAGCCTGGAACTCTTCAATCAGGTTCTTTGGAAAAAGGATCCAAATGAAGTTCTGAAAATTGGCATGGAGCGACTTAAATCACTCCTGTGAAGGAGACATCTATGAGGCTAAAGCGCATAATTTACACACCATAAGAACTCCCAGAGTATTAGTCAGTGGGACGGAAAGCGTCACTGCCATTCGGATGAGGAAGAAACAATTGGATAGGTCCCCTGAAGCCCGGTGCGCTGAGCCGGGATCGGTGAAATCTACACACAATCTTCCCTGTTCCGGCCTCGGCGCGGCCAGCTTCAGGGGTGACGACCTTAAAATATGAGCGGAAAATACTTGCCTCATGGCAGTGACACTCGCCTACCATTCATCCCATTGGTATCCGTAGGCTCGCTCCACTGCCACTCTGTTGAGGAAGAAACAATTGGATAGGTCCCCTGAAGCCCGGCGCGCTGAGCCGGGATCGGTGAAATCTACACACAATCTTCCCTGTTCCGGCCTCGGCGCGGCCAGCTTCAGGAATACCGGTCTTATTAAGCATTGGAAAAACGCTTAACCCAATGGAAGTGAGATCACTCCCCCTCAATAATAATAAAACAGCATGAACACAGCCAGGGAAGCCAGCAGGGCTCCCCAGAAACGATCTTCAGCCAATAGGCAGCATGCCTCCTCTTCGGAATTCGAGACCTCAGCGGCTTGAGGCGATCTGGATTTTCTACTGCGAACCAAAGGGACAAGAATCAGACCCCAAGTCCAGAGAGCCGCTATTACAGCGGCCAAACCGGGACGAATCACTTCGCTTACCATCAGAAATGCCAGCAGGATAAACAGCACAATGGAAACCCCAAGGCCTTTCGCGAACTGCCGCAGTGCCTGCCCGGAAAAAATATTCAACCCAACCCATGTTAATTTTGATTTCTCTAGGTCCTGCTGAGTATTGAGACTCACGATGACGTGAAGCATCAGACTCAAACCGGCAGACAGGGCCACGGTGTGAAGAAAGTTCAGTTCCATCCCGAACGTCGCCACCATTCGGGAATCGGGATCACCATCAGCGGTAGCGGCATAAACAACCGGTATCACATAGCTGAAGAATGCCCCGGAAAAAATGGCCGTCAAACCACCGGCACCTGTCGCTCGTGGCCAGAGCATTCCTAATCCAAAGGCCACTACCAATCCCGCAATCAATTTGGATTGATGACTTGCGATCTGGAGAAAGAAGCTTTTACTTGAATTCGGATCCATCGTGAAAATCGTGATGAAGGCCGCCGTCATTATAAAAACGGCAATAGCAATTCGCCCGACAAGGATCAGCTTTTTATCGGAAGCCTCCGGATTGATGTACCGTTTGTAAATGTCGAAGGTCAGTATGGTTGCCGAGGAATTCATCATCGAATCGATACTACTGAGGATAGCCCCAATTACGCCCGCCGCCACAATACCGACCACACCATAACCGATCGGGGCAACCAGTTCCGTCAACAAGGTCGTAAAGACGGCATCCTGATCGACCACCATTCCCTTCTGACGAAACCAATAAAAAGCCGCGATGCCCGTCCCGATTGCGAAAAAAGGTATCAGCAGTTTGAAGAAGCCGGCCGCGATGATGCCCAACCTGGCTTCACGGTCGGATCGCGCGGAGAGAGCCCGTTGCACAATGAACTGATTCGAACTCCAGTAGTAAAAATGCAGAACCAGAATACCGGACAGAACCCCTGTCCATGGAAGTTCGGGATGATTACTCGCATTATAAAGATGTAGACGTTGCTCACCGGAAGCAGCCGAATCCATGGCTACCATGGATCCCCACCCCCCTATCTCGGGTTGAGAAAACATGATGAAGGCAACCAGTAATCCCGCCAGCAGCATCAGAACCGATTGAATCACGTCTGTCACAATGACCGCCTTCAGTCCGCCGACAATGGTATAGGTGCCGGTTACCAAGGCCATCACGAGGATACCGATGGTATAGTAAGACTGACTGATTTCACCCGGCCCTCCCTGAAGTAGAATATTGATGGACCTGGATCCGATATAAAAACCGGGAACCATCTGAATCACCACCATGATGATAATCATGATAACGGCATAGGAAATCCGGCAACCTTCATTATACCGTCTTCCCAGATATTCACTGAGCGTGTACAGATTCAGTTTTCGATACACGGGGAGAAACCCGTAACAAAGCAGCAACAAACCCGCAATCGCTGTGATTTCAAAATGACTTTGTGCAAACCCGATCGCAAAGCCAACTCCCATCATCCCGATGAGATGATTCGCGGAAACATTGGATCCGAATATGGAACCGGCGACTCCCCACCAACGAGTCGTTTTTCCTGCCAGATAAAAATCTTCGGCGGTTTCCTCTTTGCGGCCTGCCCACAGCCCGAATCCCATCACGCACAAAAGGGAAGTGAAGAAAATAAATATATCCAAAGGAGTCAGTACGTCAGTCATAGTTTTCCAACAGGCTTGCGAGGGATTGGCGAAGAATGACTTAACCCCGCACTGAATGGCAACTTGTTATTTCAACAGGCCACCGATTAATTCAACAATTGATACCAGTTGTTTCGACGGCGGGGTTCACAACCCAGATCATGGATCAGTCGATGCATATCATTTTCCTTCATGTGATAAACCGTTCCCGCCTGCGACACCACGTTCTCCTCCATCATAATACTACCCAGATCGTTGGCTCCATAGGTCAAGGCAATCTGCCCGATTTCCAATCCCTGCGTCACCCAGGAACTTTGAGCGTTGTCGATGTTGTCCAGATAAATACGGCTGAGGGCCAGCATGCGGAGATACTCATTGGCACCGCAGGGCGGAGCCTTCAACCGGGTATTCTCGGACTGAAAGGTCCAGCAGATGAAAGCAGTGAATCCTCCGCTTCGATCCTGCTGAACTCGGATCCGATCCAGATGCTCAATGCGATCCTCCACCGATTCAACATGCCCGAACATCATCGTTGCACTCGAATTCAATCCGAGCCGGTGAGCGGTATCCATTACCTCCAACCACTCATCACTCATTGCCTTCAACGGAGAAATCCGTTTTCGGACCTTGTCCACCAGAATCTCTCCTCCCCCTCCGGGAATGGATCCCAGTCCGGCCTCTTGGAATTTCCCGATAATCTCCTGAAGCGGCAAACCGAATACCTCTCGGAAATGAACAAACTCACTGGGGCTGAATCCGTGCACATTCACCTGAGGATACTTCTCCTCCAAGTGAGTCAGCAGATCGAGATACCAGTCCATGTTCAGCTTCGGGTGATGCCCTCCCTGCAGCAGAATCTGACTCCCCCCCACCTCAAGCATTTCATCGATCTTGCCATCCAGTTCCTCATGTGAAATGACATAGGAATCCAGATCCTTTTCGGTCCGGTAAAAAGCGCAGAATTTGCAGTAGACGTTGCAGATGTTTGTATAGTTTATATTCCGGTCCAGGATATACGTGACGATTTCATCCCCTTTCCCATTGTATTGATCTGCTTTGGCAATCTGTCGGCGCCGATCGGCCAGAGAACCCAACTCACTCAGTGGAAGGCGGTACAGCCGCATCGCTTCCTCTGCGTCGATTCGTTCTCCTTGCCATACCTTTCTCTTGAGGTCGTCAGCAGTGGGATCGTAAATCATAATTACTTTTGTTAATATTTTGTAGTCAACCCGGGTTCTTAATGGGCATGCAAGCTCGGCAATTCCTTCTTACACCGCGGACAGATGTATTTCCCCTGCTCTCTCGTCCGCAAAGCGGATATGTAGAATTTTCCGCATTCGGTGTGCGGGCATTTCTTGCCCCGGGATGTCCGGGTTCCGTCACACTTGGGACAAGGAATCGGAGCACCGGGCTTCTCTTGATAAAATGCCCCCAAGTCTTCAAGAGACTTAACGAACCCATCGTCACAATCAACACACATCCAGATGGTTCCATCCGGAAAATCTTCACTTTCCCTGACTTCCTCACTGGACTTGAATGCCATCACAACTCCCCATACGATAAGGGCTGTCAGTAGGATTCCAACCGCAATTTTACCTGATTTATTCATTCTTCAATGGGTAGCACGCTTAAATCTCATGGCACGTCCAACAGGGGCACACACAACAAAACCTCACCACAATTCCCGATGCGGCAGGTTGTCGTTATTCCAACGCTTACGCATCTGTGGATTCGGCGCCACCAGACGTTCCTGTGTCTCCTGCTCAATATGGCCGTCGACAAAAGAAACATTCGAACCCAGATTATGACGTTTACTGGGCCACTCGGCATCATCCCGATCGGCCGGATCCACGGCGGTGTCCCACCTGAAATCAGATTTACTGTCGGTCATCATGATCATATCCGCCGGTTTCACCACGCGGGATTCCTTGATCTCACCATGGATAGGGTCTCCGACATGCCCTCCTAGACCGAGATGAGGATTGACGAACTCACGGACCCCCCAATCGTTATAGCCATAACTGAATCCCGAGGTGTTGCTCAGATTAAATGGGAATTTCTTGATACGGTTGAGTGGTTTTTGGCTCCACTGGAACAACGGCTTGTTCGCAGGGCACCAATAACTCATCCGGCTCTTCCCGACAAATGGAAAAATCCGCCCCGGCCACTGAATAGTGGGCCCTTTCGTATCATGGTGCCCCGGGAAATACTGGAATTCATCAATATATAGCTGTATCGCTAAACCCAACTGACGCAGGTTGTTCTTACAGGCAGTGGTATGGGCTCGGGCTTTCGCCTTGCCCAAAGCAGGCAAAAGCATGCCCGCCAGAATGGCAATGATGGCAATAACCACTAATAATTCGATCAGAGTGAATCCCCCTCTCTGCCTGGGGTTCTTGACGATTGTCGACCGATTGGGAACAATTGAGGATTTCATGAAAATTCTTCGTTTGAATGACATGTCCTGAATTCCCGGCATGATTCACGGTCCGAGAATAGGCTCTACTTTTCTATATTCAATGATAAAGAAGATCAAGAATTAACGATCTGATTTCAAATTCAACATTGCCTACCGGAATCGATTAACGATATCTTTCCTATCTGTTTCGCCTCATGGACAGGAAAAAAAACATTTACCATCAACTTCTAAACTCAACAACTCAACACCTTGAGGATTTGAAATCCAGAGGGATTGCCTACCTGCCGATCTCCACCCATTCGCTCAAGAACCTGTCAAGAACACCCTCAGGCAGCCAATCACAACCCGCATTCAGCCTCTCTGAAAAATCCTCCAGAGGACACACACCCGCTTCAGAAAAAAATGCGACTTCTCCCGTTGTTGCGGCTCCAGCCATCCGACCTCGCCATGCCCCGGATTTTCCAGCGAAGCAGCCCGAACAGAATCAGACAGCAGACCTGCCTGAAAAAACCAGAGATGAAAAGATAGCCGCCTTGCGAGTCAAGGCATTGAGTTGCCGGAAATGCCCAAACCTTGTCCGCGCCCGCAAGAATGTGGTTTTCGGTGTGGGAGACATCCACGCGGACTTGATGTTCATCGGAGAAGCCCCCGGAGCTGATGAAGACCGAATGGGGGAACCGTTTGTCGGTAAGGCCGGACAGATTCTCACAAAAATTATCGGAGCCATGGGGTTTTCCAGACAGACCGTATATATCGCCAATGTATTGAAATGCCGCCCGGATACGCCGGACAAACCCTACGGAAACCGCAAGCCCACCCAAGAGGAAATGCACACCTGCCTTCCCTATCTAAATGCACAGATCGACCTCATTCAGCCAAAAGTCGTGGTGGCGCTCGGGGCGACCGCTCTTCAAGGATTACTGGGAACAACTTCCGGTATTTCACGGTTGCGTGGAAAATTCCAGGATTTTAAATCTATCTCCTTGATGCCCACCTTCCATCCTTCCTACGTCCTGCGAGCCGAAAGCAACCCAACCGAGGCTGCTGTGATAAAACGCCAGGTTTGGGAAGACATGCTTCAGGTAATGGAGCATTTGAATTGCCCTATCTCCGCGAAACAACGTGGATATTTTCTACCTAAAAATAATTAGAACCAAATCATGCCGAATGACTATAAGATAGGATTTCTTGGAGCCGGAAAAATGGCTACCGCTCTCGCCAAAGGATTCCTCGATGCCGGACTTGCCTCCAAGGAATCCACCATCGCCGCTGACCCTTTTGAACCGGCAAGGGTTTCGTTCAAGGAAAAAACCGATTCTCGCATCACCGATTCCAACCAGGAGGTGGTCCGCAATTCCGATCTGATATTCCTGGCCGTCAAACCCTATACGGTGGAACTGGTGCTGAAGGAAATCGCCGAAGACTTATCAAATCGGCATTTGATCATTTCAATCGCGGCCGGAATAACCCTCACCCAAATTGAATCCTGCCTTCCAGAGTCTATCCGCGTGATTCGAGTCATGCCGAATACCCCTGTATTGGTAGGCGTCGGCGCCTCGGCTTTTTCCTTGGGTAAAAAGGCCACCCATGAAGATTCCAAAATAGCCATGCAACTCTTGTCAGCCGTTGGGATTGCCTATGAAGTCGCTGAATCGCTGCTGAATGCTGTAACCGGATTGAGTGGCAGTGGACCCGCTTACGGCTACCTGATGATTGAAGCCATGAGTGACGGCGGTGTGGCCGCAGGTCTCCCCAGAGAGGTGGCCACCCGTCTAGCCGCCCAAACCCTGCAGGGAAGCGCTGCCATGGTATTGGAAACAGGACTGCATACAGGCCAACTCAAAGATATGGTCACAAGTCCAGGAGGGACAACCATCGAGGGGATTCACCAATTGGAAAAGGGCGGTGTGCGGTGTGCCTTAATGAATGCGGTCCAAGCCGCTACTGAAAAAGCGACCGCTCTGGGAAAAGAATGAAACAGTGATTTTCTGAAGGTGCATTCAAGCTTCTTTTTTACTATATTGTTAGTCGTAATACAGTTGTTTACTCATGAAATCTTCACTTTCAATCATTGCCAGGATACTGGAGTCTCTGGGGAAAATCATTACCAGCTTCATCTGGCTGGCCATTATTGCCTTTGTCCTGGCCACAGTCGGAGGGTATTCCCTCCCGGATTCACTTCTTAACTTCAGCTTTTTCTCAAAAAATGAACCGGAAACCGGCTATGAAGTTAAAACACATGCTCCCATTGCTAAGGTGATCCCCTGGCATGAAGTGGATCAATCCATCGCTCAGGCAATCCAGTCGGCGAACAAGGGCGCCGAGAATCTAGCCACTGCCCAGCTGGATCTGTGGACCCGTGAGATGATGCACCGCGTCGATGACGATTTCCTGAACTGGTATTTCAGCTATTGGAATCAGCAGGTGTTCGGCTTGAAGAGTCTATTTCACCAAACTCTCCATTTTGTTTCTCCAACCCATCCTTCGTCAGCCGAAATCATCACTCAGGAGGTCCAGGAGGAGTTTTCCAAGCGGGTACTCCGTCCCCAGTTGGCACAATTGGAACTGGAAAATATTGTCCGGAAAGTCATGAACCGCTACGTGGTAAACTTGAGGGAAACACTGGATGGCATCCCTCTCGAATATGAAATCGCCCGACCTCAATGGGAACGTCATTTGAACGACATCGCGGTTCTGTCTACGAATAGCGATGGCACTCGGGACGTTGCACTGACCCTAAAGGCCCTCTATGTATCAGGTGCCGGTGGAGCGGTGGTTCTGGCTGGCAAAACCAAATCTATAATTACAAAAATCGGCAACGGAGTCGCCACAGCAACCGCCGGCAGTGCCGCCGCAAAACTGGCCACACGAACCGGAGGGAAAGTAGCGGCACGAACCGGAGGAAACTACTGGGACCCATTATCGGTGTCGGAGTGATTGTCTGGGACGTCTGGGACCATCATACCAATTCGACGGAGAACAAAACATTACTCCATAACACCTTCGAAGATTATTTCACCCAAATGCAGGATTCACTTCTTCACAATGCCGAAACAGGAATCATGAACTCAATCCATGAAATGGAAGAATCCA
Source organism: Verrucomicrobiales bacterium (assembly GCA_012959985.1). Lineage (GTDB taxonomy): Bacteria > Verrucomicrobiota > Verrucomicrobiia > Limisphaerales > DUCD01 > DUCD01. The sequence goes on along the minus strand of DUCD01000063.1, from coordinate 27,699 downwards.
TGGTGGAATCCCTGCGAAACCCTTCCTCCTGATTTTTCAATCCAAATCACGCCACAGAATATTGGAACGATTACCAGTAAACTTTTACATTATACAAATGCAACTTCTCGTCACACGAGATCAACCCAAGCTTCTCACACTTGGCTTGCGAGAGGAGTAATCGGTCAAATGGATCTTTGTGATGCCGGGGCATTGAAATGATCCCTTCACAATGTTTCGGGGCAACTTCAAGCCAATGGAATCGATTTGCCCGCCTCTCTTCCTCTAACTTTTCCTCCCAACCCTTCTGTAGTATTAGCTTTCCTTTGGATATCTTCAGGCATATTTCCCAATACGATACCTTGCTTAAATATATCTCATTCGTTTTATCTGAAAGTATCTTTTTTGCGGACTTGCTTAATAAATCGCTGGAACCAACAGCCCAAAGGAAAACATGAGTATCAATCAGATATTTATTATGACTCATCGTCGAAGTCTTCCACCTCATCATTAAAATCTTCAGCCATATGTTTTATAAGACCGGATGCACCGTCAAACCTGCGTTCCGGGCAGGCTTCCTTAATCGGAACAATTTTTACAACCGGTTGCTTTCCTTTGGAAATAATCACCTCCTCTCCATGAAGCGCTTCTTGTATCAGCTTGGATAAATGGGTTTTTGCTTCGTGGATGGTAACATTCATTATGGACACAATGACTAAGTTCTTAGCTAAGTCAAATTAAAATATCTACGAGAAGCTAATCACGGGTACGATTAAAAGAGCGGAGAATGATTTGCTGATCGGATGGGGTCACGGGGATTGCGCCCCGTGACCCTTCCACACCACCGGACATGCGGATCCGCATCCGGCGGTTGAACCCGGCAAAGGTCAGTTGCCTGCCTCCGCGAAATCCCACGAGTGGAATTTCATTAAGCGCCTAGCACGCTCATCGCCCGCACCCTGCCTCACTGCCTGTTCGTATTCCTACGACTGTGTCTTTGTTTCAGACTTCTTTCAGCTGAGAACCTCGCGATTCCCGCCTTGTCCTTCCCTACGGTTGCTGTCACTGCTTCCGGTCATTTCCTTTCAAATGACAAGTTCATACCCATACCGGGCACACTAGCGTCGGCTGTCCTCAGCCGAAAATACCGATGGTTTGACTGGAAATGCGCTGAGGACAGCGCACGCTACAGTTCAAGGCGTCAACCTGTCCTCTCCCCTCACTCTTAATCACAGTATTTACCTACTCTCTGTCTAAACTTTTTCTTTGATTGCCAACCCGGAAAGAGGGCCGTATTCTCGTTTCATCATGAAGAATCTGGTTTTCATTTCATCGGTAATGTTCCTGGTCAGTGCGACAAGTTCGTTATTCGGAGCGGAGTCTCGTAAAGACAAAGTTCTTAATGATCGTCAAGAGCTTGTTGAGGATGGGTATTGGATCTACAACGACCTGGATAAAGGTCTGGAGTTGGCACAGCAGACCGGCAAGCCGTTGATGGTCGTATTCAGGTGCCTGCCTTGAGAGGCTTGCGCCACTTTTGACGAGCAGGTTGTTCGTCGCGATACGGCTATCAAGGATCTGATGAATCAATTCATCTGCGTTCGCCTGATCCAGGCAAACGGTATGGACCTTTCCTTGTTTCAATTTGATTACGATCTGACTTTTTCGGTGTTCTTCATGAATGCGGATAAAACTCTCTATGGAAGGTATGGCTCGAGATCCAGCGTCGAGGAAGCGACCAAGGATATATCCCTGTTAGGTTTGCGAAACTCCATGGAATCGGCTTTGAATCTCCACAAGGGATACCCGGCCAATCGTTCCCTTCTGTCCGGCAAAACAGGGCCCAAAGTGAAATATGCCGTTCCGGAGTTATATCCCGCATTGAAAGGGAAGTTCACTTCTTTCATCAACTACACGGGAAATGTCGTGGCCAGTTGTATTCATTGTCACCAGGTTCGTGATGAAGAAAGACGCCAATTCCGGAACCAATCCAAAGCCATTCCGGATCCCGTGCTTTTCCCATGGCCCATGCCCAACGTGATTGGAATCTCCATGGACCCGGATGGCAAGTCACGCATTCTCACGGTCGAGAAAGGATCGACTGCCCATGATGCCGGACTTCGCCAAGGGGATGAGATTGAAACCTTAAACGGGCAATCCATCATATCCACTGCAGATATCCAATGGGTCCTGCACCAGTCAAAACCCCTGGACTCTATTCAGACAACCGTGCTTCGAAATGGAGAGCGGAAACATCTGGAAATTGCCCTGAAAGAATCATGGAGAAACGACAGTGATATTTCCTGGCGCGTCACCACCTGGGATTTAAGGCGAATGGTAACCGGAGGACTCCTCCTGGAATCATTGCCATCAACCGAAAAATCAAAACGGGGACTACCCGAAAACCAGACAGCATTGCGGGTAAAACATGTTGGCCAATACGGTGATCACGCAGTGGCCAAAAGAGCGGGTTTCCAGAAAGAAGACATCATCATCGAGTTTGATGGTCGCCACGATATCCGAAATGAAACCGACCTGATCGCCCACGCAATGAAAACCAGAATGCCAGGGAAGATCGTGCCCGTAAAGATCTACAGAAAAGGAAAGAAGCTCGATCTTCAACTCAAGATGCAATAATTTCCACAGTCTCCTAGCTCCACCGCCATTGAGTTAAGGTTTTTACGCAAGTATTTTAATACTGTCATCCCTGAAGCTGGCCGCGCCGAGGCCGGAATATGGAAGAACTCAACCACTCTGGACTAAAGTCCAGAGGTTC
>DUCD01000063.1:23070-24833 GCA_012959985.1 Verrucomicrobiales bacterium | reverse complement strand
TTAAACTAAAGTCTTGCACTAAAGTGCATAGTTTTGAACTAGCGCTCGGGGACAATAAATGCCGATTTCAATGATCCGGGGCCGACGTCCCCAGCTTAAGGGGTGCCTGATTCCTTAACCAAATGGCAGTGCTCCCCGCCCTACCGGAAAGAGAATTAAGGTAAGGGGGAGGCAAACTGAAACGAGAACAGTTCCGCATCGCTCAAGTGGAACTTCAACCGGATTAGTTTCCCCTTGAGAGATTTCGTTTCTGAATTGGATTTCCATTGGACGAGTCTTCGAATCTCGTTCCCTATTAATTCCATCGAATCCTCCATGCGGTATCCAGACAATGGTTTTTGGTCATGGTCCTGTATTTCAACCCTGACGCCACCGGCCGCTGATGTCGAAAAATTCAACCAAAGCTGATTTCCGTTCATGCGGAAGGGGCGGGTCAATAATTCACCGCCGGCAAAGGGTGCCGCCACGCAGGATAAACCATCCAGCCGGATGGAATACCTTCGCAGATGGGATGTCGGCTGACCATAATCCTGATTCACATACATCGACATTTCATATTTTCCAGTCGGAACAATACCAAGCGCCGGATAATTGGAACGGGAAACCCAATTCTCCGCACCAATTCCTGGTTTGATCAGCGCTCCAAGGAAAGTTCGATCATAATCCAATCCACCTCGCGACGTCATCAGCACCGAATCGGAGGTATCGTTGAAATACTTCGGATGAACCCCGACGGCTCTTGCCTGTTCGTCAGTGAGAACTTTCCGTCCGGGCATGAAACGGGCAGCCGTTGAAATGTAGATATGCTCAGCTCGGAAATAAGGACGCGTCTGGTTGGTATACAGATGCTGACTCGGCACTGTGGATTTCGAGTCGCTGTAACGCATCTGACCTTCTTTCGTCCAATGAATGAAATCCGATGACACCGCCCGGGCAATGGCACGAATTCCGTCAACAGAAGATCTGTAATACAGCACATACTGTTTTTCGCTTTCCGACCAGAATGAAACATTCTGAGAATCAAAAACCCATCCTTCCTGACGATATGCGGATCCTTCAGACATCGCAGACCAATGGATTCCATCGGGTGAAGAAAACGCTTTCAATCCAGATTTGGAAACACCCCCCATCGCTTTGAATCGATGTTTAGGATCCGCCGTTGGCTTAGCATCAAGGAAAGGTGAAAAATTATGAGTGAAAGGAGCAAGTTCCGCAAGGATGACATTGTTGTCTCTGGATCCCCGAACCTGAAACAAACCCAGCTTCGGTTTTATCCAGTTGATCCCGTCTTCGGACTCCGCATAGCAAGTTACTTCAAGGGGACTTCCATCCGCTCCGGCATCGGGCAATCCTCTATAATATAACCGGTACCGCCCATCATCATGTATGACCGTGCAATACCCGCAAAACGCACCTTCCCAGGCTTGGTCAAATTTCAGAACCACTCCTTCAGCACGGGGCGAATTCACTCGTAGCTGGACCCCATCCATACCTTCAATAAGGTAGGGGTCCATAAACGGCTCAAGACGAGTCCCGATATCAGGAGGGTTCACCGAAAAAGCAAAAGATTCCAGTCCAACCACCAGCAGGCAGCTGCAGAATAGGCGCAGTGTTCTCATACCCCCAATTATTATTAGCCCTAACATTATTGAAAAGCAGAATCGAACAAATCCTCAGGGTTCGCTGCACTGCCATTCGGTTAAGAAATCAGGCACCCCTGAAGCTGGGGGCGTCGACCCCGGATCATTGAAATCGGCATTCAT
>DUCD01000063.1:0-22955 GCA_012959985.1 Verrucomicrobiales bacterium | reverse complement strand
TAGTGTGAAATTTCAGACGGTTTCTCTTTGTGCTGTAGAGTCGGCTGTCCTCAGCCGAAATTCCGGTAGATACACTTAAAATGCGCTGAGTACAGCGCACTCTACAGCGTGGCCTGATTTTGCAAAACGATATTCCTCAAGCGAATGGCAATGGCGCTCGCTGTCCTCTGTTCACCTTTCCCGATCCCATTCTCCGAACGTCTTCCCGGCCTCTGCCAGATCTTTCAACAATGGCGCAGGCTTCCACCGTTCACCCTGGTCCGACTCAAATTGACACACCTTTTCATATACTTTTTTCAGTCCGATCGAGTCGGCATAGAACATCGGTCCGCCACGCTGCGCGGGGAACCCATAACCGTAGATGTAGATGATATCGATATCGCTGGAACGTAGAGCGATATTGTCTCCGAGAATTCTGGCACCTTCGTTGACAAGGGCATAAAGGCATCGTTCGATGATTTCTTGCGAGGAGATCTCATGCTGCTCAATCCCCGTTTTTGCTACAGCCCCACTGACGAGTTCTTCCAACTCGACATCGGGCAACGGCGTTCGATTTCCAGGCTCATAACGATACCACCCTTTTCCAGTTTTCTGGCCATAGCGACCTTTCTCATAGAGAGGTTCCGTCATCAACGGTTGGCGAATTCCCTCCGGAAGGGTATCCTTAATCTCCTGATGGATTCGCCAACCAACATCATTGCCGGCCAAATCCAATACAGCGAAGATTCCCATTGCCATACCGAATTCGTAGAGAACAGAATCAACTTGTTCCACCTTTGCTCCCTCCTCCACGAGAAACTGAGCTTCGTGGTTGAAGGGTCCAAACATACGGTTCCCGACAAAACCAAAGCAATTCCCGACAACGACTCCCACTTTTCGCAGCTTTTTGGCGAGTGCCAGAGAGGTGGCAATCGTTTCGTCGCTGGTGGCTTTACCGCGCACAATCTCCAGCAGTTTCATGACATTGGCCGGACTGAAAAAATGGTGCCCTATCACCTGTTCAGGCCGTTTTGTGGCGCTGGCGATTTGGTCGATATCCAAAGTTGAAGTGTTCGATGCAAGGAGGGCACCCGCCTTGGCAACCGCATCGATTTCAGTGAACACCTTTTTCTTCAGTTCGAGATTTTCGAACACCGCTTCCACTACAATATCTGCATCCGCGATGTCTTCGTAATTCAGTGTGGGGGTGATCAATGCCATTCGCGCTTCGACCTGCTCAGTAGTCAATCGTCCCTTTTTCGCTGTGGCTTCGTAATTCTTCCGAATGATCGCCATGCCCTTGTCCAACCTCTCCTGATCTGCTTCCTTCAGCGTGACGGCAATGCCGGCATTGGCATAATTCATTACGATTCCACCGCCCATGGTCCCGGCACCGATAACGGCTGCCTGTTTTATTTCTTTGATCGGAGTCTTCTTCGTAATTCCAGGCACCTTTCCGACGGCACGCTCACTGAAGAACACGTGAATCAATCCTTTTGAAGCATCAGAGCAAAGACATTCGAAAAAAATCTCTTTTTCCTTTTTACACCCTTCATCGAAAGAATGATCGGCCGCGAATTCCACCGCTTCAATCGCTTTGAGCGGCGCGGCGATTCCACGTGCTTTTTTGCCAACCGCGACCTTCAACCGATCAATCGCCATCCGATCGTCATCGGTGATCTTTAGTTTTTCCGTCAGCTCACGCGTTTTTCTCAGTGCTTGACCGGATTCAGCTCGGGCATTGGCAAAAGCAATTGCGCTTTCCAATAAATCGCCATCCATCAGCTCGTCAATCATTCCCAGTTTTAATGCTTCGCCGGCTTTGATCTTACGCCCGGTGGCACAAATCTCGGCAGCGGCGGCAAGACCGACCAGGCGTGGCAGTCTCTGTGTTCCTCCGGCACCCGGAATAATACCCAGCTTCACCTCGGGTTGTCCCGTCTGAGCTGTCGGAACGGCAATCCGATAATGGCACGCCATCGCCACCTCAAATCCTCCGCCCAATGCCATCCCGTGAATCGCACAGACAATGGGCTTCACAGCATCCTCCATCGCATTCATCAAAGAATGCAGACCATCCGTATTCGCCTGCTTGCCTGCAGCTAGTTTTCCGAATTCCTTGATGTCAGCCCCAGCAATAAATGTCCGCCCACTGCCAATCAACACGATGGCTTTTACCGAATCATCCTCACAGGCCTTGTCAACCTTCTCGCTGATTCCCTCGGGCACGCCGGGACTCAGGGCGTTAACAGGAGGATTGTCGATCGTGATCACGGCAACGCCGTTCCGGATTTCATATTTAACTAACTCGATCATGGCTGAACTAAGGAATTATCCATTGCTGTTTGCGGTGGCGACCGCTATTGATTTACTGATGGTCCGGTAGATATAACGGACTGGATTTTCAACAGCAACTCCAATTTCAATTCACCATGAACACTTACAAAGGATTCTCGCTGACGGATAAGCATGCATTGATTACAGGAGGGACTCGAGGCATCGGCCTGGCCATCGCCAGGGGTTTTGTCCAATCCGGCGCGAAGGTCACCATCTGCGGTAGAAAACTGGAAGGCCTTACCAAGGCGCTGAAGGAACTCAAGGATCATGCCGAAATGGTAAATGGCCTCACCGCCCATGTGGGCAAACCCGAAGAGTGTGAAAACCTGATTGAGAAGGCAGAAGCCAGATTTGGTGAAATAGATATCCTGGTCAACAATGCAGGCACCAATCCCTATTTCGGCCCGATGGTGGATTCCGAAGACTGGGCCTGGGAAAAAACCATGGATGTAAACCTTAAGGGCCCTTACCGTTTGTCACGAATGCTGGCAAAAAAAATGATCGAACAAGGCGGCGGTTCAATCGTCAACATCGCTTCCATTGCAGGCCTGTCGGCAGCACCGATGCAAGGCATCTACTCGGTGACTAAAGCCGGACTGATCATGCTGACCAAAGTCATGGCCCGTGAACTGGGATCCCACAATATTCGCGTCAACTGTATCTGTCCGGGAGTCATACGCACCCGGCTGGCAGAGGGACTTGTCGAGGATGGCAAAGAAGAAGCGGTCGCTGCCTTGAAGGCGCTCGGGCGCATCGGGACCACCGAGGAACTCGTCGGTGCAGCAATCTATTTCGCATCCGAGGCAGCCAGCTTCACCACCGGAGCCGTTCTCCAAGTCGATGGAGGCATGGTGATTTGAACCACTAATATTCCGACAGGTTTGGGACTGCGCGCGACGAAGTCGCCCCTTTGGATCGCAAGGGAGTCAGAGGAACAAGGCAGGAAATCCCGCAACCGGATAATTGGGGTGTAATTAAAAGTACGGGGAGAGGGCTGGTTAACTCCTGGAACTGTAGCGTGCGCTGTCCTCAGCGCATTTCCAGTGATAACCACCGGTGTTTTCGGCTGAGGACAGCCGACGCTACAGCAAATCATTCCCCGCATTTTTAATCGTATCCGGTTAATTGAATTTACTCCTTCTTTCCTTTTAGCAAGCGTTCCCCCAACGAATCAAACTATTGTTCAACCTCAATTACACTAATACTGTCAGAGATGACAACTTCGGAAAGTTTGGAACCAGCGGGGCCTTGCCTGGTTGGGAAAACGGCGTAAACCCGGTAACGGTAGGTGGCTCCCAAAATAATTTGCCGATCGATCGCATTTGTAATCCCCTCGCCCGGCTGACCGATATGATTGCGGAACGGACTTCCAACAGTTCCATCAGCCCGTTGGACTATGTGGCCAACCTCACCGTCGGCATTGTCTTTCCAAGCCAATTGAATGGATTCTGCATCGCGTGACACGATTTGCACTTCACTGGGAACACCTTCCAAACGGCCCGGTTGGGGACCTTCGTTACGAGGAGGCCAGGATCCGCGATCAGGTCGTTTCGGACGAGTTCCCGGAGCATCAAGTTGACGACGAGCCAATTGGTAACGTCGGCCCATGAACTCCTTTATCGATTCAACGACATCGTCATAGCCGGTGTCCTCAGGATTCGTGGCACGACGGGCCGGATGCGGATCTAAGGCAAGATCTTGTTTGATTAAGGCATACAGGGAATCGACCTTTGCCCGAAGGTGATTGGGCTGGAAGTGAGTTTCTAAAATTTGATCCGCGAAGGTTCTATATTCTTTCAGCAACATTGAATGGGTAACAATTTTTTCGAGTAACGGTCGCGGCGGCCCTCCGGGAATCGGCCAGGCAGCATTCCATCCATCAATCACAGGAACCTTTCCGAAGGCGTTGTCAGCGAAACCGACATCCAGATCCCAAGGCAGATAATGCCATCGACCACTGTCGGAGTTCTGATACAAGTAATAGTTGTGTGGACCCCATCCGGTGAGTTGATCGAACGCTCCAGCAAAAAGCATCACGGCGATCGTTTTCTGAAACTCTTTCAACTCCATAATGCCACCAAGCACTTCGGGATCTGTAGGTGAACTGTCGCCGGAGACTGTCTTGATGAATCGAATCAGATCATTATAAGCCTGATCGGCTCGATCAGATTTTGGTTCAAACCCCTTTTTGTATACTTCCGCGTTATCGCCGACAAACTCCAAATTGGCTCCGGGACCTCCTTCTCCTTTGAACAGAGGGCCAATGGGTTTTCCGAAACGAGATTCAATAAACGATTCATCGATCCGCTCGACGTTGACGTAGACCCCTTGATATACATTGTTCACATACACCCTGGCATAATTGCAACGCGCAGCCGGAATGTCCAAATCGCGGAGAATGCCAGTGATAATGGGTTCGCTGAACAGACCACCGAATTGCACTCCATTATCCAGGGCAATGCGACGCATACCAAGGAACCGAACACCTTTGCGATGTTCATTAAACTTAATCAGGTAACTCCGTTTATGACGTTGATTCGGAGAAGATGAACTATTTCCCTTGAAACGGATCCCAACATTTTCAATCAGTGTATCTCTCCAACTGAAAACAGCAGGCACATAAATTCGTTCTGGAAGCGCCTGCATCATCCTTTCCTGATCGGAGAGGGCAATGGTCAACCGAATATCTTGAACGACTTCCAAATCATAGAATGCCGCCAAAGCGACAGGATTTTGGTCAACCGCTTTTCCTGAAAATGTTCCGACAATCGCGCAAATCAAGCACCCCCACAACACAGAACAACAGATGAAATTCTCAAGATATCGGTTCATTGCATCACTAAAACAGAATCGCATATCATGATGAAAACCATAGCACACAATGATCCAAACAATCTCATATTAGCAAGCCGTTTCTAATTCGGTAGGGCCCGCTGTCCCCAGCGCGCCGCTTGACTGACATCATCAGCCAATTCCCGACGCTAAGAGACCACTCCCCCACATTCAATGTTGGACTGGAGAACGACAATAGTTTACGATACCGGACATTCATCCAAATGGACACTTTATCATGAAAATCGATCACACAAACTCACTTTCTCGCCGAAGTTTTTTCACCATTGGCGCTGCTTCGGCAGTTTTGCCTACCGTCCTGAATGCGGCCCCTCAAACCTCTCGAAAATTCATCACACCACCCGAAGGAAAAGGCATCTGGATCTCGCCAAAGTTAGGCATGTTGCCCAAAGAGTTGAACGGGAAAAAGCTCTCACTGGCAGAACGTCTCGGACTGGCTGCCGAGGCCGGGTTTGACGGCGTTGATTTTGACCAGGCGGGTGAGCACACTCTGGAGGAAGCTTATGCTGCTGTTCAAGAATCCGGTGTCTTTGTACATAATGCAATCAACCATGCCCACTGGAGTAAACGATTGACTAGCCCAAACACCGATGATCGCGCTGAAGGCGTTGCAAATATCGCTCACTGTATCCGGCTCTCTCATGCCACTGGAGGAAATGGCGTACTCATCGTAATTGGCCGTGGAAGCGATGGAACTCCGGAGGAAGCGGAAAACCGGTGCCGGAAAGAAATTCGATCACTGATCCCGTTAGCTGCCTCGCTGGGACAACACATCCTGATCGAGAATGTGTGGAATCATATGCACTACGACCACGACGCACCGGCCGAGCAAAGCCCCCAACCATTCATCGATTTTGTCGATAGTTTTCACAGCCCCTGGGTGGGCATGTATTACGATATCGGCAACCATTGGAAATACGGACAACCTCAGGAGTGGATTCGCGGCTTTGCGCACCGCTGTGTAAAACTGGATATTAAAGGATTCAGCCGTGAAAAGAATAAATTCGTGGATATCGGTGAGGGCGACCTCCCTTGGAAACAGGTCCAAAAAGCTCTGGGTGATATCGGCTTCAGCGGATGGGCCACCGCTGAAGTAGGTGGAGGAGATCTGCCTCGTCTAAAAAAAGTCCGCGAACAAATGCAGAAAGCCCTTGGCCTCTAATCCAGAGAAACTCATTATAATGGATTAAGGAATCTGGCACCCTGAAGCTGGGGGCGTCGACCCCGGATCATTGATAACCCATACGGCGCTCTGAGACAGCACGCCCCACTGCCATTAGGTTAAGGAATCTGGCACCCCTGAAGCTGGGGGCGTCGACCCCGGATCATTGAAATCGGCATTCATTTTTTCCATATTCCGGCCTCGGCGCGGCCAGCTTCAGGGATTACAGCCTTAATCTGTGCATGCAAAACACTTAACCTAATGGCAGTGCAGCACACCCATTTGAATAGGAAAGTTGCACGGCAAGCCGCAACGCGCTGTAAAGGCTGCTGGGGTCAGCCTTACCCTGCCAGGCGATATCCAATGCAGTGCCGTGATCGACACTGGTCCGGATAATCGATAATCCAAGAGTCAAGTTCACGGCGGAATCAAACGCCAGCGCTTTTACCGGAATGTGACCTTGATCATGGTACATGCAGACATACCCGTCGGTTGCTCTTCTTTTGTTGGGAAGAAAGGCGGTATCGGGAGGCAGGGGGCCCTCGACATTGATTCCCTTGGCACACGCTGCTTCAATCGCAGGTATGATAATCCGCTCCTCTTCGCGATCCCCGAACAATCCATGCTCACCGGCATGCGGATTCAATCCACAAACAACAATCTTCGGTTTCCGGCTCCGAATCCGTTTGAGGGCCTCGGCACATAACTCAATGACTTCCAACACACGCTTTGTTGTCAGAAGTTTCACCACCTCGGCATAACCGACATGAACCGTCACGAACGCACAGGTGATTTCCTCCGAATACTGCATCATGCACCAGCGGTCCGATCCGGAACGATCCGCAAAGATTTCGGTATGCCCTGGATACTTGATGCCCGCCATCGCCAGGGCTTCCTTATTGATGGGAGCTGTCGTGACCGCGGCAACCTGCCCGGCAAGCGCTGCATCAATGGCTCGCTGAATGTAATCATAAGCGGCAGCACCGGTATCGGCACTGATCTGCCCGGGTTTGAATCCGACGCGATTCAGGGAAGGGATCTCCACAATGGAAGCTTGCAGAATCTTTTCTCCGGCCCCCAGTACCTCATCAGTCAATACGGGGAAATTGCCGTTCATCGCCAGCTTCCCGGCACATTCTTTCAAAATATCTGCATCCCCGATCACTACCGGAATACACAGGCCTGAAACCTCCATGCTGTTCAAAGCGTAGAGGCAGACTTCAGGCCCGACCCCGGCCGGGTCACCCATCGTGATGGCAATAACCGGTTTGCTCATTCGTTGTCTGGGCCTAACTCACTTCCCGCCAGCTTGCAATCATTCTTTATCAGTTCCAAAATTGATGCTAGAAATGACACCGTCATGAGCCGATCACTTAAAGCACTGCTTCTATCAGGACTGGTTTTCCCAGGGCTGGGACAATTCGTTTTAAAACACTATTTCCGGGGTCTCATCCTGATGGCGTTGGTCACGGCATCCATGATGCTCATCATCGTTCGTGTGGTAAGACCGGTTCTTGATGTGGTGGATAAAATTGTTGCCGAGGGAGGCGTTATCGACATCAATGCGGCTTTACGCGGAGCAGAGGAGGCTACAGCCGCCATGGACACTGGAAATCTCAATCTGGCATTTATTTTTATGGTCGTCTGCTGGATCGCAGGAATGGTGGACGCCTACCGGCTTGGTCGAAAAATGGATGCAGATGCTATTTCTCACAACTCCAAAGACGATAAGCTGATCGCCTAGTTCTGGAGAAAGAAAAATGGCGGGAGTGACGGGACTCGAACCAGCAACCTCTGCCGTGACAGGGCAGCGCTCTAACCAATTGAGCTACACCCCCGAAGGGGAGCCGAACGTTAGGGAAATCAGAAACCCAAGTCAACAGTGAATTTCACACAAAAGTGAGTAATTTATTGAATTCGAAAAGGCGGCTGCAGTAGGATCTTACCAGAAAAAAGATCCGGGCAGCAGACGCCAAGGAGGTGGGGGTGGGGAACCCCTCTGAAGAAACGCACCGCTACCCGAATCGAAAATAGTTTCGTTCTTCAACACAGAACATCGTTAAAATTAAGACTTGCTCAGAAATTGTCAATACGAATAATGATTCAAACTGGTTTTATTGGGAAATCTTCTTTTTCAGGCCTGTTTTCGGGGGATTTTCAATTTTTCAGATTTTTTATATTTGAATGGATTCCGGCATAATTCTGAAAGTGAAATGTCGCAATTAGATAAATCGCACAAACGGGTCCCCAAAGCATAAAAACCAAGGAAAGGGCTTGACCCCACGAGGGGTGATCACGCCAATATAATTGCCAATGAAACTCAGGATATCAGCCTTATGGGTAATCGCTGCAATGGTCGTTTTAACTTCCGGCTGCGTCAGAACACTGGACGGTGGGAAGAAATTCGCAATGCCGTTTTCAAAAGACAAAATCACGAGCCTGTATGAACGGCCTGTCGACCAGGTGTTTAGCTCCGCAAAACAGGTTCTCGAATTCAACGGGAACATTTACGGCGAGAACTCCATCAAATCCACCATGACCGCAAAGATCAATAACCGGACAGTCTGGGTGAAATGCGAGGAAGTGCGCCCCGGACTCACTAGAGTCGTGACTCAGGCACGTCAGAAAGGTGGCACCGGCGATATCGATCTCGCAGCAGAAATCGACAAGCAGATTGCCCTTCGATTAGTTAATATATAATCAATCGATCTGGATCCCCCGAGATCGGGGACGCTGGTACCCCTTCAACTTTTCGTACGAACCGAGCGGAACCACTCGGCTCGTACTGTCGGAATTCATTTCGAGCCGAAGGGTCGCTTTTCGCTTGGCCGCATTCTCCGAGGCTGCGGAATCCGGAAAGTCATCGATAATTCCCTGCAAGGTTTCCCGGGCTTTGCCAATGTCTTTAAGGAGTTTGATGCAGAAATCGACACGCAGGTTCCACCATCGGACAAGTTCCTTTCTGCCGGCTCCCTTATAGGTCAATAGAAATTCAAGGTGCTCCTCCACGCCTTCCCGGTAGGCTAGATCATGAATACAGATCCGAATACATTGCTCCCGGGCATCGATGTCTCTGGGAAATTTCTGAAGATGCTTCTCAAGTTCCCGTAAATTGTCTTCAGGGCTCTGATGCACAGGACCGACTCGAACCGGCCCCTGCCTTTTCTGTCGATTCATCAGCTCGAGGTTAAACTCAGGCAAGGCAACCGCTTCCTGACATTCCTTTTTTTCAATCATGTCAGCCTGACCGTCGAGATGAGCCAAGCGCTGAATCGCCATCTGTTCCATTTTGGTCCCCGGGCAAAGGTCGACAATCCTTTGCAGTGATTGCCGGGCGGCTTCTGTATTGTGAGACTGCTTCAACTGCCAGTCGGCGAGACGATTCAAACCGTAAGAAACAGCTGAGGGTTTAACTCCCGGAATAATCAGCATTTCTTCGATACATTCTTCAGCGGAATCCAGATCATGGAGATCTTCGGCAAGGATTTCCGCCAAGAGGTGCCTCCCTTTAGTATCCTTGGGGAATTTGGACAACTGAACTCGTATTTCTGAGATCGCCCCTTGGTATCGCCCTCGTTTACGCCTGGCTTGGGCAATAGCATAAACGGGGACCGCTTCGGACTGGGCACCTCCTTCAAACAGGGAAGTGAAGGGCTTCGAAAACAGGCTGGCAATTGCAGATCCCCAGATGCAGGCCAAGATCAATCCAATGGCGGCAGTCATTCCGGCAACCACGAATGCGGTGGCCTTCCCGAACATCAAGCCCCCTCCTCCTATGAATTTATCGGCAACTAAGAACCAGCCGACAATTAGCATGGCACTGACAGCCCATTTAAAAATCAGAACCTGCGGAGGATCTTCACTTTTCCTGATCCAGTAGAACAGGACCCCGAGCACACCCGCGATCCACAATGCCCCTGTAATAATGGATTTCAAAAATTCCGGACTCGGCGGATTCATGACACCTCTCCCGGGTTTTCAGGTTCCGTCGAACCAATTCCAATCGCCCGGTTTCGCTTGCGCTTGATGCCGATATTCTTTTCATAGCTTCCGAGCTTAAGCTTCGTGGTCTCACGCTGTCTATGGGACTCTATACCGATATGGACCATTCTGGATTTTGCCCTTTCTGCAAGAAAAGTCTCGGGATACCGGTCAATGATCCGTTGCAGGGTCTGCCGGGCAGCCCTCAGGTTTTTCCCGACCTTGAGGTGCATATCGCAGAGTTGGTTCAACCATTTCACAATCTGATTATCAGGACGCTCCGGAGTCTGAATCAGATATTCAAGTTGGGAACTGGCATCAGTTAACTGGTCGAGTTTGTAAGCATACAACCATGCCAGTTTTTCCCGTAGTTCATAATCTTCCGGTCGCGTCTGCAGGGCTTCATTCAGGTAATTCAGTTCCTGCTCGATTTTTTCATCACTGGATTCAAACCGACTTTTTCTGGAACGAAGCCCCAGGCTCCGGTCGAATTTAGGCAATTTCATCGTTTTGGGCCCCTCTCCCTTTGCCTTCTCTTTCAGTGCCAAAACTCCTTCCAATCGGGGAATTCGTTGAAGCGCGTGCTGTGCCGCTTCGGTATTTGGAAACAGTTCAATGATTCGCCGCAGGTTTTTTTCTGCTCCCTGTCCGTCCCCTCGAAGATCCAACTGCCAGTCAACCCAGCGGTTCAGGGCGTACGCCCGACTATTCGCTGCCTGCTCCGGATTATCGATCAATTGAGCCAAATAGGTTTCCGCCGAATCCAGGTCTTTCAGGTTTTCCACATAGATCTCAGAAACCAGCAAAAGCGCTTCCGGATCATCCGGATGGGTCTCCAATTCCTGGAGGATTTCGTAGACAGCTTCCTGATAACTTCCACACGATCGCTTCGCCATGGAAGTCTCCAGTTTTGCTCTGTCCTCGATTTCAAAATTTCCGCCATCCATCACGTTGGTGATGGGATCGGAAATCACCCCAGCAACGGAAGGAGCCCACATGATCCCTATAAACACAGCGGGTAACAACATTCCAAGAAGGAGGAAAACCTTGGTAACCCCATCCGATTGGACACCTACGGCAGCCGCCTTGAACAGTGCGAAAAGGAACACGATGGTAATTACCCACTTCACCAGAAGGGCAACCGGTTCAGGCGAACGTTTTGCGCAATACAGGTATCCTTTGCCCACTGCAACAATTAGAGCGAGCAGCATGATCAATCCCACCATAACCGTAAGGGCATCTTTCATGGCAAAAGCATCGGAACGTTTATTTAAAATCTTCGGGATACCTGGCCCGACTCAAAGCTGTATCATAGCTGATCAGGCAGCGTTGGTATAGGTCTTTGAGGCAATTATCCATCAGCACCATTCCCTCCCTCCCGCCTGTCTGAAGAACGGTTTCAAGTTGGTGCAGTTGGTTCTCACGGACCAGTTTCCGGACAGCGGAATTGGCGATAAGAAGTTCGTAGGCAAGGACACGCCCCGTCCGATCCGCCGAGGGCAGAAGATCCTGCGCCAGAATTCCATTGAGTGAGTTGGCAAGTTGAAGAATGATCTTCCGCTGAGAATTGCCCTCGAATACGCCGACAATACGCTCAAGGCACAGCATCACATTCGGTGAATGCAATGTCGCCAATACTAAGTGCCCGGTTTCCGCAGCGGTCAGGGCCGTCGCAATTTCTTCGTAATCTCTCACTTCTCCGACCACTATCACATCCGGATCCTGACGCAGAACATGAATGTGTGCCCGGTTGAAGGAAATGGTGTCGGTGTAAACTTCCTGTTGAACCACCACCGCACGCTTGTTCGTATGCACATACTCAATCGGATCTTCAATCGTAATGATTTTGCAGCGTCTTTCGCGGTTGATGAGATCAACAATGTAATTCAGGGTGGTGGTCTTCCCGGCTCCTGTCGGTCCGGTGATCAGGATCAATCCGTTTCTTCTACGTGCCAACTCATCAATTTGGGACGGCAAACCAAGTTCCTGCCGCTGCGGAATGCGGTCTCCGCAGAGTCGCAGACTCATCTCGGGATTTCCATCGCGCAGGTATAAGGTGACTCGTATTCGACCGCCCTCCTTGTGAACAATAGAGAGACTGTACTCCCGGTCCTCATCAAATTTCTGACGTTGTTCCTTAGTCAGCAGACTGTAAGCCATGGCAGAAAGATCCTCCGGACGAAGCGCGTCCTTGTTGGAGAGTATAATATCACCATTGACTCTGAATGCTGGGGGAATTCCAACGATCAAATGCAGATCTGATGCAGTCTGACGGGTGGCATCCATCAACAGGCGATCTAGCAAACCACTCCTCATGTCGTGAGAAATCGGGTGAGACGTCGATGGATTCCCTGCCACCAACTCATTTGCGAATGATCCAGCAGCGCCTGGATGATCTCAATGTTTTCGGGAATCAGCTCTCGGGCCTGCGTGAACGATTGTCCGGCAGCATTGAAAAGCCCCAGATCCTGCTGACAATAACCCAACTGGAGCCATAGGATCCCATGCCCTGCCTGCAGTTCAACCGCACGACGAATAGGATTCATTGCGAGCGCGAATTTCTTGTAAATCCGATAAATCCTGGAAATCAACCAGGGAACCACCCAATCGTCCGCTTCGATACTGACCGCCTTTTCAAAACAAAACCGGCTGGCCTGCTCTTTTTCACGACAGGCAAGCAGCACGTCCCCGCGAGCCATCCAGACATAGGCGCTCCCTCCCCCGGCCTCAATCGACGCATCGGAAAAAGCCAATGCGGAATCCGCCTCCCCTGACCGGGCCAATGTAACCGCCTTTGCCGCGAGTAGATCCGGTGCATTGGGAAAACGTTCCAGCGCTTTGTCTGCCCACATACCCGCCCCCTGGTATTCTTTGAGCTCTACCAGCATCCGAACTTGCCCCAACCATGCCCCGACGACATCCGGGTTGTATTCAAGCACCCGGGAATAATGCTTCAAGGCCATCTTGAAATCCCCATTCTCAAGCCCTTGAACCGCCATTTTCATATAATGGTTATCATCCCGGAGCCCCTGCCGGAAACCACCGGCTTGCTCGGATTGATCACCAAATTCCAGATTACTGAACCGACTCATTGTCTCTGAATTCCTTTCCCTCGGAAATATGCACCAGTCACCCCAAACTTACAATACACTAGGAATGAAGTCATCACTCCAATTTAACAGAAAACCTATACCGGGTATTTAATAAGACGACAATGAAAGAAAATGCTCACGAAAAAAAATAGGTAGGGCTCGCTGTCCCCAGCGCGCCGCCCTTTTTCCTCTTCCTCCCCACCCCCACTCCCACTATGCTTTGACGCCCACCACCCCATTTCACAATACCGGGACAGGAAAAATCAATCACTCGGACCAATCCCGGCGAATCTGGCCCTGCCCACAGCCCATTTCCTCGTCTGACTGATTCGTTCATCCATGGTTTTGGACAAGGGAGCGGTCTGATTCAGTGACAGGAGAACATCCTCACTGGTCAGTTCACGTCCCGAAGAAAAGGCGTCGTAAAGGCCACTGTTGATCGCTTCCTCAATTTCAGCACCACTGAAATCCTGGCTGGCTTCCACCAAGGCCTCAAGATCGTAATTACCGGGATCCCTGCCCCGTCGATCGATGTGAATCCGGAAGATCTCTTTCCTTTCGGTCGAAGTCGGTAAATCTACGAAAAAAATCTCATCCATCCTGCCTTTTCGCATCAGCTCAGGCGGAAGCTCAGATATGTCATTGGCCGTCGCCACAACAAAAACAGGTGATTTTTTCTCGGAAAGCCAAGTCAGAAAAGTCCCGAAAACCCTGGCGGTGGTCCCGCCGTCCGTAAATCCGGAACCCTGCGTTCCGGCAAATGCTTTGTCGATTTCATCGATCCAGAGAATCGCCGGAGCAACCGATTCCGCAGCCGCGATAGCGCGTCTCATATTGTCTTCGGAAGCACCGACCAGACTTCCGAACATTCTTCCCATATCAAACCTCAAAAGAGGCATCTTCCACAAATTCGACACCGCTTTAGCACAAAGACTCTTGCCACATCCCTGCACTCCCAACATCAGAATTCCACGGGGAATCGGTAACCCAAACTCTCGGGCACGTTCCGAAAAAGCCGAAGTCCGCTTCTCAAGCCAACGCTTGAGCGATTCCATGCCTCCCACCATTTCAAAATCCTCTTC
Source organism: Verrucomicrobiales bacterium (assembly GCA_012959985.1). Taxonomy (GTDB): domain Bacteria; phylum Verrucomicrobiota; class Verrucomicrobiia; order Limisphaerales; family DUCD01; genus DUCD01. The sequence continues at coordinate 8,469 of DUCD01000063.1, read as the reverse complement.
CGCATCGAAAAATTCCAATAACCCGTTCTTGCGGATGATCTGTCGCTTTTCGGAAAGCACCTCATCCACATCATCGCCTGAGAGCCTTTTGTTCCGGACTAGAACTTTGGCGAAAACATTCTCCGCCTCTCCCCAGGTCAATCCCAAAGCGGCCCGTAAAAGTCTTTCTCTGCCCTCGGATTCAAGATCGATCACCACCTCAGGTGCAGCCGAGACCTCATGAAGGATTCCTTCAAGTAAATCCGCTAACTCCTCAAGCCCCGGCAAGGGGAAATGCAGCAGACAAATCTCTTTCTCAAGCTCAACCGGCAACTCAAGTATCGGCGAAATGATGATGATGGTTTTATAGCTGCTCTTTAGGTGAATCGCTATCTCCTTGAGCTTGCGCACAATTCCAAAATGAGCCTTGTCGAGAAATGGATGAAAATCCTTGAAAATGAAAAGCGCCGGATCCACCTGCTCAATCACTGCGTCCAATGCAATCAAAGGATCCTTGGTAGGTGAATTCTGGTTTTTCCGAGATTGAATGGAAGTGCCGACAGGAACAATTCCCGTATTCAAACTCCATTCGAATACCGACTTATTTTGGCGCTCCCCCAGATCCGCCAGAATCTTCAGAACTCTGAGTTCTTCAAAACTCTGGATATAGACCAAGGCATATCGTGCCCGAATCAGGATTTCAATTTCCTCTGAAAAATTCATCAGTGCCTGCCGGACCAAAACCTGAATATCATTCTAATCCCTCCGGAAAACAATCGCACCTCCCCGAACGGGGTGCAATGAAATAGCCTATGGCAACGCCATAGGCTACAATCCCCATTGGAAAACAGGCCCTGAAGGGGCAAAGCTCCTCAAGTCTCCCCCATTCTCAAGCCTCATCATGGAAACCATTTACGCCACCAACCCGACCGAGGCTTCGGCTCTTTATCGATCGTGTGCTGAATGGATTCCGTCAATTCAGAAGGCAACTCAGTCTGCTTGGCATCATACTCGATCATTTCCTCCGGAGTCTCGAATTCGATGACCTGCGTATCAACACCCAGCGGATGAGACAGGGACTCCGACTGCCGTTGCTGCAAACGACTCTTTCGACTGGGAGAATCAGAATTCATATCAAAACCTTAATCCGTATTTTTAAAAATTGCTGCAAACGCCTTGCGGGCCCGATAGAGTTTCCCTCGGACCGCATCGACGGATTGGTCCGTCAATTCAGCCACCTCTTCATAACTCAATTTCCGATCCGCAACCAATAGCAGAAGCAAGCGATACTCCTCCGTCAATCGGTCCAGGGCCTTCTGGATTCGCTGACCCAGTTCCCGTTTCTCTATGATCCGATAGGGAGTATCGTTATGAAACCCTACTACTTCCGTCTCCCCTTCTTTGTCGGACAGATAATTCTCGCTTCGGCACCTTTTCTTGAGAAGGTTTCGGCAGTGATTGATGGTGATTCGATAAAGCCAGGTCTTGGGACTGGATCGCCCCTGAAATTGGTGCATTTTACGATACGCTTTCAAAAAAACATCATGCACCGCATCTTCCGCCAGCACCGGATCACTCAGCATGCGCAAAGAAAGATAATATAGCGATCGCGATTGATCCTCATAAATCTGCGCAAACTCGGCATTTTCGAATACAGGAGGTGATCCTGACATCTCCAATGCCTCCTCTGAAGCAGGTTCACTTGAATAAACGGAGGATTTCATTATGGGGTTGGACGCTACAGGTCTCAATACATCACGGAAAAACTTAATCCTTTTTGTATTCAAATTCAATAACCGTCCTTGAATCCCGGACCAAGTTCCGCAATGTCAGCTTCTTGACCCTCCAGATTCCATCGACCCTGCGGGCGCCACCTGGTTCAAATACTTTGGTTCTCTTTCCATTTTCACCAAATGCTTCCGCATAAATCAATGCTCCTGATTTTTTGTCAATCCATGAGATGACCCGACAGAAATGCTTTTCATCGTCATCAGGATTCAGACTTTCGAGCACGTCACAATGAAAACCTTTCTTGCGGGGCGTCTTGACCTGAAGCGCTTTTTGAGCAGGCCAATAGAAGAATTCCATCCCCAGATCCGACAGGGTGAAATCGGTCCCGGAAAAAGTGGTTTGAACCGCGTTTCTTCTGGATACGGATTTCACCGAAGACGGGGTTCCGGCATGATCGGAATACAAATACCGGGTAGGTAATCCGGGCGCTCGTAGTATCGACAATTCCTGCAACAACTCCCCATCATTAGTATAAGTCCGATAATTGGAAGCCCAGGAATCAGCCCCCACCTCAACTTCCATAGTGAAAGGTATTTTCTGGCGTTGACCTTTTTTGTTGCGGGTCATAAAAACGCCTCGAAGTTGCGTGTTTTCAGCAGGCATCAACTCCCTCTGAAGCGCAGCAATCTTCAACCCCTCAATTTCTTTTTCATCAAGGTCGGCAACCGAGGTATTGACTAACAATAGAACCAAGCCGAAAACCAAAAACAACAGCCTGCGCGAGCTTCCTGTCAGGACCCAACCCCAGTTTCTTTTACCTGTAATCATAAATGACTGCACCAAAATATATGGACGATAAAAAACTATATGTATTCACGCAACCACCCATCCATCTGTCCATGTCACTGACTTAACAGAACCCAAGCGGCACCCAGCAAGGGTAGGGCTCGCTGTCTCAGCGCGCCGCACTATCATGAGGACGCGCCGTCTTCGCAAGCCACCGGACGACACCCGGTCACGCCCCTTTACCCCCAATCAATCGCCCTCCTGTTTCCCTCCCAGAACCCCGCCGCTCAAATTCGACCAACACCCCAATCAATTCAATGTTCGACGTTTTTGTCCGACCTCTGTCCTTTTTCTTTTTTTCCTCCGTGGTTCCCCTCCTCTCCCTAAAACTTTTCTTCCAAACTTCGTGATCTTCAGGTCGTGAAACGACCGAGTGTTCAATAAGTTTCCGCTTGAATCCCACTGACGCCCAACACTGCAATACAAACATTACAGAATGACCCCATTTACTATGTGCCCATCCGCTTCCAAACCGCTTGTTTACTTTTTTTAATAAAAACCATAAAAATCCTTGACCTGAAAACGCAGGCAAAGTATTGTTGCATATATCCCAGAGAAACATAAGGAGGATTCTGGCATTAAGATTTCACAGCATGAAATCCCGCTGAGCCCGTTTCCAAACATATAATCTTTCTATGTGATGAAATTTCATCCAAGGAGTCGGCCAATCATTTAAATTTGATCCACTTTTCAAGAAAATTAAAATGGTATTTACATGAGAATTTGGAGGGTTAGGCGAAGGGAAATGAATGATATCGAGGGCCCTGTCGCAGAGCAAGGAGGCATGAACCAAGTTGGTATCCATCAACCGGTTTATGGGGTAAATCTCGGCAGTCAAGCTACACCGATAAAACCTCGCGCCTACCCTCCAACCAATCTTGTCACAAGGGAGTAAAAGCGGGCAATGGGAGCCTCCGGGTTCCGACTACCTTCTTTTATTTTAAGAACCGACATTCCGAACTCTGCAGAAATTTGGAGGGTCTGGCGAAGGGGTATGAAAAATATCGCGAGCGCTGCCGTAGAGATAGGAGGCATGAATAGAGTTGGTATCCATCAACCTATTTGTGGAAGTAATCTCGGCAGCCATGCTACGTCGATAACGCTTCAAGCCTACCCTTCAACTTCCTTGTCACAAGGGAGTAAATGCAGGTAGCGGGGTTCCTCGAATCCCGCTACCTCTTTTAATCCAGAAAATGAGGATTTCGAAATCGCCACAATACGGTGGCAGAGCTTCGACACACTCCACATCATAGGAATCGCTGTCTGATTTTCACGAGACAAATTCCTCGTTTATTTAGAGGGAGATAAGTGGGACAGAACACAAACAGTCCTCGTTGTGGCGACTACAACCCTTCCGCACCCTCTACCCACGCCCCTCCCTTCTAAATTTTGCTTCCAAACTTCGTGAACTTCAGGCCGTGAAACGGCCGGGTGTTCAATTATACGTTCTCTCCCTTTTATCGATTACTACGACTTTCTTGTCTGAAGCAGATATTTATCCCAAGAAAGCGGCATCGCCCTATCATCGATATTTCCTTGAATTGACTTCGCATAAAATTTTATGCAAGATCTATTAAGTGGACTTTGAATGGGATGCGCTGAAAGATTCTAAAAACTTTACCAAACATGGGATCAAATTTTCCAAGGCCATTGAATTATGGAACGATGCTGGATTGATTATTTTACCATCCAAATATCCAAACGAATCACGATACCTCGCGATTGGGAAACTCAGCTCTAAGCATTGGACCGCAATCTTTGCAGAGCGCGGAAATGTCGTGAGATTGATTAGTGTTCGAAGATCACGTGAAACTGAAAGGATAATTTACAATGAAAACCAATAGTGCAAATCTTGAACATAAATTCGACAATGGGGATGACGTCCTTGATTTTTTCGAGACGGAGGTAATTCTTAACATTGAGCGATTGAGCCAATTATCGGAAATCATCAACATTTCGGCGCTTGCCCGAAAGGCAGGATTGAAGGTGCAAACCCTACAGGGAAAAATCCGACGGAAAACACCACTTTCTGGCAGTGAAATCAAAGCATTGATCGCCGCATTGAAGCAATACAACCTGACGACAGTGGGAAGCGGTCGTTAAGCCCCCCCCCTCTTACCTGAAGCCCGGCGCACCGATCCGTGATTCATTAAAAATTAATCCCGATCAATCATCTCCAGTAGAGAAAATGTGAATTTCCCTATCCACCTCCCCCCCCCAAAAAAAACTTTTCTTCCAAGATTCGTGATCTTCAGGCCGTGAAACGGTCGGGTGTTTAAATATACCCTCTCTTCCTTTTACCGATTACCGTGACTGGTCAATAATGGATGACCCCTATTGGTTACAAAATGAATGGATCGGCATCGATTCATCTAAAGGTTGGAGTTCACGCTTCAGCGTGTTTTTCAAATCAGTTCCAGACACACTGAAGCGTGAACTCCAATGGATACCCTGTTTCAGCTTAAGGCAGTTACATTGGGTCTCGGGGCAGCAGGTCCTTGCTGCCATTCAGCGCAACGGATTTCGGATCCGTCGGTAATATCGAAGCCACATCATCATAAGACGCGACGATCCGTTTTCCCAGACAGTGGTGCCAGCGCATCGTGAACTAGACAGAGGAACTTTGAGGGCAATCCTCTGTCAAATCAATCTCAGCGTGAACGACTTGACGGGCCTCCTTTGATAATGGTTGCGGGGCTAATTTAATTATCCGGCGGATTCCTATTCGCATTGTGTTTTGGAACCACCACCCTGAAGCTGGCCGCGTCGAGGCCGGAACAAGGAAAGAATGTATACAGGTTTCAACGATCCCGGCTCAGCGCGCCAAGCTTTCACTGATAAACGAATCTCCCCCTCTTCCCCTCAACCTTTTCCTATCCAATTTTTCTTCCAAACTTCGTGATCTTCAGGCCGTGAAACGGCCGGGTGTTCAAACAATTCCCACTGGTGTTTTCTATCCCTTCACCTGTCATCCCGTCGACGGTCGATAATTCGCCCCCCGCATGTTGCACATTCCGGAAACTCGGTTCGCTAGCCGGGATTGATGTGGAAAGCATTGGTCACACGCAGTGCATTAGCCGCATGCAATGCCTTCAACACCAATCCACAGGCTGCAGAAATCGATGAATAAAAGCGGTTTATCTCCAGAAATGTAACAACTGTCTGCGCCGTCAACCAGTTTCACGAAATCTAAAACTTGAGGAAATCACCCTAATCGATTAGATTTGTTGTATGTCAGACTCCAAATTTGCTGATATTCTTGACGTGGTTGACGGGCTAAGTTTGCCAGATCAGGAAAACCTCGTCTTTCTTGTCCAGAAACGTCTGAGCCAGGCACGGAGAAAAAATCTTGCGCAAGAGATTCATTCGGCCCGTTTGGAGTTCGAACAAGGCAATTGCAACCCTTCTACAGTTGAAGAATTAATGCGGAACATTACTGAATGAGTGTTCCATTGCTCCGATCAACGGCCTTTGTTCGAGCGGCACGACGACTCATCCGCCCCTCCCTTTACCGATTACCGATTACCGATTACCGATTACCGATTACCGATTACCGATTACCGATTACCGCTACTAACCAATAACAAGAACTGTATGCATTAAGCGGTAGGAACAAAAGATGGCTTCCTTTCAGGTGAACGGGTTATCCTAAGTTTGGAAACAAAACAGGAAACCCAAAAACCAAAAAGGAAGACCATATGAAAATGATGGCGGGAATTGATCTGCATAGCAACAACGCAATGTGTGCCGTAATGGACATCGAAGGCAAACGAATCAAGCATCGAAGACTGCCCTGCGATCTGTCGAGTATCGCAGGATTCTTCGAACCCTACCGGGATGAGCTGGACACCATTGCCGTGGAATCGACTTTCAATTGGTATTGGCTCGTCGATGGTCTGCAGGACAAAAACTACAAGCTTGCTTTAGCCAATCCGGCAGCGATCAAACAGTATGACGGAATCAAACACAGCGACGATGCCAGTGATGCGTATTTTCTGGCCGACCTGTTGCGATTGGGGATTCTGCCGACCGGACATATCTACGAGCGCAGCAGTCGATCGCTACGCGATCTTTTGAGGAGGCGAATGATGATAGTTCAATTGAGAACCTCCCTGATTCTAAGTTTCAAGAGTCTCAACGAACGAACCCTGGGCGAAAAAGTTTCGCAAAATCTGGTGAAGAAAATGAAACCCGAAGAGGCTCGAAAACGGTTCACCGAACCGGCCGACCGCCTTATCAGCGGACACCAGATCGGTCTGATCAGGGAACTGGGAAGTGTGATCAGGCAACTCGAAAACCACGTGCTTTCGGTGACCGAAAAATGGACGACTTATCAGCGACTGCAAAGCATGCCGGGTATCGGAAAGATTCTGGGACTGACGATTGCGTTGGAGACCGGAGATGTCACTCGATTCGCCGGGGCCGGCAACTTTGCAAGCTACAGCCGCTGTGTGGACAGTCGGCGAATCAGCAATGGAAAAAAGAAGGGGGAAAACAACCGCAAATGCGGTAACCGATATCTTGGATGGGCCTTTGTGGAGGCGGCTCATTTCTCATGCCGCTGGGATGATCAGTGCAAAAGATTCTACGAAAGAAAAAGACAGAAAACCAATACGAGTGTGGCGACTAAAGCGCTGGCCTGCAAACTGGCCAAGGCCGCCTGGCACGTCATGAGTGGAGACGTCGATTATGATACGGAGCGAGTTTTCGGCTCCAAGAAAAAACTACAATTTCAGGAGGTTCGTCGCGAACCGGTACAGGGGTTGGATATGAAAAGCCACAAGAACTGATTGGAATCGACGGACCTCCGTCTCAATAGATGTTGAACGAAAAAAGCTTTTAAGGTGATTCGACCGAGTTACGAGCCAATAAAGGGTTGGACCTCCGGAATCTCAAAAGGTTCCGGGATGAGCCATAGATCTTTCATACTGAATGGACGTAACGCGGCACTGAATGTTTTCTGGCTCCGCAACTGCGGAGGAGGGCGCGGGCTCTCAGGCGAAAGCCTGAAAAGCAGCGGGAAAAGTTACCCGACTTTTCCGCGTATCGTGCTGGATCCGGATGGGTGACTGAACGAATCCCTTTTTCAAAGAAGGGACGACGAATCAACAAATGAAATGATGGAATCGAAATCGCCATCAAGGGTAACTTTGTTCAACCTGAAAAACTCGCATAGTGGAACGATGCGAGATGGGAGTCTTTTTGTTTATTGACATAATCCGCTAATGGGCGACCCCTAAATCTCAAAAGCATTTTCAGGAGTTACGCCTTATCGATTCAACCATCATTGAATTGACATTATCGTATCTCTTGCTTATAATAAATACCCTATCAAAGAAAATGTGGAATCTAGATGGTCCTAAATTTTGACCTCCTATTGGCCCATAAATCGAAGTGGAAAAATGTTGCCGGAAACGATTGGAAAAACACCTGGTTTACTACGGCTCTTTGTGGGATTGATAGTGAGTAGTCTTACCCTCTCAGTATACCCGGGCGGTGTTACCGTGCTCTACCGTGACCGGATCATTGAGTTAAAACAAACTCTGCCAGACCCGGTCAATCTTTGGATAACACCGGAGGATCTGACACAGGTAACAGGCTTTGTCTTGAAATCGGAAGGCGCTTGTCTCGCTGAGATTTGCATCCCCATTCGGCAGGATGACGGCAGTGATATGGTGGTGACTCGGTCGGGGAAGAAGTGGTTTAATTTTAGCGGTTTTTCCAAAAATCTAAAGCAGGTTTATGTAGCTGACCGGGAGAGCGCCACTTGGAGTTTCGGCGAAATGCCCCTGCACCGTGAAGGTTTTCTGCAAAACGCATCCGCGCCTGATTTTGAGATGGAGGACCGCAATGGCAAAACTGTTAAACTGTCGGACTACCGTGGCAAGAAGGTTCTACTGATTACCTGGGCTT
>DUCD01000062.1:36376-39680 GCA_012959985.1 Verrucomicrobiales bacterium | reverse complement strand
AGTGCCAGGTTCACCAATTGATTGTGCTGCTATCATTCCAATAGCTTCACCTATGCTAACCAGTTTACCTCTTGATAAATCTCTCCCATAGCATTTTGCGCAAACTCCTTCTTTAGAAATGCATGTCATTACTGAATGAACTTTAATTGACTTTACGCCAGCGGAATCTATTTTTTCACAAGCCTCTTCATTGATCATTTGTTTTTTCTTTAACATTTATACAACAACCTCTCCCTTGTCCAAAATATGCATAAAAACTAATGTCTCCAGCATCAGCAGAGTCAAGCGCCTTCCGAATTTTATTTTTCTCGACACCCGGTTTCACGCTAAAAAAAATTTCCGACCTGATTCATAATTTCCGCCTCATCGAAACTACAATGGTTCTCCTTCGCAATGGCTTCGGTGAGGGTCTCTCCACCGATGGGGAAGACGGATGCAAAGGTTCCCTGATTCAGGTAGATGATGACAACGGTTGTGCAGGTGGAACCAATTTCAGCAAGAACCGCGTATGTGGTATAGCTATGCGAAGCGAGAAACGCGGTAATCAATGCGTTTGATTCAGAGGCAATTTCACAGATATCGTTCTTATAGACAGTGAGACGGTTGACCAGTTTGTAGACATCGTCTTCTCGAGCCGCTGTCACCCAGTATGGATTTCTATATTTTCCAAACGGATTCAAGCGTTTGTATCCATAGACAATCCTTCCCTCACTCAAGCCGGTTAAGCTCAGCGTTTTGGCCTCAATCTGTTCCTCGGGATTTCGTTGATCTTCAGAGGGAAGATCAATCATCTGGGAAATTGAAAAATGCTGATGGACAGCCAGGGCAATTGGAACGCCCTCGAATTCTTCCAGAATTTTCTGCAGATGAGGAGTCCACTCATCTGCAGAAATCAATCCTTCTTCATGAAGATCGATGATCTGGATGCGAACAATTTCGATCTTCTTGAATTTTTTTTCCAGAAGGATCAGTTTGATTCGAGTTTCGCCCAGATCGATTGCCAATCGTCTGGACGTGAATATTGAATCGACTCCCTTGGAAAGAAAACGGTGAATTCTCTTATGCAATGACATGCGTCTTCTGCTTACTTTGTGGAGTCTCCATTTGTTTCAACCTGGATGGGCTGGGGGGAAGTATCAACTTCTACAGGTAGAGGCTGAGAATCCTCGTTTTCGGAAGCGGTGCCGTTTTCGATGAATTCACCACTATCGGACAGCAAGGTTGCTGTGACGAATATCAAAAGATATCTAGGCTGGTCGATCTCTGTGCGACGTCGGAATGCGGCTCCTATAATAGGGATATTGCCGAGGACGGGAATCGATTCTACAAAGGTGCTTTGGTTGCGCTGAATGACTCCACCCATGACGACCGTTTGACCGGATTGAACGATGACGCGTGTGGACAGGTCCTGAGTTCGGTAAGTAGGGAGTTTGATTTCGAAGTTGCTGACGACTCTTCCAGCGGAATCTCGATCCGTGATGGTTGCGAATGTTTCAAAAACCACGTCCTCTGTTACTTTTGGATTGAGGGCCAGAAGGATGTCTCCGTCTTTGCCGATACTCGCCATGACATCAAGAGCCACACCGGAAGTGATCGATACCGGTTTTCCGGACGGAACCAGTTCAGAAGTGGAACGATTTTCCAGGATTTGTTGTTTTACGGTATATTCCTCGTAATAAAATTGTTCCTGTCCATCCTTGATTCGTGACGGGCGATTGTTAATGACGGTGAGTCTTGGGGAACTGAGAATCTGGCTGTGTCCACTTTGCTGAAGAGCCGTTAGAGTCAATGTCAATTCTTCACTGTTCAGAATATCTGTCCAGGTTTTCTCTAATCCCAGACCTACGCTCGGGGTATCCAGACCCGTGAAGTCAATCGAGCTTCGGGCACTACCATCTTCTCTTCCCGTTTCCCAAAGAGCGCCGAGTTGTAGAAAACCGGATTCGGTGACGGTGATGAAACGAGCCTCGATCAAAACCTGTTGGATTGGGCGATCGAAAGCCTCGATGATTTTATCAATGACTTTGAGTTGATCCGGAGTGCCTGTGGCAATGATCAGGTTTTGTTCATAATCCACCAGGAAGTCGGATCCTTTGAAAAACTTTCGAACGGCTGTTTCAATGGAAGGAAATATGGGGGCTCCATCCTGTACGAACTCTTCAAAAGTCTGGCTTTCTGCTACGGTGCGGGTACCGTCCTTTTTTGTAGTGGTTACGGAATCAACCTTACTGTTCCCAAATTTTGCAGGTAAGACAAAACCACGTTCCAATCGAAAATAGCGGGTTTCTTCGATCAGACTCTTGTCGGCTTTTCCATCCAGAATCCAGACCATTCCCGGTCCCCATTGAAAAAACACGCCAAAATTCCTGGAGACCCTTTCCAGGAGATCTGAAATCCTGATGTTGTCGACATTGATGCTCATTTCCTTTTTGAATGCTTCGAGTGAGCGATCAGCGACGACATTAATTTCATTCGCTTCCAGAACATTAAAGATCAGAGACTCCAGAGTCACTTTATCCAATTTTAAGCTGACTTTCTGTTCCAATAGTTCTTCCATCCGTTCGGTTTCTTCATTCTCCGGGTATGGAGCAGAAGCCTCAGTCGGAATGGATTTACCGAAACTGGGAGGGACATAGGGTGTTGCGTTGATGGCATCGACAGTATCCCTTACTTCTCTTCTGGGGGGGAGAGTCGGGTATTTATTATCCTTCAAAAGAGTGACCAGGGTGGGATTGGTCCGGGAATCGTTTTCAGAGATGCTGCGAATTTTGGCTTCCAGGTGCTTTTCCTGTCTCAATTGACGTTCTGTTGAAACAAAATTGTATAACCGCTGCACACTCGGATTCAGGTTATCCTTGTCCAACAGTTTTTTTGCTTCTACTTCCGCCTTGGCCCATTCATTTTTCTGTGAAAATTTCAGAATTCTATCGATTTCTCGATCGCTGGTCGGGCTGTATTCCTCTTTCAGAATCGTACTCCGGCAACCGATAAAAGTACAGCAGACAGCGACAAGAACAATCGGCATCTGAATTCTAAAAACATTCTGCATCAATCGGATCACTTGTTTCACAAACATTGTTGATTCCATGGGGGCACATTACTCCCCAAAGGATCTTGACGAAGTTTTGACAGGATTTCTGTAAAAAACCTCAAAGAACTTTCAATATTTCAGAGAATGCATGTCTTTCAAGGCATTCAATGGAAACAGTTTGGAGCTTTAATATACTTAGGTAAACAGTTATTCTCTCCCTATATGGCGACAGTGGCGCGGCCAGATGAATAATTATCGATGAATGTTTTCTTT
>DUCD01000062.1:0-36349 GCA_012959985.1 Verrucomicrobiales bacterium | reverse complement strand
GGCTGGCCTGTTACCTGCAGGCATCATTCTTTCATTTGTAGAGGCCTATTTATATGGGTCCGATTACGGAAAGGATATTTTGAGTCTCCAAAGGAAATTTGAGTTGAACTGCTATGGCGTGGCCTTTTTTTGCTTCATTGCCAGTTTTGGTTGGTTCTTCTGGGGCTTGATCCGCCAAATTGCCTCCGTAAATGGTATTCGTCCCATCTACGGGCATTTTCCTTTTTTGTGCGGCATATTCTTTATTATGGTGCTTCCTCGGGTTCCTGATTATTTTCCTACATCTGTCCCGGGGCTTTGGATTTGGATCCTATGTTCTCCGATCCTGTTTTTTGAGTTATGCCAATGGTCGGCAGGACGAAGCATTCGGAAAATGATGAGGCGGCGCAAGAAAATGGATCTCGTCTCCTGATCCTTCATAATAATACTGGAGTTTTTCAACTCGGCTCAGCCTCGTCTGTAGTAGGATTCAGGATTTTACTGACCTTTTCCAGTAGGGCCTCAGAACGAAACGGCTTCTGTAGGAACCCGTCTGAGGTATTCAGAGGCCCGAGACGAACGACGTCATCCTCTGTATATCCTGACAAATAGATTACTTTGAGGTCCGGTTGTATTGTCGATAGAGCTGCGGCCAACTCTCGACCATTCATCTCGGGCATGATCAGGTCGGTGATCAACATATCGACCGAGCCTATAAATCCCTCATAAACCGAAAGGGCGTGTTTGCCGTTTTCTGCCTCAATAACTTCGTATCCTTGATCAGACAATACTTCCTGAAGCATCATTCGGACGATAGATTCATCCTCTACCAGCAGAATGGTTTCAGTGCCCATGGGGATTTCTCTGGATGGTTCGGTGCGGAATGTTGTTGCCGGTTGGATTCGTTTTTCAGAGATGGGGAGGTAGATTTCGAATGAGGTGCCATGTGCCACCTCGCTTTTCACCAAGATATGGCCTCCGGTCTGTTTTATGATCCCATAGACCGTGGACAGCCCCAAACCAGTACCCTTTCCGATATCCTTGGTTGTGAAAAATGGATCGAAAATCTGTGCCAGAGTATCTGGAGGGATGCCGCAGCCGGAGTCTGAAATTCTCAATAGGATGAATTCTGCCGGATTCAACTCCGGAAAAGTGTGCTGATTGGAGTCATTCACTATCAGGTTTTCTGTTTCCAATGAGATTTCACCTCCATTGGGCATGGCGTCTCTGGCATTGACAGCCAAGTTCACAATGACTTGCTCAATCTGCCCCCGATCTGCTCTGACGTGTCCATTCTCGGCCTTGAGATGCGTTTCGCACGATATTTTTTCCGTAATCAACAGCTTGACCATCTTGTTCATGTCATGAACGACATCGTTCAAATCCAGATCTGTCGGTTGGAGCACTTGTTTGCGGCTGAACGCTAAAAGTTGTCCTGTCAATGAGGCGGCACTCTCTGCGGCACCTTCAATTTCCTCAATTTTTTGGCGGTAAACTTCAATCGAAGGGGATTTGCCCAAAAGGAGCCGACAATAACCAAGTATGACTTGCAGAAGATTATTGAAGTCATGAGCGATTCCCCCGGCCAATCGTCCGATCGCCTCCATTTTCTGGGATTGACGAAACTGATCTTCTAAATGTTTTTGGTCGGTGATGTCACGAACGACGCAAATGACGAATCGTCGGGTTTCAAAATGCATCTGGCTGACCACGAGATCTATGGGAATGATTTCATTGGTTTTGCGAAGCCCCCGTATTTCGCGACCCGTTTCTGAAATGCGGGCCTGTTCGGAAAGAAGCGAATTGGCTGCCCGAGTCCGATACTCCTGGTGCTCTTCCTCGGGAAGAAGCTTCAGAATGGATTGTCCGACGATCTCCTCTCGGGAATAATTGAAGATTTTTCTAGCGCCCGAATTAAAGGATTCAATAATTTCGTCCTCATTGACCGTGATGACCCCGTCGATCATACTTTCCAGAATGGAGCGTAGTCTCTGTTCGCTCTGGGCTTTAGCCTCTTCCGCGCTTTTGTGTTTGGTGATGTTCTGCCCAACACCCTGAAACTCCAAAAAACTTCCATCATCGTCAAAAATTGCCCGGTCGGTCCATTGTTGCCAAATCGACTTTCCGTCATGGTTTACGATTCGGTATTCATAGGTGACGGTAGGATTGTCCGGGTTAAGAGAATCGAGATGGCGCAATGCAATGGGCAGATCCGCGCCAGGAATCAGGGGTAGGAAACTTTTTCCCAACAGGTCTTTTCGAGTTTTTCCGAAATGTCTGCAATAGGCTTCATTGGCAAATGTGAGGGTGCCATCCGGAAGAAAACGACAGATGAGATCAGTTTGATCTTCAACTACCGCCCGATATCTTGCCTCACTTTGTCTCAGGGTAATTGCTGCCTCCTTTTGCTCCGTGATGTCCTGTCCCACTGCCTGGTATTCCCAAACCTGGTCGTTGGAATCATACATCCCTCTCATGATCCACTGGATCATCCGGGTCTCATTCAGTAAATTGCGGACTCGGAAATCAAAGGCGATAACCGGCATTTCCGAACTAATGAACTGTAGTTGGTCGAAGGGAATTCCCTGGTCTTCCGGCACTATCAATTCCATGAAATTATTCTGAATCAGTTCATTTTCTTTTTTGCCGAAAAATCGACAGAAGGAATCGTTGACGAAAGTGATGTCTGCATTGGGAAGAAAACGGCAGATCAGTTCGGTCTGATCTTCCACGACGGCGCGATATCGGCTTTCACTTTTTACCAGTGTCTCTTCGGTTTGTTGGCGTTCGGTGTTCGAGGCCGCCAGGCGTCTTAGGGTTTCCTCGGCCTGGTTTTTTTCCGAATTGGAGGCTGCAAGGAGGAGGTTTGTGATGGCCAGAAACGAAATATAGCTGCCCATGAGCATTAGGCTCTCTTCTTCCACCTCCATGACAAACGGTCCTCGATCATTTAACAAGGCATAGATGGCAAGGGTCGAAACCATCAGCGTTGCGGTGGTTGCTCCTCGTTGACCAAATTGGATGGATGCCCAAATCAGAAAAGGAAATGGAAGGAAAGCGAGGGGGTAGGTTTGAACCCCTTGCACAAACCAGGAGTTGAAGGAAAATAAGACCGAAAGGGTCAACAGCACAGCACAGCACAGATACTTGCCTCTATGATATTCTTCTTTATTTGAAGAAAGGTGGAATCGGGGCAGCTCCAAGCCAGAATGACTGGAGCGACGACAAGGGTGGAAATGGCGTTGGCTACCCACCAGAGTAGCCAGGTTCTTGTGATCCCTTCCCATGTGGTTTGGCCCAGCAATGCCCGGAATACGGTCTCCCAGGTGGCTGTGAATGTGCTTCCCAACAGAGCCGCTAAAAGTGCCAGGCCGGCCACGTCCCGGACACGATCCAGATTAATACGGAATCCAATGAGTTTACGTAGAAGATAAACGCACAGAAGGGCACTGATGCTGGTGCCGATGCACGATACCAGCGCGACGGACATCGGCGATCCCATATAAAGATTGACGAAGAATGTTCCGAAAATGATGGCGGGAAGAGACGAGGGTCCAAAAACCAGTAAAGCAGCCAACCCAATTCCGCTTGGTGGTCACAGCAAAGCGGATTCACCATTCAGGAAGGTTGCCTTCAAACCGATCCATCCACTGAGGAAGTAGAGAGCGATCAGTAGGCTGATTCGAATAGCAGAGGAGGCGTTGGAATTACCGCCTTCAAAATCGTTCTTCCAAGTCCTCTGTAGGTCTTGAAGTGGATTAGCCATGGCCCAATGTTACAAACATTGATGCTTCATATAGTCATACAAAACCCTGCCTGCCGAGTAAAAATGTATCGGAATATCTGAATAATGATCCCAATAAGCGTGTGGGCAATTCTATATGAAATGGCGGTGTCGTGCTGTCTCAGCGCACCGCAAATCGTCGAATCTCCTTAATTGTAATCACCGCTTTGGTGAGAGTGTCGGCGATATTCTCCTTTGATCAATGTAGAATAGATGGTAATGGCTTAAAGGAGCCCGGTCGGTTTGCCGAGGGGGTATGGTGCGGCACTAGATTTGCAAATGACAAATTCAAAATTCATTTTGAGAACGATAGCTATGGCCTGTTTCTTGTGGACAGGCATAGACGCGAAACCTCAAGAAAATGCACACCCAAAGGTAACCGGGCAGAAAAGTTTTCTTTGGCAGATAGATAGTGGGGGAAGTAAAGTTTATCTTCTCGGGTCCATTCATTTGGCTAAATCGGATATTTATCCATTAAATGCCTCGATTGAATCCGCTTTTGCCCAATCTGAATATCTTGCGGTTGAGGCGGACGTGTTGTCCCCCGCTAAAGCCGCTGCCGCTGCGTTGTTGATGGCTTCCAAAATATCTTATGGACCGGAAGACAATCTGAAAAACCACCTGAGTAAAGACGGCATTCGATTTTTCGAAACAGCAGTTGAGGCAACCGGAATGCCTCGCGAGAGATTGTTGCGATACAAACCATGGTTTATTGCCATGAGCGTCGCCAGTATACAGATACGAAAAATGGGGTTGTCACCGGAACATGGCGTTGATTTTCATTTTCTTAAGAAAGCTCAGGGAGTCAAACCGATTCTGGAACTGGAGGGAGCTAAATCCCAGATCGAACTGCTGGATGGTTTTACGGATTCGGAACAGGAAGCCTTTTTGATCGGGACCCTGACTTCCCTGAAAGAAGCATCCGGTTTCATCAATCAGGCCATTGAGGCTTGGATAACGGGGGACGATATGAAAATGGAACAATTGATTTTTGAAGGAATGGAGACGACTCCGGATATCAAATCATTCTACGAAAAGTTTCTTTTCGAAAGAAACCTGCGAATGCTCGATAAGATCCGCCAGTATCTAGAGCAAAAGGATACTACTTTTGTTATCGTGGGAGCGGCTCACTTGGTCGGTGAAAAAGGGATTCTCAAGCTTTTGGTTCAGCAGGGTTTTACGCCTCGGCAACTGTGAAGATGATGATCGATGTTGGGTAATCACTCAGTTTTTTCAAGTTTCGGGTGAAACTGTTTCTGGTTCAGATTAACCTATCGAGAACCTTTCAAATACGGATGAAATGAAAATTACGAAGGCAGTCATAACTGCAGCTGGATTGAGTCAACGCACGCTTCCTCTGCAGGGATTGGTTGATGTCGATGGCGTAGGCAAGTCGGCATTGCAGGTGTTGATTGAGGAAGTCCTGGACGCGGGCATTCAGGAACTCTGTCTTGTGGTGCATCCAGGGGATCAGAGGGCTTACAGCGAAGCAGCCGGGGACTACGCCTCCCTGATTCATTGGGTCGAACAAACAGAGCCGCTCGGATACGCTCATGCCCTTGGGTTGTCACGAAATTTCGTCGATGGAGAGCCGTTTCTTCACTTGCTGGGTGATCACTTATACCTCAGTCGAATCCCGACTCGCTGTGCCCGGCAGCTAGTCCAATTGGCTGAGTCCGAGTCCTGTTCGGTCTCTTCCGTCCAGGCAACACCTGAGTCTCAGCTTTCCTATTTCGGCACGGTAGGCGGCCATCGGATTCCCGGACGGAACCGCGTATATGAAATCAATTGTATTTTGGAAAAACCCAGTCCGACTGAGGCGGAACAAAAGATAATCGTGCCCGGGTTGAGGTCGGGGCATTACCTCTGCTTTTTTGGGATGCATGTTTTTACATCGACCTTTCTTGATATTCTAGTGGATGAGTGCACTCACCTGCCTCTGGAGGATCAACGATGTCACAGCCTGGCCGATGCCTTGAATATTCTGGTGGGGCGTGAACGCTATTTGGCGGCTGAGCTGGAGGGGCGCCGATTTAATGTCGGAGCCAGATACGGATTGATGTTTGCCCAGTTTGCCTGTGCTCTTGCCGGCAGTGAAAGAGATGAAATCATGAGGCAGTTGATCGAATTGCTTGCGTTGAATTCGCCTCATAGGGTCCGGTCGTCTGAAGAAAAATCCCCGCCGATGCAGGCCTCATGACAATCTTCATCTCATGGAAATGAACGGATTCCTGGTCCAATTAATTATTTCTTCGGATGAGAAGGAACGTAATCAGTCGCTTTATCCCTATGCATCGGATGCAAGTCTTTCCGATTTACTTGAAGAGTGTCGCCAACTGGAGATTTACCGGCACAGCACTGACAATCTCTATAAACGCGTTCGGGCTTTATTTTTTCTATACGCCCTGCACCGCTTTTATCTGCCGACCAGAGATGGATTTAAACCCGGGGGGATTATTCCTTATGAAGGGTATTCCAGGGCGATGCGTCGCCGATTTGAAGAAGCGCTGGAGATATTTTTGAAGTGCCAGGAGGCTTCAGGTCCATGTGATGGTTTGTCCAGTGCTCTGGCGTCCACTTATCAGCAGTTGGGCATCCAGACGCTTGCCGATCAGGTTCGACGAAGTGTTCGCTCGGTAAAGGGAAACCAATGGATGTTCCGAACCCGCTGCCCGAACGATCAGCCATTGAGGATTCGTCCCGAGATACTGAATCGCAGCCGTGAATCCGAGCCCTATCGCATCCTTAAAGAATCGACTCCGGTCCGTATGGATCTGACACATAGTGCCTGGAGCGATATTTTCTTTCTCGGAATGGATTTTCCACAGGGTGCCAGGGTTCTGAATATCTCGGTGGACTTGTCGGTTCTGGGAAGAGACGAGTCCCCCCGATCTTCCATCGAAGCTTATTTGCGAATCATAGATGAACCGTTGCTTCGTCTGGTAAGCGTGGATCTCGGTGTTTCTGCCGACTTGAGAGATATCTCGGAAGTTTTTGACTTTGCAGGAGATTATCTGGGTCTGTTGAAAGCGGCTGTGATTGCCTCCGGATTGGTTCCCCCTGGATTGGAAGGGTCGGGATGTACTTGTGCTGAATTATTGACACGGATCGTGGGGCCCGGTCGAGGCATTGAATTGGTGAGCAGTGTCAATGACATCCCCAAAGGTTCGAGGCTTGCTGTTTCCACCAACCTTCTGGCGGCATTGATCTCTTTGTGCATGAGAGCCACCGGGCAGACCCGATCTTTATCAGGGCCATTGGAAGAATCGGAACGAAGGATCGTTGCGGCCCGTGCTATTTTAGGAGAATGGCTCGGTGGTTCCGGTGGAGGTTGGCAGGATTCCGGAGGCGTCTGGCCCGGTGTTAAATTGATCCACGGGGTTGAGGCTGAAGATGGGGATCCAGAATTTGGAATCAGTCGGGGACGCCTGCTGCCCAACCATCAATTACTGGATGGCCAGGATCTTCACAACGATACCCGTCGGCGTCTTCAGGAGAGCTTAGTCCTTGTTCATGGAGGAATGGCCCAGAATGTCGGTCCCGTGCTCGAAATGGTGACTGAGAAATACCTTTTACGCAGCGGGCCTGAATGGGAGGGACGCCTGAAGGCGCTTGAATTATTTGATCGGATACGAACCCACCTGAAAGCAGCCGATATCCGATCTCTAGGAAAAGCTACCATGGAAAACTTCCTTGGACCTATCCAGACGATAATTCCCTGGGCGACCAATGAATATACCGAATGCCTTATTTCCGATGTACGAAATCGTTTTGGGGAAGAGTTCTGGGGGTTCTGGATGTTGGGAGGGATGTCTGGGGGGGGGATGGGGTTTATCTTTGATCCGAATGCAAAGGAAGCAGGACAGGAGTTTCTGGCGGATACCATGCTGCGAAGAAAGACGGCTCTGGAGCATTCTCTTCCTTTCGCCATGGATCATATGGTGCATGAGGTGTTTCGCACACCGTACAACTCCTTCGCGGAATAGAGGGAACACAAGGTTTTGATGGTTCCAGGATTGCTGAGAAAACCTTCTGCTGAATTGAGTTCGACTCAGCGCATGGAACTTCAGCAGTTTAGAAATTTCTCCAAAGATCTTCCTCAATTCGATGGAATGGTGTCACAGGTGTTCAACCAAATGTTCCCGACCGAAGACTCATCGAATCAAAATGAAAAACCGGGGGGGATATCTGATTTGCTGGTTAAGCATGGTTTTGATCCGGCGCAACACGAGAGTATCCGTAGTGAGCTTAAAGCCGGAAGGATTGGTCTGGCTCAAAACAGACTGCCGGTTTCCACCGACCTCAGAGATATCGACACAGCGACTTTAATTTCGGTTGCAGATTCCAAAGAGGATGATCGGGATTGTGGATTGGAGTCGATTCGCTCGGGACAAGTGGCGGTCCTGACTTTGGCTGCTGGGGTCGGCAGTCGTTGGACCCAGGGGGCCGGCGTTGTCAAGGCGATCAATCCATTCTGTCGGTTTGAAGGGAAACATCGGTCATTCATCGAAACTCACCTTGCCAAGAGCAGGAAGGTCTCCCGGAACCTGGACGTCGATATACCACATTTATTTACGACCAGTTACCTGACGCATCAGGCGATTCAGGAGCATCTCGACGATAGGCATTATTACGATTATTTCAGCTCAGTTTATTTGTCACCCGGAAAAACCATCGGTCTCAGAATGATTCCGACGGTTCGGGATCTTCGGTTTCACTGGGAAGAAACCGCCCAGCAGCAATTGGATGAACAGGCCCAAAAGGTTCGGGACAGTTTTCATGCGGCGATGTTGAACTGGGCGGTGCAATCGGGGGAGGCTTCGGACTACCTCGATAACTTGCCGAATCAATGTCTACATCCAGTGGGGCATTGGTATGAGGTTCCCAATCTTCTGAAAAACGGAATCCTTCTTGAGTTATTGAAGAAGCACCCTTCGTTGAAATATCTGATGATGCATAATATCGATACTCTGGGGGCAGATCTGGATCCGACAATTCTCGGCTGCCATATTAGAAACGGATCCGTGTTGTCTTTTGAGGTTATCCATCGGCGAATGGAAGATCGTGGAGGGGGGCTTGCCCTGATCGATGGTAGACCTCGTCTGGTCGAAGGTCTGGCGTTGCCCAGGGAGGAAGACGAATTCAGACTCTCGTATTACAACTCCATGACCACCTGGATGGATATCGATCAAGTATTGGAAGTGTTTGGATTGAAGAGACAGGATTTGGAAGATAGGCGCAAAATCGAGTTGGGCATTCGCAGAATCGCCAAACGGCTTCCAACCTACATCACTATCAAGGATGTAAAGAAACGTTGGGGGCATGGTCAGGAGGACATCTTTCCAGTAACACAATTTGAAAAACTGTGGAGCGATATGACCCTCTTGCCGGACTTGGATTGTCGATTCATACCGGTTTCCAGGATGCGCGGACAACAGCTCAAGGAGCCACATCAATTGGACGGTTGGTTCCGCGACGGTTCAGCACAGTTTGTGGCCTCCCGAACTGATTGGGGTTGATCCTGGGTTGCGCTTCGGTCACAGCCCCATGAGGGGGTTCTCCCTCACCGCGTCTTGCTGGAGGCCCATTTCCAATGCAACAGGCAATAGCCATAGTTTTTCAACAGGCTGCTATGGGAGCGTTGGCCGCTTATTAGTGGCTTGCCTTGCCATCAGTGTATCCATGATTTTTGTTTTCTTCCACGATCCGGGCCTGCCGGTATAAAAGTTGGAATTGTCTGGAATACAAAAAAGGCCGAAGCGGATTGCTTCAGCCTTTATGATGGAGTTCAGAATCTTCTCAAATTGTTTAGGCTATCATGGAGCAATGGCTCGACCGAACAGTCTGGCCTGATCTGGTGTCAGAGTCAAAGGA
This sequence comes from Verrucomicrobiales bacterium, assembly GCA_012959985.1. Taxonomy (GTDB): domain Bacteria; phylum Verrucomicrobiota; class Verrucomicrobiia; order Limisphaerales; family DUCD01; genus DUCD01. The sequence goes on along the minus strand of DUCD01000062.1, from coordinate 26,712 downwards.
CTCTGATTGTCATCGGCCACATCGGACCATGGTCCGGTCACATCCGTTGCGGATTGCAGCGTGCCCGTCCAGGTGACGACAACATTGCCATCGGCATCGGTGCTGATGCTGATATCAAGTTCAGTAACGAGGGGGGCGAAACCTGAGAGGAACTCACCGCCGATGGGAAGGTCTCCGTCTGCAAACGCACTGCCATCGCCGGGTCCTTTCCAGGCAACGGCCAGGTTGTCACCTCCACCGCCTTCTTTCATGATGGCTTCGACGTAGTATTTCTGACCGGCTTCGAGCTCGACTCCTGCGGAGAGGTTTTCCCCATTGGGACGACGATCAGTGCTACCGAAACTGCGGACCGGATTCCATTGCGGCTCTGAAGCGATCCGGACGGAATTTGTCGGGTTTTCATCAGTGCTCAGGTGCAGTTCTGCGGCATCGTCCGCAGCGAGAGCGAATCGATAAGATCCGGTTTCTGAAGGGTGAATGAAACCATAAAGAATGACCGCATAGTTATCGAAGAAATCCCCCTCAGGCGCGACATTGATATCTCCGGAATTGGGCGTTTCGAAGTAGGAGACAAACCTGCCTTGGTCATCAGTGCGAGGCTCCAATGTGATTTGCTCAAGGCGATGCTTACCACGGAATTTTTCCGGGTAGAATGCAAGATTCACACCGGAACCATTCCAGGCAACTCGGCTTAAACCACCCTCCGTTGCGACTAAAGTGCCGTCTGCGTTAGGTGTGCCACCATTAACCGGAGCGGGAACCACTAAATCTTCCAATGACGACAGGAACTCCGATGGAATGGGCAGGAGGTCTCTTGCCGGCGTGGTATCCGTTGTCTTCCTCCATGCCACTTGACAGTAGTCTTCTGCAACGCCTTCTTTATAGATCGCACGAATGTAATAGCTTTTACCCGCGATCAGGGGTACAGGGTCGAGAGTCGTCTGAAACGCGAGGTCTGCAGGTTCCTGGAAAGGTTTGCAACATGCCATTTCTTCTGCTTGAAACACCTGATTTAATGGGTTCTCGTCGATGCTGACAAACAGCTCTGATGCGCCATTGCTGCGCAGAAAGAAGTGGTAATCTCCCGACTCCGTCGGGGTGATCAGGCCTTCGATTGTTGCTCCATAATTGTTGTGTGAGTCGTCCGGGAAGGCATCGCGACTGTCGAATGAATGAACCGTCAAGACCATGTCCGGTGGCGCGAAGGAACGGGGATCGTCTGTTAGATTGACAACCGTTGCTCCGGTGATCGGGGCTCCGCCTGTTACATCTCCCCAATAGGAGAATTTGAGAACACCGGTTTTAGTGAAAGCGAACGGCTCGACAATTGCGTTGGCGCCCTCGGAAACCACGTTTTGGGAAATGTCTTTGAGTCCTTTCAATGTGATTGTATAAATCGTGTCAGGTGTTTGTGCAGCGGTTGTCAATGTCACGGCTCCGCTTAACTCGCTATAGGTGGCAACCGTTACCGCAAGGTTTGGGCTGATGCTGTAGTTTGATGGGTCGTTGGCCTCCGTGGGATTCAGTTGCTCAGAGAACGTGAGGAGCATGGTATTTACCGAGCGGCTTCCTTCGGTTGAAATGACCGCAGGCGGGGTTGTATCGCACGGATCAAGGTTGGCTTCGAATTCATCAAGGTTGATGACCCCGTTTCCGTTGCAATCTTCATTGGCGTCTGACGGATCGTTTGGATCCAAGCCGAACTGCGTTTCCCAAAGATCAGGCATACCGTCATTATCGCTATCCAGTACGGCGGAAATGGACCGGATAATCATTCCGCTGATACCTCCTGAATTGTCTTCCATGTGTGCATACCAGAGAAACTCACCGTCAGCGATGTCTAAGGCCAATGTTTTTGGATTACCTTCGGGCGTGGCGACCCCATCCGAATCGGTACCGGAAAAGTCGCCGGTATTTTGTTCTGCAGGCTCGTTGCTGCCGTTCATATCACCAATCCAGAGTCTACCAAATTGTGCGGCGTCTGTAGTGCGACCCTCGAACACCGTCACGTTGTACATGCCTGGGTCGAGATTGGCGAAACGGAACAGTAATTCGCTTCCGCCCGTGTCCGGGTTTCGGTAAAGGTAGTCGTCCTTAACCACGGCGGGGACGCTGATCGAGTCATAGATCACATCCATATTTTGAGGCACTGGATTGTTTCCGATCATGCCGATGGTGCCAAAGCCCATGTCCGCTGAAAGCGGCTCATTATCAATAATTGTCAGGGTGACATCACTGTCGTTGCCGCCTGCAAAATCGGTCAGGCTCCATGTTGCGTCGCCATCGACGAAATCCTCGAAAGTCCAGGTCGGGATTGTATCCCAATCGGTTAATTCTACGCCTTCAACGTCATTTTGGTCCACGGCGTAATCGATTTTGAACAGGCCCGTATTGGCTGCGGGAAGAGGCCGGATAATCATTCCACTGATGCCTCCTGAATTGTCTTCCATGTGCGCATACCAAAGATACTCACCGTCGGCGATATCGAAGGTAATTGTTTTTGGGTTACCTTCGGGAACGACTGCCCCTTCCACATCGGTACCGGAAAAATCACCCGTATTTTGCTCGGTCGGCTCGTTACTGCCATTAATGTCCCCGATCCAGAGTCTGCCGAATTGTGATGCGTCGGTGGTTCGCCCCTCGAACACCGTCACGTTGTAAGTACCTGGGTCAAGATTGGCGAATCGGAACAGCAATTCGCTTCCTGCTGTGTCCGGGTTTCGATACAGGTAGTCGTCCTTAACCACGGCGGGGACGTTGATCGAGTCATAGTTCACATCTATATTCTGAGGAACTGGATTGTTCCCGATCATACCGATGGATCCAAAGCCCATGTCCGCTGAAAGCGGCTCATTATCAATAATGGTCAATGTGACATCACTATCGCTTCCGGACCCAAAATCGGTCAAATTCCACGTCGCAATGCCGTCAGCGAAATCATCGAAAGTCCAAGTGGCGATTGTATCCCAATCGGTCAACTCCACGCCTTCAGAGTCGTTTTGGTCCACAGCGTAATCGACCTTGAACAGGCCCGCGTCGGATCTAACTGCAAATTGTGTGGTTAGAGTCGCAAGGACAATCGCCCGAATTGTCCATCCCAATATTTTCATGATATCTGAAGGTTTCATTGAAACAATTATCTTAGGTTGAGGGTTCTTCTAATGCGAAGTATAAGCTTGGATGACGTGTCTATCAAAATAAACAGTGGAGGTTTTGTCAAGAAATGATTTGAAATATTGCCGACTCAAGATCAGTCCATTTACCTTTTTCGGGCAGAATTGGGGTTCTGTTCGAGCATAAGTGGAACCCTGTTGCCTGGCCAAAACTGGCAGACCTTGGTAATTAAATGAGTGAAACCAATCCGAAGGTGTATGTTTGTGAAGAAGTCCGAGCCGTTGAACATCTTCACTGCGACTTGTTCACTGATGAGTTCCGTCAACTCTCGATTAAAGAGCAACTTGACAGTCAAGCCGAACGAATCGTTAGGGCACACAAGTCAGGTGATGAGGTTGTCGTCACGCAGATTACCTGTTGGCACCCAGAATTAGTTGGGTGTTCAGCCGGAGAGATCATGGGATATGACCTTACGCTTGAGGACGCCCGGCAAACCATCGCCCGGGAATACGGTTTTGCTGATTGGTCTGATGTAGATAAACGTGGAACGTAACCACCCGACCCAGAGTTTGAGGCAGCCGTCGATGCGCTTTTAAATGGGAATACGGATCTGTTGCGTGGGCTGCTTGAACGGAATTCATCGCTCGTTTATCAAAGATCGAGTTTCGGACACGCCTCTACTCTTCTACACTACGTCGGTTCCAATGGTGTTGAAACGTATCGTCAAGTTGTGCCCCGCAATCTGGCCGAAGTAGCACAGGTTCTCATTGACAACGGAGCTGAGGTGAACGCCACCGCCGAGATGTATGGTGGTGGTTCCACTGCGATTGCTCTTCTGATCTCTAGCCCGACTTTCGCTATTCGAGCATCCAAAAACCAAGAATGTTAGGAAACTTCATCATTTTATATCATAGGTCTTCACCACATGAGGTGTCGAATTGGTTGCGTGTAATTTTGGGTGGCGGTTGTGGCGGCAGTTCCAGATGAAGTTGAGCCAACAGCAATTGCTGAGCTTTATCGGGTTGGGTATAACGAGGCATCTTCAACCAGCGCTCATCCACGGTGGGAATATGGACATCAATCATCTGTATGAGTTTGAGTTGTTCCAGCACACTTCTGGGAGTCAAACCCATTGCATGCTTTTTGCAGCGTTGCTTTAAAGTCACCTGTAGGCAGTAGGCCAGGAAGGCAATGAAGATGTGGGCCTCAATGCGTGATTCCAGTTGATGATGAATCGGACGGATTGCCAGATCCCCTTTGAGATTGCGGAATGCCTCCTCGACCTGAGTCAACTGGATGTAGTATTCCCACAGCTGGGTCGGGTTGTCGGATTCCAGGTTGCTTCGTAAAAGATACCGCCCCTCACGGCGGTAAACTTTTCGGTATTTGTCGAGGATGAGGCACCAATGGAATGTCTGTGGATTGATCGGTTGCCCCGAATCGGGCAGCGTAATATCCATCAGACCAAAAGCCCGTCCTGCTTCTTTTTTGAGGGCTCCCAGTTTCATCAGCAAAGTGTCGCGGGTGAGCCTTTTACGATTACGCAATGAATGAAGCTGACTGATCAACCGTCGGAGGCGACGTTTCCGCATCGCCCGCTCTTTCTGAATGCGATCATCACTCTGAGCATAAATGTAGATTTCCTCTCCCTCCTTCAGGAGTTTCACCGACACATTCTCGCGAACCTTTTCCCAGGGCAGTTCTGCCAGTCGCTGTTCATAGCGACTCAAGCGTCCCTTGGGAGTGCCGACCAGATAGAAAACCGGCGTTTCGGCTTCCCGCATTTCCTTGAGCACCTCTTCTGTGGGAATCCCTCGATCCATCACCCAGACGCGCCGGGCCTTGCCATACTCCTGCTCGATTTTCTTCAGAAATCCACGCAGGGTCGTGTTGTCAGCGGTGTTTCCCGCCATGACTTCGTATCCCAGAGGAAACCCTTGAGGAGTGACCACCAGGGCAATGACAACCTGGACACAGTCCGGGCGTTTATCCCGGCTGTATCCGAACTGCCGCTTGCCCTCAAAGGGCGGATCACTTTCGAAATATGTGCTGGTCAGATCGTACAGCAACACCTCGTAGTTTGCATCGAAGAGTTCTTCCCATCGTCCCCTGAGGTGTTTGAACAAATCCTCCCTGTGCTCCAGAAGCCGGTCATGACATCGATACAGAGTATCCTTTTGAGCTATCCGGAAATCTTCCCCCAGTAGATCGGCCATCGCACTGTGATCGAACCAATAACGATGCAGCCGCCATTCACTGCCCGGATCAATGAGTCGATAACACACCAGTGTTTGCAGAACATGCCGCCATTGAGTGCCCTTCCTGCTTGCCGGCAACCTCTGCTTCCAGAACTCATCCAACCCCAATTGATTCCAAAGTTCACAAGCCAACCAGCAGGCACCCCATTGACGGGGACGATGCAGCTGCAACTCCGACAGTCTAACTTGAATCCCGACATCAACTCCCTCTGGAATGTCACGGTCTTCGGGGAACAGCGCAACTTGTCGATGCTCCCGCTCGTCGATCATATCAATCGTCTTGATCCAACCCGCTTTCTGCGTGTCATTGATCTCTCCTAAATACAGTAACGTCTTTTGAACATGCCTGCCGCCGCGGACCCGCCGATTCTCCACCACGCTGTAGTAGCGATGATCCTTTCCATTCTTGTGCCGGTTGATGACTCGCAGAAACATGACACCTATAGAGTCCTTGATTCATGGCATCGCTTCAAGGGGGTAGGTCTTCACCACAAGCACATTTGGGGAACAACATCTCGAAACACTCAGCAAATCAGTTGCCTCACCCTCGAAAATAATCAGAATCGGGGTTGAATAGCGAAAGTCGGGTTAACCGCTGGTCTCATGGTTACGCTTACGGCGGAAACAGTATCCATGACACTGACATGAAGAAGTTCACCAAGTTGGGGAGGCGTCCTCATGGGCGAATATCCATTGCCAATTCAGACTCCGGCGGCGACGCCTATGCCAACATAGCCATTGACCAGGCCTGGAGAGCGGTTAATGAACTCGGTGCTTAGTCGAATAGAAATCGATTTTGAGTGAACTTTTTCAAATCTCCACTAGAAGAAACATTCATCGCAAATCAGTGGGTGTCCACTGGAAAAAGTCCATCCACATAAAAACTGGAATATTTTTGTCCGAGAATCTCTATCAACGATCAACTGCGCAGGCTTGAATATGAATTTCGGTCCTTGCAGGAGTGAGGTAGGTGCATTTTGCGACTGCAGGTTAGGAGGGGGAGTGTTTTCTGCAGGATGAATTATGCGGCAACTCGGAAGTATTGGTGGTGAAGTCCGTTGAGGACCGGAAAAGCAATCAGGCGTGAGGAAGCTTCTGAGAACTCTGGTTGTTCAATCGGAACAGGCGGTTGTCTTTTGAGTCCCTGACGAGGGCGGTGGGAATGGTAATAGCCATCTAAGAAATTTCTGATCAGACGTTTAACATGTCGAGGCCCGAATACGATGACATAGTCTAAGATTTCTCGCCGTCAAGTTCCCAAAAACCTCTCCACAAAAGAATTTTGTCAAGGACTCAATTAGGCTGTTCCGACTTCGTCGATAAAGTTGAAGTTTGGAACAGAGACGAGAACGCCCGCGATGCAGGCAGAGTTGACGAACAAAAGACTTACCTTCAGAGAAATCTTCCCCATCCGTTTTCTTTTAATGATTCTAAACAGGATCAGACGGCTGATTGGATCTGTCATGGTCTACGAGACAAGGGCAGCATAGAAACAACAGTTGATGACGGAAGCACCGGACAGGGTGGTCCCACCGACGCTTGCCAAGTACATGCGATGTTAATTCTCTACCTTTAAGTTTGAAAGCCGAAACTCCGATCAGTCACTGGCAGATTTTGGTTGCCGTTAACACTCCTTCAACTAGAATGCTTTAATCACAATGAAAACTGTAACCTCAAATGACTGAAGAAGCTTTTACTGAAACGATAAAGATCCATCGGGGCAGCCCTAACGACGAACCCGTGAAAACGTAAATACATATTTGTCATTCTCCACCGAAACCTGTCCTGGCAACCCATTCAAGCTATTGAAATACGGACGATTCGCCCATTCTGAAACGTATAAACGCACCATCGCCGATCGATTCGGTTACTCCATTGTCTACGCCCAAAGTGAAACCATTCGCCACCAATCCGGGAGACCGGTGCCAGGTTAAATTTTCATCCTGAGAAAGAAAGATTGATTAATCCTCATCCAAAACCTCCCCATTGATGAAACCCTTTAAAACCAGACAGGCATCTCACTCTCCCCAATCCGGGCAGAATAATGCGACCCTTCGTCTCAAGGCGTTCACATTGATCGAACTTCTGGTGGTGATCGCCATTATCGCGATCCTTGCAGCCATGCTCCTACCCGCTTTGGGGAAAGCCAAGGAAAGAGGCCGTCGAACCCGATGCATCAGTAATCTGCGTCAACTGGGCATCGCCAGCCTGATGTATGCGGACGAAAATAAAAACTGGCTGCCACCCATGTCTTTTCGCGACGGTCGATTCACCATTACAGGCAACTGGCCATGGGACATGCCGACTGGGATTGCCGAATACATGCTTCGTCAGGGATTCAAGCGGGACATTCTCTACTGCCCCTCCTTTTCAAAACAGAATTCGGACGTCTTGTGGACCTTCACCAGTAATTTCAAGGTGTTGGGATATGCCTTCGCGACCAAGGATTCTCCCCGGGTCACGGAAGCGAACGTCTTCGAGAAACTGGAAGCAAAAATTGTTAAATTCCGAAGCAAGGAAACGTTGGTGCAACCAGCAAGTGCTATTATCGTGGCGGACGCCACTCTTTCTCAAGGTAGTAATACATATAAAAGAGAACTTAACAACTACACTCAAGTCCGCGGCGGTTGGGCTGAAGATCATTCGAGTCCCCATCTGGAGGGCCAATTACCCGACGGAGGCAATGTCCTATTCATGGATAACCATGTGAATTGGAAACCTTTCGAGAGAATGGAAATCCGGACCACGGGAACACCGTCATTTTGGTGGTAAGTTGAAGAAAAGGCGCGCAGCGACGATGCTCATCCGAAACTGTGCATGGCGAATTGTTAATCGAAGTGAGTTTCGCCGTTTTTGAGGAATAGATGGTCTTCATCACTTCTTGTTTTAGGAGTCTTCTCGTGATGATTCCAAGTTGTATACCAGAAATTATATCATGTAGTTGTCACAGCCAATCCCCAAACGGCTGCTTTGCTGTCATTGAGAGATTTGCCCTGTTGAGCATACGGTTGACAGGCAATGTCACTGACTTGAGCTGAAACAGGGCATCCGTGGGAGTTCACGCGTCAGCGTGTCTGGAACTGATTTGAAAAACACGCTGAAGCGTGAACTCCAACCTTTAGGTGAATCGACGCCGATCCCTTCATTTTAGAATCTCCTGTTTTAGGTTTTCCGTAAATCCCTTAAGTCAGTGACATAGGGGTGACTGGAGGCCATTTCCGAGAAATCCAAAATTTCGGGAGAATCTTGAGCAGCCATCGGCATTTAGTAGAATCCATTGCCTTGGGAGTGCCATTTGTAATTTTGGAAGTTTACAATTTTGATTTCTGATACTTCAGCTCGCTTAATGAGAGTCATCTGATGAATGTCCCCATGAATACGGTTACCGTTGAAATACTTTTTGAATTCATAAAGTTTTCTCTCGAGATCGGCACCGTTCCAATAAATGACATGATCCAAATACTCTCGACTGGTACATCCGATTTTTCGTTCGATAAATGGACGCGAACTCGGAATATAAGGCATCGTTCTCACCGATTCTATATCAAGGGTTCGAAAGTCCGTGGGAATGAGAATTTGCCAGGGACAGGGTGGTTTGCCACGATCCAAACAACTGGTTTGCAACCTTGACTGTTGATACTGAATGACTTAATTATCCATAGAGGGAATTAGCCATAAGCCGCTGAATTCTTCACTGAAAAACAAGGTTCGATACAGATGGATAACGATTACCCCCATTCTATAAATCATCTTGGCCAAGTCATTGGGCGAGTTCTGCCAAATTGGGTGCCACCTGAATTTCCACTTCACCAACCCCTGGAAGGGCGCTTTTGTCTTTTAGAACCACTCAATGTCGATAAGCACGCCAAAGATCTCTTTGCTGCTAATGCTCAGGATGGCGAGGGAAAAAACTGGACGTATCTCCCATACGGCCCCTTCTCCACATTCGAAGAATATCGAAAATGGATGGTCAAGGTTTGCATTGGCAGCGACCCTCAATTCTACGCAGTGATTCACAAGGATTCCAGGGAAGCTGTTGGAGTGGCCAGTTATCTCCGAATCGCACCAGGCAGCGGTTCAATCGAAGTTGGCCATATTCATTTCTCCGAGAGAATGAAGCGCCGACCTACAGCAACAGAATCTATGTTTTTGATGATCAAGAAAGTATTCGAGCTCGGGTACAGGCGCTACGAATGGAAATGCGATGCGTTGAACGCTGGTTCTTGTTCTGCCGCACAGCGTCTCGGCCTCTCGTTTGAAGGAGTATTTCATCAGGCAACAGTCTATAAAGGACGAAACCGCGATACAGCATGGTTTGCCGCAGTAGATGCTGATTGGCCCGCATTGGATCAAGTTTTCACGCAATGGCTGAATCCAAGTAATTTTGATGAAAACGGTAATCAACATAGGCAGCTAAGCAAGTTAACTCAGCCTTTATTGAGAAACGAATGTCGTGGGTTTCAGGCTGCCAACAATCCGAAAATCGAACCATCGTATTGAGTTCAACCATTTATATCGGCGTTTAGTTGCCGCTCGTAGTGTCCGGAAATTGGATAAATTTGTAAGTTGTTGGGTTTTCGTCCGTATTGGATCAGATTGTAGACTGGTTTGAGATCGGGTTTCAGGGGGGGCTGTAGGTTTTTCAGGAGATTGATTTGTTGAAGTTTGTGCTTGTGCAGTTGGCTGGTTGGATGAATCAAAGTCAGCAATGGGTGATTGAATATCTTCAGGTAGATGTTCATGTTCTGAAAGAATTGCAAAGATAGAACCCAGTCCCGGACGAAAGAATGTACTGCCTTGGAATGGCACTAAGTTTAGACGGAGTTTCGATGGAATTTCTGAGCAATTAGGTCTGGGATTGCCATGACCGGAACGATTTCAAATCCGGCCTCACCGCGCAGCTTCAAGTTTGAAAAGGCCCTGGACATGATTTTGTTCCTGAAGTCGGGGGTGTCGACCCCGAACAATGGAAAACCAATCAGGACGGAATAAAATGCCTTAACTTAGTGACATTCTGGACTGTCCTGGAATGAATTTCTACGGCAACATTGGGAGGTGATTGCAGCGACGGATTTCTTCACGATCGAAGTCTGGACATTGAAAGGATTGATCCGATACCATGTGTAATTGTCAAGCGACGATGGGACCACCCGAGTTTGCTGGAAACTGTGTCATTACTCGCATCGTGAGGAGTAGTTAGAGGCGTGCATGATCAGCAGAATTACAGAATTGATGCATGGCGATTTTTTGGGGGGCTGGGTCACGAATCCTAAGCCAGGCGTATCTTGTCTAACGTCGGTTTACGGGAAAGATGGGTTTAGCGGCAAGACGAATTTTCCTTCGTAGACCCTAAAGAATTTGTGCCACTTTCAATGTTTTCTTGAGGACCTTTTGGATTAAGGGATACCAAGGATGATTCCGCCCTCAACGGCGTTTCTCCAGATGATGTCCGGTTGAGATTAAGGTCTGGGAAAATTGAAAACCCAAAAAACCCGTGTGAAGCGATCTTCCCCATCACGCCCCCATCCGAATAGACCACCCATAAAGAGGGTCCTGGATTCATTTGGAGTCGAACGGCTGTAGAAAAAAGGATTAAAAGCTTTGATCGAGTCACCTTTGGCTGATCGGGCTTCAATCAGTTTCCAGAGAAATCGGAAATCGTAGTCGCCGGACTCGATTCCCTGATATGAAATTGGGTGTAACAAAAATCGAAAATCACTCGTTAGTTCTGACGATTTTCGTGAAGCGAAGATCTCAGCCAGCGCGGAGAATTCGGTTTTCTTATCCGATGAGGAATATCGATATAGAGGCCAGAACCTGTGGTGTTGTTTCTTGTCGTTTCCAGAAACCTCGTGCAGCGGAAATAGCAGGGACAGGTTGTGTTGGAAAATGTTTTTTGAATAGCGGAGGAGTCCGGCCAAAGCTCGCCAACCTGAACGTCCATTGGGTTCCCGGGAATCATTGTCAAATCCTTGGGCAATCCCGAAGAGTGGCCACCATGCCCATCCTCGGTTGGCCCCCCTCACACCCATGTGTGTTTTTTGATGACTCCACCTGTAAAGACCGAGACCCGGTAGAGCATGCTCATAGTGGTTGTCATCACTCTCGGTAGAATAAAAGGGGAAAATCTCAAGTGATTTCTTTTCCGTTTCGTTTTGATTCTTTGAAGACCATCCAAGGATCGATGTGAAATAGAACTCATCGAAATTGATCCAGGGAACGAGTCCGAAAGCGCGTTTCTGATATCCAGGACTCAAGGAACGTTGGTAGAGGGGGCCCAGGTAGAAATCACTTTCGAGTTGCTGTGATTCATTTTCGACTGAGTGATGGTAATAAAACGGAAGGACGAACAAGTCGTGTACGGTCTCCCGGGAGGTTTTGGCTCCAACGACTTCAGGCGGTTTCTCCTGAACCTTCGATCTCTTGATGAAAAAAGGAAAGAAGGTGTAAAGGGATTCCCCGGGTTTCTCACTGTAGAAATAATTGAGTATTAAACCCCACTTCGAATCGGCTGCCGCATCCTTTCCGAAAATGAGTGGTGGCACCACGACACCACGGAAATGTTTGTCGCCCTGTTCCCGGTTGATATAAGGAAAAATGAAGAGCCAGTTTCCAGTCTTCTGACCGTCGAGTTTCCCGGCCAGCGGGAAAAGAACATTCCAGGATTTTCCACCCTTTCGGCCATTGAAATACAGCGGGAAAAGATGAAAAAAATGATCGTCTTCCCCCTTGAAACCAAATCTGACCAAGGGCCAAAACACACTCCCTTCCTTATCTTCACCGTTGTATGAGTATATTGGGCGAACTGCATGTTTGGCCGCGGAACCGGTCGTATCCAGCTCGAAGATTGGCCATAGCGCCCTAACTCGACTGCCATGACTCAAGACCTCCGTGTTCTGCGGTTCAGATTGATCGCTGTCATTCAAGGGATCCGGAGCCACATCCAGGATGGGCCATAGGTGAACTTCTTTGGTGGCACAGCCACTAGCAAGTAATATCAGTGGAATGCATAAGATAAAAACAGGTAAGTGATTCTGATTTGTCATTTTTAGTAGGGTTGGCCTTGAAAGCCTCTGTTAGTCGTAATTCTCACGAATGACGCAGAATCGATGCCATAGAATTTACATCTACGTAACCATTAGTCTATCAACGTTTTGATGAATTGGCTCCTTTTCGGGCAAAGAAGAATCCTGACACTTTACGTACTAATGGCATACATTTTTTGAGCACGGTAATCGTTTACGCGGCATTTCATCTCTGCCGATCAGCTTGCCGTTTCTACTTGCGGGCGGCGGGTTTAAACACGGTTTGGGCCCGGAAATCTTCGTAAAATAGTGTTGATTGGATTTCCGAATATTACGCCTTCGACAGTGTTGAGTCTTGGAATCTTGATCATAAATCCATCAATTCCGAACTCCCAATTCCAATCGGTTGGGTACGATTCAGATTGTTCCAGACTACGGGTCATGGCGACCTGCAGTCCACGCCTTTTCCACCGTAAGCTCCAATATTCAAACTCAAAATTGGGTCACTCCAAAAATCGACCATTGCTTTGTTGTTGCCTTCGTGTCCCATTCCGATAGCGATTGAGCCAAGGCACAATTTGTAGCCGTTTAACCGCTGCGGGTCGGCCATGTCGATTTCTGTACCGCTGTTGCCTGGATCCATAAAAAGGGGGGCTGCCGTCAGGTTGCTGTAGTTCGGGCCTTCAAGACCGATGACAATATTGTTCTCGAACACATTTCCCCGTTCGGAGGTCGGCTCGGATCCCCAGATTGCACCGCCTGCTGCAAACACGAAAACATTGTCGACAATCGTAGTGTCGATGGGCTCGCGAGGTCTTCCGAAATTCATGAACATCATCATGTTGGGCCGCGTCGAGTAAAACGTGTTATTGCTGATCACCACGTCAGAAATGGCATGGTCGCCAGCAAAACCGTAGTGAATAAAACCAAAGCGTTCGTTTTCGCTGATGTTGTGATGAATGTGAATGCCCTCGCCAAATCTGCGCATGATCGCGAAGGCATAATTATTGTCGTGTGAATAGTTGTACTGAAACACAGTGTCCCGGCTGTTCCAGTCGGCATCAAATCCGCCCCGATCTTTGTCGGCCGCTGGACCATGGTTCCCGAAAGCTTCGTTGTGCTGAATCAATGCCGAATCGGTCGCATAGGTGAACAGTGTGTTGCCGGTATTTTCCGTCGAAATTTTCGGGCCCATGATGTTGTATTCGGCCAACGGTGAGTCCGCACTGGCGATGATGATCGCGTTTTTGGTTATATGGCTGACTCGATTACCGCGAATGACAACATTGAGAATAGCATGTCGCCCGATGGGTCTTGCAACTTCTCGTGGGTCATCAGGGTCTGCTTCCCACGGTGATTTGATTCTGATTCCGACGCCGCTGATATCACGAATCTCGTTGTTTTCAATCATTACACCGTCGAATTTGGTGGGTACGGTGGTGCCATAAACTCGAAATATAATGCCACCGTTATCCTTGTTGTTTGGTTCTCCGGTTACGTTTTGAATCAAGCAATTACGCACGGTGAATGGCCCGTGTGTGCCGCTATCCGTAGCCATTACGATCACACCGTAACGTTCGGAGCGTACTGCGGACTGATTGGTAAGTTCAAGATTCTCAATTATCCAACCACCGGAATCACGAATATCAATCACACCCATCCCTTCGACATCCGCATGGATAATCGGACGCGACTCGTCTGCTGCCCCAAAGTCTGCAACGGTAATTACGGAATCAGGTCGCAGCTTGCTGCGCCTGAGAGACAACGCACCTTTGAAACGACGACCTCGCTCAAACAGGATTTGATCGCCTCCATCGAAAACGCGTGATTTGAGTGCATCAAAGTCTGACTGGGTCGAAATGTGATAGCTTGTGGAAACCGGAGCTGTCGACGGTTCAACATGCTTGCCCAATTCAGAGCAGCCGACGGCACTCAGAATGGCCAGAACCGTTAGGATAATTGTTCCCATATCAATAATTCGCTTCATTTTTCTACCTATAAATATCAAGTACATTCGATTGTGGCTGGATGAATCAGTGCTCAAGCATCAGCCATACACGGAAGTCTTTTTTCCGATTCCGGGACTATTGTTACTTTAAAGTTCTGCCAGTCACCCCACTTCATAGAGCGATTGTCAGTCATCGGCTGAGACGTCAGCTGCCAAGCGGGCCATAATGACTTTGTTAAGAGCCGTCTCGGATGTATCGAAATCACTTGAATCATCACTGAGTTCGGCTCTGAGCTGAATACGCAGAATGCTGAGTTCGTATTGGTAGAGCTGCCACGGATCATAAGACACAGGACCATAGAGAATTTTGCCGGCTTCTCTGGCTTCTTTACGCCTACGGTTGATGTCTTGGCAGTGCTTTTTGAAGTTGGGGAATGGTAAACGTTTTCCGACTCTATGCTCGTGGGCAAGAACCTGCAGGGCTTTGGCGCGCAAGCACGCGTCCAGAGCTTGACATCGTAATCGTTCGGATGGCACTTCGCCGTCAAAGTCCTGGTTCCAAACCGCTCCCGTTAGATTTGCGTTGTACTTGGCTTTGAAGTAGACGGCGACCATCGCGGTTTGGTTCCGAATATGGAGCTCCAACTCCTCTTGGTAGATGGGCGTGGAACCGAGATGCTCGACGACCTTGGTTCTATCCTCAGGCGGAGCGCCTTTGCCCGCTGCCGTCAGGCAGCTCATCAGCAAAAGCAAGGTTGCGATCTTATTCCAGTTCATGATCATGGCTGGCGTTCATGGACGCCGATATCAATTGCTGAACCGGTCGGCACAGGGTTGCCCCAGAAGTCCCTTTTCACTCCATTCATCCAGATTCCGGTGTCTACACAGGGTGACCCGGCTTGCAGGCGATAGCCGGCGAGTCGGCTTGGGACGAACATGTCAATCAGGGTTCCGCCTTGACCCGGGTTCACGAATTGCGGGTTGGCCGTAATAGCATCGGGATCGCCCTCGCCATGGGGCCAGACCGGTAGATGATAAAAGACATTGTGGCTGAAAACCACATTGGCGCCGTCGTTCGCTTGGCTGCCGAAACTGCCTCGGCCTTCATAGTAGAAAATGTTGTTGTAAAAGACCGTATTCCGCATGCGCCTGTTCTCCGCGTTGAAGAGGGTCCTGCGAGTGGAGGCTTTCGTGAAATGGACATTGTTGTGGACCACAATGTTCTCCAGTTTAGATTCGTTGTGAAAGCCGTAGAAATAGAGACCCTTGCGTTCGTTCTGTGAGATATTGTAACGGATTGTAACGCCTTTGTTCCATCGACACATGATGCCAATGAACCAGTGATTGTTATGACTGTAGTTGTATTGGAATGTCGAGTCCCTGGAGTTGTAGTCCGCATCGAAGGCCCCGCGGTCGACGCTGCCGCTGCCGATATTTCCAAAAACTTCATTGTTCTGTATTTTTATACCGTCCGTATTGAAATTGTAGATGCTGTGGCCCGTTGAATAGCGACTGCTGTTCGGCAACACATTAAACTCGTAGACCGCTTCCTTGCTGACGCGGGCAATGATGGCGTTGCGCCCCGTGCCATTCACGTAGTTGTGAGCCACATAGACGCCGGTCCACAGATACTCGTCGTTTCCCGAAGGAAGATTGACATAATCTGAACGGTTACCGATGCCAACGCCCCCGACATGGGATATCGTGTTGCCGACAATCTGAACGTCATTGAGCCGAAAGGGTGGGTTATCCAAGGTATCGTAGGCGTGCAGGTGGATCCCTCCGCGCCCCTTACCCGCCACCTTACCGTTCACGTCGTGAATATAGCAGTTGCGGATGTGATAGTGGTTCATGTCGGTCTTGGAAGTCGTATCGATCAAGATGTAGACACCGTAGAGATCGCCCTGATCGGTTGTTGTTCCATCGGTGTTTGTGATTTCGATATCGTGGATTTCCCAGTAATCGATGTTATGCAGGTGGATTCCCGCAACATGGGCTCCCATGGCATTGATGATGGGTCTTGCGCCTTCGCCATAATTGCCGATCAGGATCGGCGCGCCCTTGGTCCCGCTACCACTGGGGCGAAACATTCCCGTGAATATTTCTCCACGCTTGAAGAGAATCTTGTCTCCCGGAGAGAAGGTCGCCGTTTTATGACTGCCGAAATCCTGTTGATTGTCGATGTGATAGGTCGTGGCGTTGGGCATCTTCAAAGTCACCTGATCTTGGAAGAAAAGGTTGGCGTTGCTGAGGGAATTCCGGATCTGAACCACGGCCCTATCCTTACCGATGCGTTCGACTTGGGCTAGGTTGGCCAAAGTGTGCGTATCCCATGATGTCTGCAAAATTGGAGTCGCGCTGGGAAGGTAATGGAGGAACGGGTCATTGACCCGACGCAGTGCCATATAATGATACTCGCCTTCACCTTTGGTATTCACACTCAAACGGGGAATTCCCGCAACGGCCAGCGGATCTGATCCTCTCACACTCAACGGTCTCGAGTCTGAAAGGGTTGGGTTCATGAAATAAGCATATTCCAACAAATTCTCCGTCTGGTCACCATCCGGATCGGAATCCTGTTCCCCATCCGGCCCGGTGAGAGCGTGGTCGGCAATGAATTGATTATAGGAAGCCCATCCGATGAACGAGGTTAAGTTGCTCGGCGCACCAGCGGTGGATGCGTTACCGTCCACTGTCTCTGTCACGAAAGCCAGGTCATCGATACTGGAAAATAGTTGTTCCTCCATCCGGATCGTGAGCCGGACGATATGGCGCCCCAATGGCGCTTCGAACCCGATGAACACATCCTGCGATCCGAAACGGATCTGGGTAAATGCCGCGAACTGTCCGTCATCAAAGTTCGCGCGCGCCTCGGCGATCGTGCGCGAGCTTCCCTCCTGTCCAAGAAAAGTGTAGCCGACTTTGGTAACCTTTTCGTTAGGGACAACTCCGGTGATCGATTGGAAAATGATCACCCAATCGTTGTCTCGTCCGTCCCCAGTCAGGTTGTCCGAGGCATCCAGCATCTGGTTGCTCTTGACGTTACCTGAGATCGGTGATGAGATTTTATATCCGTTGCCAGTGTCTCCCGAGTTGATGTGCAGGACTTTCGTCCCCCCCGCATAGCTGACTTCCATGGTCCGAAATGAACCACTCTCGGTAATGTCATCGAAATTAATCACTCCTCCGAACCCGGCGGAGTAGGCCGCCGTCACATCCTTCGACATGTCAAGTGCGCTGTAAGCAGGATTCTCGCTCCGATTTTCCGAATTGTTCTGGTAGCCCTGTTCGGCGTCGCTACCCGATGTCGTGACACCGATCGACCAGACCTGGCCAGCAGACAATAGGATGAAGCCCATTTGCCGGAATAACATCATGTTATGAGACTCATTCGGTATTTCCCGCCAAATCAGGGGGCAAAAACGACTCGATAGAAGCGGGCTGCAACTGGATCGGCAGTCAGTGTGACCGTGTACGAAGTTGTCTCGCCTGTTGCTCCATCTGCGGGATAATTCGATTCCAGAATTTCCCAATTTATCAAATCATCGGAAACCTGTATCTGGTATTGTGCTCCGGGCGCTGAGTTCCAAGCGAGGGTAAGTTGTGCCCCATTCTGATCGCGTTCGATTGTGGGCGCTACTAATTCAATAGCGGTGACCGTGACCACTGGAGGAAGGACCAATTCTTCATAGGTCATTCGAATGTTGCGCACTGTCATCACATCGTCTCCATCAACGCTTAATCGGATGTGCACGTTTTCCCAGATGGGAGAGCTGATGAAACCGGTGCCGGTCGAAATGGTGGGTCCGCGAAGGACAACATCGTCCCAGATGAGACGGGTCTCGAAACCTGAATCGGACCGCGCCACGGTAAACTCTATGTGATTCTCAGTGACGCTATCGACGATGCCGCCTCCGGATGGGATTTCATCCGTGTTGACGACGACAATATTGTCCACATTGCTGCCGGCATTGCTCTCGTTGTCATTTCGGTAACGGATCACTGCTGTCGTTCCTCCCGGGGGCCCCACATCGATGGAGGGATTCCAATATCCCGGATTCGTAAAACTGGAGCCGAATCCCAGCCGCACATCCAGGTGATCTGAATCGCCGTTGTCGTGTCCGGTAATGTCGAAGGCGAAGGTCAGCGCCTGGCCAACGAGTAGGTCGACAGGATCCATGGTGTTGAGATAAGTCTCCGACCCGCCAGGGTGATCAATCCCAATGCTCCAGTCGTCCCATAAGAAAACCTCTCCAAACGGGACGGGTGGGGGAGCGCTATCAGGATTCAGTGGATCGGTAAACCAGATGTTCTCAAGCAGATCGCCCGACGAATCGCCGTCTGTGTCGCGAAGGGTGGGGTTTGTCGGAGTGAAGAAGAGCACTGGGTCAGGAAACACTTCTTCATGGTCATTGAGGCCGTCGCCGTCGGTATCGAAAACATTCGGGTTGGTTCCGGGGTTGGATTCGCTGATGAAGGTGCCGGTATTGGTTTCGACCTGATCTTCGTAACCGTCGCGGTCTGTGTCACTTGCCAGCGGATTTGTTCCGGTGTCAGATGAGTCGACGTATCTCCGTGTGTTGGATTCCACGCCATCCGAAAGAGTGTCTCCATCCGTGTCGGCAACCGTCGGGTCAGTTGGAGCTCTGGAGCCCGAGCCCGCGATTTCTTCGCCATCCGTCAATTGATCGCCATCGGTGTCCGCTAAGGTGGGGTTCACATTGAGAGCGTTGCGAAATCCTAGGTTAAACTCCTCAAGATCAGTCAATCCGTCCGAATCTGTGTCCTGTTTCCCGTCGCCGTCGCCCCAAAAGTCTGTTGGGAATATTCATTTTTCAAGCGGGTAGGGGGCAGTTTGAAAGTATTCTTTTTCAGAGACCTATTTGTAAACGGTTTTCATTATAATGTAAAAGAATCAATTATGATTTAAACCATCAAAAATACTTATGATATGATACTCGCCGCCACCAATAATCCTACCTACAAAACTCCAGATGATTCCGTCATCAACGGTTCCATTTAAACCAGTCTCGGTGAGACCCCATGACTTGACTCAATTTAGGAAACGAGTCGAAATCGATCTTCTATGCACTGTGCTCTTTACACATCTTCAAAAACTCAACGGCTGCCGAAGAGCGACTCCCGCCTTTGCGGGCAATCCACAGCACCTTCCGCTTGATCGTCCGGATCAGCTTTAACCGCACCATCTGCCGGCTTACCGGGGTCGATGCGATCTCGGGTAGAACGGCCACACCAAGTCCCGCCGCAACCAAGGCTTGCACTGTTTGGATTTCACCACTCTCACAAGCCACTCGTGGCTCAAAACCTGATTTACCTGCTGCCTCGATCACAGAGGTTCTTGCCCGTCCCTTAAAAAGCACAAATGCCTCTAATGACAGCTCTTTCATGGTTGTTTTGCTCTTCTTAGCCAAAGCATGCCCAGCGGGAACCAACAGATCGAAGCTCTCCTCAAATAAAACGCCTGAATCAAACAGCGATCGCACAATCGGTGCCTGTACCAATCCAATTTCCGCATCGCCTGCGCTGACCATCGCAATGACCTCCTCAGAGCTCGTCTCTTTCAAAATCAGCTCCACTTCAGGATAATTCTTCCGAAATTCTCGAATGACTGCCGGCATTCAGCAGCCGCTGATGGATGGTATTGTCCCAAGAACCAAACGACCACGCTTCAATCCCACCACTTCCTGCACCGCCTCTTTGGCTGCTGACTCGGCGGATAGAATCAAGAGAGCATGATCAAAGAGGGTTTCACCCGCAGAGGTCAGGCTGGATTTTCGCCGTCCGCGATTGAGAAGCACCGTACCCAGTTCTGTTTCGAGGTTTTTGACTTGCTGACTGAGGGCCGGTTGCGCTATCGCAAGTCGCTCGGCGGCTCTGGTGAAATTGTCTTCGCTCGCAATTTCTACAAAATATTTCAGCTGATAAAATTCCATAACTTTTATCGATAGTTTCCATCAAAAAATGATATTTGTCTTATCGTAAACTTTTAGGCAAGGTTCAACCCAACCGACTATGTCGAATTTAGAAACCATTTCCACATTACAGGGACAGGCTGCATTGATCACGGGGGCCTCACGAGGTATCGGTCGGGGCATTGCCGTTCAACTCGCACGGGTGGGGGCCAACCTTGGTATCAACTACGCTGCCAACCACACCGCCGCAGAAGAAACCCGCTCTGCATGCATTGGGGCAGCCAAGTCCGCCGGCTACGACATCAAGGCAACCATCTGCCAGGGAAACATCGGTTGTGCCGCCGATCGCCAAGCCATCATTGACCACATTCGCAGCGAACACTGTCGCCTTGATATATTAGTCAACAACGCCGGAATTACCTCCATCGGACGAGCTGATATACTGGAGGCAACAGAGGAGAATTTTGATGCACTCATGGCCATCAACCTGAAAGGGCCCTTTTTTCTTTCACAATTGGCAGGCAAGTGGATGATTGATCAGCGCCGTCAGCACGGAGAAATCTGGTCACCCAAGATCATCAATATAAGTTCCATTTCCGCTTACACAATCTCCACCAACCGTGCCGATTATTGCATGGGCAAGGCCGCCCTCAGCATGATGACCAAGCTCTATGCAGCCCGCTTAGCTGATGACGGCATTCAGGTGTTTGAGGTCTGCCCCGGCGTCATCGCATCGGACATGACTGCGCCAGTGAAAGAGAAATACGACCAGATGTTTGCAGAAGGACTGGCACCCATGCGACGTTGGGGCACCCCGGAAGATGTCGGCAAATCCGTGACCGCCATTGCACTCAACTACCTACCCTACAGCACTGGAGAAACGATCAACGTCGATGGAGGATTCCACTTTCGACGGCTTTAACAAATTTAACTGAAGGCATGTCCCTAAAGATCGACCGCAAACTCACCCGCATTCCCATGCTCAAGACCGTTGACACTTTCCGTCGTCACCTTGATGAACTGGGCATCAGGCTTCCCTGCGATGACACCATAGCTCAAGGGTCGGACTCTCCGCTTGCAGCACCGGTTGCCACTCCCATCAACGGTAAGATCATAGGCAACCGGATTACCATCCATCCCATGGAAGGCTGGGACGGAACTACCACGGGAGGCATCACGGAGGAAATGATCCGACGCTGGGAACGTTTTGGAGAAAGTGGCAGTAAGCTCATCTGTGGTGGAGAATCCATGGCCGTCACTCCAGAAGGGCGTGCTAATCCGAATCAGATCATCAATGAGGAGAACAAATCGGAGATTGCCAGACTCCGACAATTCCTCATTGACTCTCACCAAAAACACTGGGGCAATACCGACGATTTAGTCATCGGATTTCAACTCACTCACTCCGGACGATTCTGCCGGCCCAATGACAAGAAGACTTGGGAGTCCCGCATCGCCTACCGCCATCCCCTTCTCGACTCCAAGTTCAACGTCAACAGCGACGATCAAATCCTTACCGATGGTGAGGTAGAGGAGATCATCCAGAAATATATTCATGCCGCACAAATTGCCCGGGACGTAGGCGCCGATTTCGTGGATATCAAGCACTGTCACGGATATCTGCTGCACGAGTTCCTCAGTGCCAGGACTCGACCCGGAAAGTACGGTGGCAGCTTTGAGAACCGTACGCGGATTCTGCGAGAAATCGTGGCGGGCATCCGGGCGAGCGGAAACAAGATCGATCTAGGTGTCCGACTGAGCACCTTTGACTTCGTTCCCCATCGTTCGGATCCGGAACTCTCCACGCCAGGTAAACTCGGTCCGGGAATCCCGGAAGAGTTCAGCAAGTATCTCCCCTACGAATACGCCTTCAGCACCAACAAGGATAATCCCGTCGAGCCCGAGACATCCGAAACCCTTCAATTAATCCAGCTCCTTCACCAACTGGGCATCAAGATTCTCAACACCTCCGCCGGAAGCCCTACTACACGCCGCACATCCAAAGGCCGGCGGCCTACCCTCCATCCGATGGGTATCAACCGGCTTACGATCCCCTGATTGATGTGGCCCGACAAGTCAATGTTCTCAGTGACCTCAAGAAACTGATTCCCTCCGATCTTATCGTCATAGGATCCGGTCTCAGCTATCTGCAGGAATACCTGCCCCACGTGAGCCAAAGTATTGTCAGGGGGGGGCCATGCAGACATGGTAGGCCTTGGCCGCGTTGTATTGAGTTATCCTGAGATCCTTCTGGATGCGATCCATAAGGGAACACCGACGCCGCGCTTCATCTGCCGCACTTTCAGCGACTGCACGACCGCACCGCGCAATGGAATCATCAGCGGTTGTTACCCTTTGGACACCTACTACAAAAACCGCCGTGAATTCACCGACCTAAAAGCGGTCAAAAAACAACGTGGGTGATTGGATTAATGACCGGCTGATAGCCGGTCGACACCTGGCATCACCAAGGATGGAGGCTTGGATTCCTACGGCAAAAGAGTCGGGCGTGTGAGAAACGAAGGCATCCCGGAATGGCTGGGCAAAGCCCCGGCGGTGTCCGCCGAGGATTAGAGTGATTTATGAAAAAACAAATAATACCCCAACCGAAATACCGCTCATTCTTTGGAACGACTTTTGCCCTGTGCTCTCTCATGGCGATGACCTTCTCCCTCCTTTTTGGCATCAGTCTAATCTCGATTGATGCGGCGCCGGTTTCCGGTTCCGCGCCGATTCGAGTGGAGCGCGTGATCCTGTTTATCATCGACGGACTCGCCGATGAGGCCCCTGAACGCTTGCCGATGTCCCAGCTACAGAAACTTGCCGAGCGAGGTTGCACATACAAATCCATGCATCTGCCGCTTCCCGGGCATCCCAGGGACGACCCAAACTACTCATGGTCCTGTTCCATGCCCAATCCGATGCTGATGGCAGGCACGCCTTTCATAGGAACTGAGGGCATACGCAAGTCGATGATTCAACACCAGTTCAAGCCGGAAGAGACGGCTTTCATCGTCAACGCATACTCATATAAGGATGTTAGCGGCGGATTCGGCGTCTACTTTTCCAAACCTCACCGCGAGGACGCCATGGTCATCACCGAGACCAAGCGGCTCCTGACTGAGAGTAAACCCGTCTTCATGCGTGTGCATTTGCAGCGTTCAGGAATCGAGGGCGAGAAGTGCAGCAAGGACAAATACGTGGACATGCCCTGGCATCGTAACATCTGGCATCCGAGCTCCCCCTACCGGAAGGCCTGTTTGCGAGCTGACCGGCATCTGGGTGATTTCGTGGCGTGGCTCGAAGAGAAGGACCTGTGGAAGGGCACTGTCCTGTTGGTCTGCGGAGACCACGGTCAGGCCAACGAAGGCTGGCACGAACCCTACAGCGCCTCTTCGAGCAGGACGACACTCGTAATCGTGGGAGAAGGCGTGGTGCCCGGCAGAAGGGTCGAGAGCTGTGAGATTTTCGATATTGCCCCCACAATCGCGCACCTCGCCGGGCGCGTGACACCACCCATGGCTATCGGACGAGTCTTAAAGGAGGCGTTCGATCCGGAATTGTCATCCCCGCCAATGTCAGAAAACGTATCCCGGTTAAACCAACTACTCAGGACCACGAAAACACGATCCCCCTCCCAGCTTACCGCACTCAGAAAGAGAGGGTTCCTCACGATCGACGATATCGGTCAGTGGCACACCACCAAGGCGGGTACGGATTTCCCGTCATTCATCCGCCTTCAAAAACAGTTGGCATCCGAATCCCGACTTTCTGAGGAGCCTTAAAAGGGGGAACCACCAATAAATGTGAATCAAGGAAGCCGCCCAAACCGGAAAGAGTTCACAAAAGGGAAGGGGAATGAAGGAGCGAATACAATAAGGTGGACGAATACGGAGCGAGCCCTGCCGTGCCGGCACTAAAAAACCCGCAGGATTGCTCCAACGGGTTTCCGGTAATCAAGTCGGTGATTATTAACTTTTATCAGCTGTGGCGGCCTGTTCCCAAACTTCATTTTCGTTTTCCTGGATGGCTTCCATTAATGATTCGAATGTTGGGAGTTTGGATTTGATTCTTGTGTGGGATTTTCCAATTTTCCCATTCGGTTTGGTAGCTTCCAGCATTATCATGGTCTTTTGATCATCCGATTCCGCCGCTTCCAATTGCGCCTCATCCACTGGTACCCGTTCCCGCATTGCTTCCATCTGCATTACGTCGATTCCGGTCATCCTATCCGCAATCAGGTTTCGCTCTTCCTGAGGTAGTTTTGACGGGTTAACGTCGACGTATACTACTGACTTCGGGCAATCAACTCCTTGTCTAAACGATTCTGCCTGGTCCACTTCGAAACGAAGTTTCATAACATTACCTTTCGTAATAATGGTTATAATAATTAGCCGTAGTGGTCTGTCTACCAATGGCCAGTCAGTAGACCGACATTACTATAACACATGCCGCCTGGATGGCAAGCGATAAGCCCACCCATATGAAAGACCGCATTGAGTCAAAATAGATGACACCGGGGCAGAAAGTTGGAATGAAGCTGGAAAAGGTGGTTGAGTCAAAATAAATGACACCGGATGGGAAGTCATTCCGGGAACATGAGTGAGAGCAGTAAACGAGAATATTTCGAATCAGCCAGGAGTCGATATGGGCGACGTAATCGGAAGGGAAAGACCGGTTGCTTGATGAAGTGTGCGAGACCCTGGGCTGGGATAGAAAACATGCCATCAAGTCGCTGAATGGACGAATCAACCGGCATGGCCGACGAGGTCGAAGTGGCCGCAAAAAGAAATATGATTCTTTGATTGGCACAGTAGTCACGGCGATTTGGAAAGCCTCAGAACAGCCTTGCAGCATTCGATTAAAGGAACAACTGGCTGTATGGTTGCCATCCTATGAGAAGCGCAATGGAAAGTTGGGAACCGAGGATAAAGCGAAAGTTCTCTCCGGCAGTGCCCGCACCCTGGAACGGTTGCTGTCGGGGCAGAAAGCAAAGCCCTCCAGCCGGCATAACCGTAAACGTGGTCGCACGAGTCATGCATTGAAGAAAAGCATCGAGATCCGCTGTGGGCGCTGGGAGGTTGATGGGCCTGGCTGGCTGGAAGCAGATACGGTGAGCCACGGGGGAGGAGTCACACATGGGGATTACCTCTGGAGCCTGACGATGGTGGATATTTGGACCGGCCCCCAGGTGGAGGAGTTTGCGTATAGTAGCATGACGCATTCCGGCGATCGCTCGAAATAAGGAAGTGGCACCTTGGTGATCCCGTGCATTAATGTCCGCGCCGGCTTTGACTAAAGATTCCACTAGAGATTCGATTGAATCAACTCTGATCCCTGCACCTTTTAAAGCCAAAACAATGGGAGCGTTCGTAGTATTCGTGAATCGTTCGGGTTTTGGATCAACGTCGTGCTTCAGCAGGATTTTTGGAATGATGTCCCAAACGGTTGTTGAACGATTCGCCTCTATATTCAGAAGTGAACTTTGTAGCGCTGTCAAACCTGAAGGATTCCGCCTTTCGGGATCGGCTCCGTTGGTCAGCAGGAATTTCAGTATTTCAGGCTTGAAACCGTAACTGAAGGATATTTCGATCAAGGTTCGCTGATTTCCTGTCGGCAAATCTTTCGCATCGGCGCCGTTCTCAATCAGTTTCCTTGCTGCTTCCACTTGGCCGCCTGCTACGGCTGCAGCCATAGGTGAATAACCCAATCCCGATTTAATTCTGATGTCTGCTTGGTGTGAAAGTAGGAGGTCCATTATGGTTTGTTTACCATGATATGCAGCAGAAAACAGTGGTGTGTATGGCGTTCCACCCCACGACGCCGGTGGTTGGCCGACATTCAACAGTGCATTCGAATCCTTTCCTCTTTCCAGTAGTAGTTTAACAACCTCTATATGGTTTTTCCTTATTGCTGCAACCATTTCCTCTTCCTCCCCGATTGAGTCGAATGGGTTTTTCGGCGACTTTTTCATCAATTCCTTAAGGCGCTGGATAGTTTTCTGCTCCTCTGATAATTCTACAGAAACATTTCCAGAATCCGCCCTGTCCAGTGACAATCCGAGGGCTTCCAGGTTTTGGCGACTCAATTCAGTCAGGCTCTTTTCTTCAGGAAACTCGAGGAGGATCCTTTGGTAATATTGAGCAGCTTTTTCCTTATCGTTTTTTTTCCGGTAGACTTCTCCCATGCGGTAGAGCACGGTTGCGGCAAGATGCCGCTGTTTTTCGAACTGTTGCAGGGCACTGCCATTCGGTTAAGAAACTCAGTGCCCCTTGAAGCTGGCCGCGCTGAGGCCGGATCATTGATAATTGCATTCATTCTTACCATGATCCGGGGTCAGCGCCCCCAGCTTCAGGTACGAAGGCTCTGAATTGTTGCGCAAAATCCTTAACCGAATGGCAGTGAGGCGCAGGGGTGCAGAGTTTTATATTCTC
>DUCD01000061.1 GCA_012959985.1 Verrucomicrobiales bacterium | reverse complement strand
AACGTAATAGTGTAGAAGCGGCTTACGACCAGATTGAAGCAAGAGAATGGGCTGAAGAACAAGCATTAGTTGAGGCGGCAGAAGCTCAAAAAGCCCTTGATGCGGCGGAAGCATTAATTACTCAAGAAAAAAATGAACTTCGAAGTAGCTTTGATGCTAGTCATTATCTTGAAAAATATCCTGATGTAAAAGCTGCATACGGTAACAATAATGAGTTGGCGCTAGATCACTATGTCCGATTTGGTAAAGCAGAGGGTCGTTCCGATGTTAATGAGGCTGAAGTACAAAGGTTAATTGAGGAAGCAGAAGCTCAAAAGGCCCTTGAAGCGGCAGAAGCATTAATTGCCAAAGAAAAAAACCTACTAAGAGATACTTTTGAAGCTAACTTTTATTTAGCGAGATATTCTGATGTAAAAGAAGCCCATGGTGAAAACACAGAAGCCGCACTAGATCATTACGTACGCTTTGGTAAGGCGGAAGGTCGGCTCGCCATTAATTCTTCCCCGACAAACATTATTTTGTCTAGTACATCTGTTAAAGAAAAAGAAGTTGGTTTAACTGTGGGTGCATTGAGTGTTATTGATTCAACTGATTCTTCGCATACACTCACGTTATCTGGTACTGATGCTAATTATTTTGAGATTCTTAATGAAGAATTATTCAACTCGGACGGGTTGGATCCAAGTCAGCGCTTTTTCCAAACATTGATGTCGGCACGTTCTGCGGCGAGGAATTACACAGAGGTTTCGTTTATTAAGGCACGTTCTATTTTGAACGAGTTGATGAAGAATGTGAGCCAACCGAAGTCCGGCAATTCAGAAAAACTGAATCAGGTTTATCTCGATTATGGATCACTTTTGAGAAAACAGGCGGTTTTCATTCTGCAGCATGCGGAGGACGATAAGTCTGCCGAGGTAAGGAATAAAGATGATACCTCGGGTTGGCACTGGATGACTTCTTCTGATGGAAGTGAGCTGGTAAGGGGATGTAGAGAGCTGATGGAATACTCTTATATTCTGGCAGATGCGGAATCTGAAGAAGCGAAGGCACTTCATCAGGAAATCCTCGCATTCACTGAAAAATGTCTCGCTCAATTCGAAAACATCTACTCAGACAGTCCGGCAAGGGGAGAAGCTAAGTTTATAATGGGATGGTATTTCTGGGAGTTGGAATTGTATGAGGAGGCATTGTCAGAATTCCTTACGGCGGCGCAGTTTTCGCATGATCAGGATCAACAAATGCTGATCGACATGAAGTGTGGCGATTGTTGCTTTCAATTGAAAAAATACCGGAAGGCGTTAGAGTTTTATCGAAATGCTTTTAAGGTGGCAACGGGTTCGGAACCATTGTCTGATAGTTCTCTATCTTTCATCGAATCGACAGGGTATCAGATACTTTTATCCCTTATCATTACGGATCAATTGGAAATGGCTATTGCCCATCTCCACTCGTGGAGCGATAAGATACAGAAAAGAGGAACGGACTCACTGACTTCAGTTGGCAGTTACATATTGGGCCGCGAGTTTCGCCGACAATCGATGCCGGAGGAGGCTCGAGGTGTTTTTCATGAAGCACTGGATAAAACCACTTTGCCTGAAGTTAACGAAGAATTTGAAAGACAAATCGCCAGAACCTTTGGGGACGAACAAAACTGGAATCAGGTGATCAGGCGCTTGCAGGAATGGAAGACTCGCTATCCTGATTCCCGGATTCTACCGGAAGTGAACTACGATCTCGCTTGGTATCGTTATCAATCAGAGGAAGGGAATGCTTTGGAGAAGTTTCGGCATTTCCTGTTGGATTATCCAGATAGCGCCATGTCGCTTTCGGCCGGTATGTGGATCGGGAATTCTCATTTTCAGAACAGGAATTATCAAAAGGCCGAAGAAATTTTCAAGGACCTATGCGCTGAACCGGAAATCACATTTCCCGGTGCGATAGAAGCCTGTATGATGGCAGGGCGTTCTGCATTTGCTCAGCGTGATTTTGAGAAAGCTCGAGATCATTTTCAAAAAATTGTCGTGTGGGTGGGGAAACAACCTGATTTCGAAAAGGATCCAGAGTTGTTTTTGTTTCGAAGTCGGGCCGTTTTTGCCATTGGGGATACGTGGATGCAGGATTCAGAAGTCCAACGGAATGCCGGTTCCGACAACTTTGTTTCGGGGCACGAACTTCGGCAAAGTGATCGCTTCCTGCAAGCATTAGAGCATTTTGTAGCCGTGGCCGAATCGGAAAGCACTTTGAAATTGTTGGCATGGGGAAGGGCTGGAGATTGTTATCATCAGTTGGGATACTCCATCCCCAAGCGCATAGATGACGCGAAGAACGCCTACCGCGTTTTGATCGATATTCCGGGGGGGATGATTCCTGAAATTCGGTTTCAGGCTAAAATCGGCTACGCCAATATTTTGTTTGAGGAGGCTTTGTTGTTGGAAGATGCCCATCAAAAACAAGAGCAAGTGAACAAGGCATTGCAGATATATATGAGTATTTTGGACTCAAACCCTACCGAATCTCTCAGTGATCGTGCCCAGTTCTGGGCAAAACGTGCCGGCTTCACAGCTCTGAAAGCGGCTTATAAGGCCGGGAGTCAAGCCATGTTGGATTCAATCTGCCGAGAATTAATCCTCAGAATCCCGGAATTGACGAATTATTTGAAGACAAAAATGAGTGAACCATCTAAGTTGAACTGAGTTGAAATGAATTCTCAAAGCCAAACACTCGAGAAAGGACCCTTGTCCATTACAGAAAGCGCTGCCGAGCACATTCGTGAAATCCAGGCTTCTGATGTAGAAAACAAGAATAAACACCTCCGTATTTATATTGAATCCGGTGGATGTTCGGGAATGCAATACGGAATGGTCTTCGACGAAATTCGTCCAGATGACGTTCATAGCGAATGTCATGGAGTAACCGTGTTGGTGGATCTCGTAAGCATCGATCATCTTCGGGGTGCCGTGGTCGATTACAAAGACGAGCTCAATGATAGCGGGTTCAAGATTACAAATCCCAATGCCAAGGAATCCTGTGGCTGTGGACGCTCCTTCAATTAAAAATTGAATGCTGATGCCTTGACTTGGCTCGTTGGATGGACAACTGTTGACCTGTGTAAGGGGAGCCGAACGAGACTGTTGTTCGTCCAAATGCTGAGAGTTCTGCCATGATGTGCAGATGACCCTTTGAACCTGTCCAGGTAATGCTGGCGAGGGAAATCACGTAGACCATTCCTCCAGCCAGGCTTCTTCTCACACGGAAACTTTTTATATACTATGATTGCATCCAAAGACTCCCTTAATTCCGACTCTCAATCCCTGTTCCCCAACAGTCGACGTGTTTATATCCAGGGAAATTTATTCCAGGATATTAGGGTGCCTTTCCGGGAAATAAAATTGGCATCCACTAAAAACATCAAAGACGAATGGATCGAGAATGAACCGGTACGAGTCTATGACGCCTCTGGACCATGGGGTGATCCGGATTTGTCTTGTGAGGTCATCAAAGGCATTCCGTCTATCCGGTCTTCCTGGATTCAAAAGCGTGAAGATGTCGAGGAATATGAAGGCCGGGAAGCTAAGCCGGAAGATGATGGATATCTCAGTGAAAAGCATGCTCGGACGGCTGCGGCCGGCGATGCGGGTGAAGGAAATCGCTTCTCGGTTTTTCCCGGATTGAGAAGAGAATCCCTTCGGGCACGAAACAAGGGGAATGTCTCACAAATGCATTACGCTCGTAAGGGAATAATTACGCCGGAAATGGAGTATATTGCTATTCGTGAGAATCTTGGCCGTCAGGCGGCTATGACTACGGTTCATCATCCGGGACCCGGAAACAACGGGGTTCGAAGTCATGGTCAAAGAGGTCCCAGCGATGCTATGAATCATCGGCACCCAGGGCAGTCATGGGGCGCTCAAATACCCGATTTCATTACTCCTGAGTTTGTCCGGGACGAGGTCGCCCTCGGGCGGGCTATTATCCCCTCGAACATCAATCATCCGGAATGCGAACCGATGATCATCGGTCGAAATTTTCTTGTGAAGATCAATGCCAATATCGGTAACTCCGCCGTTTCTTCAAGCATAGAGGAAGAGGTTGAAAAAATGCGATGGTCCATCCTTTGGGGAGCGGATACGGTGATGGATCTTTCCACAGGGAAGAATATTCATGCCACAAGAGAGTGGATCATTCGTAACTCTCCGGTTCCGATCGGAACGGTGCCTATTTATCAGGCGCTGGAAAAAGTGAATGGAAAACCGGAGGATCTAACCTGGGAAATCTTTCGGGATACGCTGATCGAACAGGCAGAACAGGGTGTTGATTATTTTACCATTCACGCCGGTGTGAGATTGGCTTATATACCCCTTACTGCACGTAGGGCAACCGGCATAGTAAGTAGGGGGGGGGCCATCATGGCAAAATGGTGTTTGTCCCACCATCGGGAGAGTTTCCTTTATGAACACTTTGAAGATATCTGTGAAATCATGAAGACTTACAATGTCAGTTTCAGTCTGGGAGACGGTTTGCGTCCCGGTTCCATTGCAGATGCCAATGATGAAGCGCAACTGGCAGAGTTGGAGACGATGGCTGAATTGGCCCAGATTGCTTGGAAATACGATGTGCAAACCATGATAGAAGGGCCGGGACATGTTCCGATGCACCTCATCAAGGAAAATATGGATCTTCAACTCGAAGCTTGCAAAGAAGCTCCCTTCTATACTCTCGGGCCCTTAACCACAGATATCGCTCCCGGTTACGATCATATCACCAGTGGGATCGGTGCTGCCATGATCGGATGGTATGGCTGTGCAATGCTTTGTTATGTTACTCCAAAGGAGCATTTGGGTCTTCCCAATCGGGAGGATGTTAAAGAGGGCGTGATCACCTATAAAGTGGCTGCTCATGCCGCCGATTTGGCGAAAGGGCATCCCGCTGCACAATGGCGGGATAATGCCGTCAGTAAAGCGCGATTTGAATTCCGTTGGGAGGATCAGTTCAACTTGAGTTTGGATCCACTCACTGCAAGGGAATACCACGATGAAAATCTGCCGCAATCCGGAGCCAAAAGCGCTCATTTCTGCAGTATGTGTGGACCTCAATTCTGTTCGATGAAAATCACAGAAGATGTGAGAAAGTATGCGGCGGAAAATGGCATCACCTCGGAAGAAGCCATTACCCGGGGGATGAATGAAAAATCGGATGAATTTAATCGAGAGGGTTCAGATTTATACCTAAAACCCTCCTGAAGGAGTTAAAACAAATTAGGTATGATTGATGATATACAAACGGTTGTCCTGAAACGGGATTGCCAGGCCATACAGATACCATTGGGGGAAACCGTGGTTCTTAAAGCCGAAACTGAAGTTACAGTGACTCAGACTCTCGGAGGAACGATCACGGTGAGGGCCCCTCTGGGGCTTTTCCGTATCGATTCTAAAGACCATGATGCCTTGGGGATCGAGTTGGCGCCGGATCCCTCTGAATTGACAAGAGATGACACTGAAGTTTTAGAACAAGGAGATGTCGAAGCAAGAGTCTGGGAATCGCTGAGAACCTGTTATGATCCGGAAATTCCAGTAAATATTGTTGATTTGGGACTTATCTACGACCTCTCGGTCGAGGAAACGGAAGAAGGGCAGAGGAAGGTTCAAGTCAAAATGACCTTGACTGCGCAAGGGTGCGGGATGGGGCCTGCCATCGCAGGGGATGCCCAGAATAAAATCCTCAATATCCCTTCCGTCAAAGATGCCGAAGTCCACGTTGTCTGGGATCCTCCCTGGCACCAGTCCATGATCAGTGCCGAAGGACGAAAAATCTTAGGGTTGTAGCAGCAACATTGGGGTGTGCGGGGAATGGCACTAAGTTAAGGATGTGGATCGATGGAATTTCTGGGCAATTGGGTCTGGGATTGACATGACCGGAACGATGTCAAATCCGGCCTCACCGCGGCCGACTTCAAGTTTGAAAAGGCCCTGGACATGGTTTTGTTCCTGAAGCCGGAGGCGTCGACCCCGGACATTGGAAACTCTATCAGGACGGAACAAAATGCCTTAACTTAGTGCCATTCTGCTGTGTCGGGAGTTCAGGGGCGGTCTATTTGTCATTTCAATCGAGAGATTGGAGGGTTGACCCTGACGTTTAATTATTTCCCAAACTGAGTATTGGAGTTCTCTCTTTTCCTGTTTGCTTTTCTGCCGCAGATGCCGCCCACGCCCAAGCTTGAACTCCAACGGGTTCTAGAATCATTCGACCCTCCGGATTCGCTCATGAGGATGGTTCAGGTTGCAAATCGAGGCGCGAAAAAGGTTTTGACATTGGGCCTTGGAAAGGTAAATTGTGCCCTCTGTCCGGGGTCGTAGCTCAATTGGTAGAGCACCACAATGGCATTGTGGGGGTCAGGGGTTCGATTCCCCTCGACTCCACCAGATAACAGGTTGATAATAAGGGGATTACAGAACCTCCGTTTCTTAAGAAAACCTGCTTCGATACTTTGCTTCTATACTCTATGCTGGATCTTGTGAAACATACCCGCAAAGGTAAGTTTATAAAGCTCGGAGAAAACTTATACCGTTATTCCGCCAGCAAAGCTTATTACTCCGTGTTTCGAAGGTAAGCGTTTAATTAAACCATGTAGATAGAAACTGATCTGATGTTGTATTCTGGTTAGGTGGAAAAGAAAACAACATCCAAACAGGAATCCATCCGCCGTACCCGTAGTGTAGATTTATTCGGTTCGTACGCAATCGATTGGAATTGAGGGAGTTCGGAAACTAAAATTTCAGGGTTTATGATCGTAAACCTTGCTGTGTTCGGCTTAAATTGGGCTGTGGATCCGACTAAATTCATTCTTCTTTGTCTCGCCGGTTGGCTTAATCGAGAACAGCAGACTGTAATCGACTACCAGCGCGAGGAGATTCGCGTGCTGAAAGAAATCCACGGCAAAAGACCACAGTTCAGTAATGCACAACGACGCCGTCTTGCAGCGAAGGCGAAAAAGATCCG
>DUCD01000060.1 GCA_012959985.1 Verrucomicrobiales bacterium | reverse complement strand
AAGTCGGTGGCATCGGCGCCCAATTCCTCATTTGCCGTCATAAAGCTGATGTCGGTGTAAAGCCGCGCTGTCGCTTCATTGTAGTTGCCGGTTCCAATATGAAGATACCGTTGAATACCATGTGGCTCTCGACGGACAATGATACAGATCTTTGCGTGGGTCTTCAGCCCTTTCACTCCATAAATCACCTGGACACCGTTCTGCTCCAGACTTTTTGCCCACTCGATGTTCCTGGCTTCATCAAACCGCGCCTTGAGCTCAACCAAAACCGTCACATTCTTTCCCTTTTCCGCGGCCATACGCAGCGCAGCAATAATCGGACTTTTTCGACTCGTTCGATACAAGATCTGCTTAATCGCCAATACGTCAGGATCGGCGGCGGCCTCCTCAATGAATCGAACGACAGGTTCATAACTTTCGTAAGGATGATGCAGAAGAATATCCTCCTTGGACAAAATCTCGAACATCGGCAAAGTGGGATCGATTTCCGGAGTTAGCTGAGAAGGCCAGGGTTCATCATTCAATTCTTCAAACCCGGAAAGACCGGCCAGTTGGAAGAATGCGGATAAATCCAGGGGACCGATGGCGGTGTAGGTCTCTTGATTGGTAATCTGCAGGGACTGTTGAAGAAACTTGAGCATCTCCCCGCTGGCAGAATCGGCAATCTCCAGACGAACACAGGGACTCTCGGTCCTCGCATTGAGAATATCTTCCATACCCGCCAGTAGATCACCCGCAGAATCATCCAGACGCAGATCCGCATTCCGTGAAATACGAAATGGAATTACTTCCTGAACGGACTCACCTGGAAAGAATCGGTTGATGTGGAGACCCACTACATCTTCCAGCAGAGTATAAAAGTAGGCATCTTCCGATTGAAGAGTCAGAAACCTCTGCAACGGCCCTAGGAACGGAATGACGGCAAAACGGTCTTCTGTATCCGTAGGAACCGTTAAGCGAACACAAAGATTTAAAGCCTGGTTGACAAGAAGCGGAAAATTCGAGGATTCCCCGACAGACATGGGGGTCAACACGGGAAAGATTTCATTTTCAAAGATTTGCTCAATAGCTCCGGCTTGAGTCGGGGTCAGTTGATCAGATGCCAGGCGGCGGATCCCTGCCTCTAACAATGCAGGTTCCAACTCATTGATAAGGCATGCGTATTGGTCATTAATGATTTTCCTAGCTCGTTGCCCGATCGCCCGGAGTTGCTGGCGACAGGTCATCCCTGAAGGATCCCGAGGTACCCGGTGTTGATTCACCAACCATTGGAGACTTCCTACACGGACCATGAAGAATTCATCCAGGTTGGACGCTGAAATCGCCAGAAATTTAAGTCTTTCCAGTAGGGGAACACTCGGGTCAAGGGCTTCATCCAACACATGCTGGTTGAACTCCAGCCAACTCAGCTCACGATTAAAATATAGGTGAAGCTTCTTTTTCATACATCCAATGACTTGAGTTCGGAGGTCGATCGTTCGCGTCCGGTGATTCTCAAGACAATTTTCTTTCCAAAAATTTCCTCAAATAATGATCCACTCTGACTGAGCGCCAATTTCTCCAGAGACAAATCCTCTACATTAGGAATCACGATGATGAGTGTTCCCGATCGGGATTCACAATCAAAGTCCTGGATCCGCTGGCTTCGAGATTCATCCAGAGCAACCCCAATTCGCAGGATGGCTGCCAACTTGGCGACGACCACACGTTCATCCCGATTCAGGGTGGCATATCCTTCGTGTCCCGGTTGTGGGGATGCTCGCCGATGATAGCGTGCCACCATAGCCACCAAGAGAAGATCCTTTTTACCAAGCCCGAACAGTTCGCTGTGCTGAATAATATACATCGAATGCTTGTGCATGCTATGGCTGCTGATAAAGCTCCCGGTTTCGTGAAGCAATGCAGCCACATACAGAATCACTTCATAATGGGTATCCAGATGATGTTTGCCGGATAACTTCCGGAAAAGCTTCCGGGATAGTTCAGCGACATGCCTTGCATGAGTTTGATCAAATCGGTACTTACGTCCAAGATCCAGAGCAGAACGGATCACCTGGTTATGAAAATCGTCTGACCAGGAATCCTTGACCGCCATGTCCTGAAGCAGGCCATCCCGGAGATTCGTATTGGTCACAGTCACCTGATCCAGATTCAAAGCTTTCGCCAGCATGACATATGTCAGCAAGGCGGGACCGAGTGTTTCCACATTAGGAAAATTCAAATGAAACTTTCTTACTATCTCGCCTTCCGACAAGGTCAACATTTCGTCAGTGAATTCTTCAATGGACTGTAAGGGTATCCGAACTACCTGTTCACGGTCCCAATCCGGAATCAATTGCGAAACAGCAAATCGGATATCGCCGCCGATGGCAATCAGCTTGACCGGACCGCTCAGCTTTAAATTCAGGAGGATCTGTTGAATCGTACGCTGAATCTGGTTTTCCATGATACTGCGCACCTTGAACATTGGCGCCCGGTAATCTTCAATCATTCGGCGCAGCCGAAGGGATCCCATCCGATAGGTATGGGAATAAGCCACACTTCCTTTCTTAACCAGAAGAATCTCTGTACTGCCTCCTCCCACCTCGGTAATCAGTGTCTGGATATTTTTTCTTGAAGCAGACGACTTGAGGAATGCCTGAACTCCAAGGTAGGTAATCCGATTGACTTCCGCTTCATCAATCGATTCGATTTCGATACCCGTTGCGATATAGATTCGGTCGAGAAAGGCCAGTTGATTGGAAGCTTCGCGGACGGCGCTGGTCGCCACTACAC
Organism: Verrucomicrobiales bacterium; assembly: GCA_012959985.1. GTDB lineage: Bacteria > Verrucomicrobiota > Verrucomicrobiia > Limisphaerales > DUCD01 > DUCD01. The sequence continues at coordinate 4,238 of DUCD01000060.1, read as the reverse complement.
GGATATTGTCCTTTTCGGTAATTCCGTATTCCTCCAATTTTCGGCGATACAATTGCAGGACTTGAACGCATTCTTCAATGGTTTCTTTCCTGATGGCGCTTCTGGTAAACGTGTCTTTGCCCAGGTTAACGGACTGATTCAGTGTGTCCAGAGTACGCACGCTGCCATTTTCATGAATTTCGGCAATGGCCATCCGGATGGATGTTGCCCCGATATCAATCACGGCAACGAGCCTTATTCGAGAGCTTTCAATGGACGGAGATGAAGGTGCGGTTTGGTTGGGCATTGTCTCTATTCAGGAATCTAGGAATTCAGCACCACATCGACATGCTGTTTCGCCCAGGCAGCCGCTCCCAGAGCACCCGCATCGTCACCTAATTCAGCTACCACGGTCTTGAATGAGCCGGATAAAACATCCATGACATTCTTTGCCGCAACTTGATTCACCGTTTCAGTAAATAGCTCAGGCATGGCTTTAACCAATCCCCCAAAAAAAAATATGATGTCCGGAGACAACAAATGAACACAGTTGGCGACCGCAAGCCCGATATACCCGGCTGCCCGGCGAATGATCTTCTCAATGATGACATCACCGGCCGCTACGGATTCGGCAAGGACCCGACTGCGTATATCAATCAGGTTGGTTCCCGCCAGCTCGAATAGACGGGGCGCTTCCCCTCGGTAGGCAGCTTTGGCAGCCTCCGCGGCAATGGCCAACCGGCTGGCTTCAGTCTCCAGGCAGCCTCGAAGACCACATCCACAGAGTCGCCCTTTGGGGTTAACCACCATATGACCGATTTCCATGCAGGAGATTCGTTTTCCAGTGAGGATCTGATCGTCATAGACGCAACCACCGCCAATACCCGTCCCGGGAAAGATACCCAGTGCACATCGGGAATTTTTAGCAGAGCCGAAACGATATTCCGCGTAAACCCCAGCATCTACATCGTTCAACACGGCAACAGGGCAATTGAATTCAGCCTCGATCGCTTTTCCGATCTCCATGTTTTTCCATCCGAGATTAGGAGCATTCAGGATAGTTCCTTTGAACATATCGATCGGGCTGGGACATCCGATTCCGATTCCGGAAACCCTGTCCCTGGGGACTCCGGAATCCGCAATGGATTGCCGGATGGTGTCAATTATCCGTTGAATTCCGACCTCGTTGCCCAAGTATCCTTTCGTTTTTTTTCGCTTGAAGCTGACCCGCTGGAACTCCGAATCATAGACCTGAGCCATCATCTTGGTTCCCCCAAGGTCGAATCCGATCCAATATTCGCTCGAAAAAGAATTACTCATTGTTTTGCAGAACCTCGTAAAAACAGAACTGACGGTTGGTATGCATCAAATTCGAAGATACCCTTGAAGGAGCCTGTTTCTCAAGAAAAAGCTCTGGGACAGACTTTCAAAATGAGAAGGAATCAATCTTTTTGATGCGTCTTCGGGTTCGGAGAAAATGGATTCCTGTCGTTCGGGGAATTCCACCAAAGAACCAGTGTGACGAGGATGCATACCGTGGCACTGAAAACAACCGCGATGACCGCACTGGTCATCCGGGCATTGACACCGGCAAATAGGCCACCGAAAGGACTGAGCCCAATGAAACAGAAAGAATATATCCCCATGACTCTACCCCGGATAGAATCGGGTGTGGCGAGTTGCACAATGGTATTTGCCGTCGAAAAAAAAAGGATCATGAACCATCCGGCACAGGCAAGAAGGAAAGAGGTCAGCCAGAAATGCCGGGACAATGCAAAAAACAGGAGCGCTGTGCTGAATCCGAGTATCCCGGTATAGAGAAGGGATTTCCTGGAAAAACGGTCACCGAACGATGCCAATGCAAAAGCTCCGAGCAAGGCACCGATTCCGTTGGAAGTCATCAGGTAACCATATCCCCCTGGACCGACATGAAGGATATCTTTGGCAAACACCGGCAGTAGGACAACATAACAGATTCCAAAAACACTGGCTGTCGCCACAAGGACCAGCACAGAGGCCACGTTTTTATTAGCACGCACAAATCGTACGGCCTCCATGGTTTCGTGTCGCATGGATTTTTGTAAGGGAGGGCGATCCGTCTTCGGCAACTTCATGCAAAGATAACTGAGAATCACCGCGAGAAACGAAAAAGCATTCACCAGAAAACAGGTTGCCATACCGGCAAAACTTATCAGCAATCCGGCTAAGGCCGGACCCACAATGCGGGCTCCATTGAACATCGAAGAATTCAATACAATGGCATTCATCAAATCCTTTTTACCGACGATGTCGATGATGAAACTTTGGCGGGCAGGAATATCGAAAGCATTGGCAAATCCCAGGAACATGCCCAGGAGTCCCACATGCCAGACCTCAATTCGTTCCGTATAAACCAACCCAAACAAAACGAACGCCAGCGTCATGGATAAGGTCTGTGTTGCCAGCAGAATACGCCGTTTATCGAACCGATCGGCAAAGGTTCCCCCGGGAATAGTAAAAAGCGTGACCGGAATAGCATGCAGAAACCGAACTAACCCCAAGGCAAGGGGTGAACCGGTCAATTGATAAACAAGCCAGCCCTCCGCCGTCACCTGCATCCATGTCCCGATCAGTGAGGTTCCATGACCGATATAATACAGCTGATAGTTCCGATGAGAAAAAGACGCAAAGATTCTGCCTAAGCCAGTACGACCACGTTCCTCTTGTGTCTGAGTATCAGAATCCTCTGGATCCTTTTGCTCATCATTTCCGGGACCACCCTCGGGATGTCTTTTTATATTGCCCTGAGGACGCACCGGGAAACTATTGAGGAATGTCGAGATGAGTCCAAGTAAAATAGCTGGAAACGTGATACCCTGTGCCGACGATAGACCAAGTTGAGGGAAAGCGTGTTCTCGGAAGACGCCTGACCTCATCAAAGGCAAATCGAACAACATCCTCCTCAGCATGAAAGCTCACAAAAACCGAGCCATTCGTTACATCCATTCATCAGAAAGATCTTAATGCTCGACCGGCCCCAATGTCATTCAAAGCTCGAAGGTATCTTTCTGACTCGGGAGTTCCGCTTGAATGCCGAATTTTTTCTGAATCATCTCCGCCATGGGTATGCGCCCTCTGGACTCCCCGTGAATCAGCACCGTCCGTGGCTTGGAAGGGGCGATCCGGCTGAACCACTCCAGCAATTCCGTCTGACCTGCGTGGGCACTCAGTCCACCCAGTGAGTGAATTTCAGCCCTTACCACGATCGTCTCTCCGAATATTTTCACCTTTTTGGCCCCTTCCAGAAGGCGCCGTCCCAATGAACCGTATGCCTGAAAACCGGCAATGATCACCGAGGTTTGGGACTTCCAGAGATTCTGTTTAAAGTGGTGTAGAATCCGCCCCGCGTTGCAGATACCGGCTCCGGCCAGAATCATGCAGGGTCCCGGAACGTCATTCAAGGCCTTGGATTCATCCGCACTGGCAGTGGTTTTAACAGAAGACAAATCAGCGTGCAGAGGATGGTCTTTTCTCAATTCTCTGGTTTCTCTGTCAAAAAGTTCCGGGTGACGGATATAGATTTTCGTTGCCTCAATCGCCATGGGGCTATCAATGAAAATCGGAAACTTCTCGAATTCCTTATTTCGGAAAAACAAAGCCAGATGATACAGCAACTCCTGGGTGCGACCAACGGCAAATGCCGGTATCAACATTTTTCCTTTTCGTTCCAGGGTGCTATGGATGATCTCGGCAAACTGCCGAATGGTGTTCTCTTTGGGGCGATGGTCCCGGTCTCCATAAGTGGATTCCATGAAAAGAAGATCCGCTTGGTCAAAGGGCTTGGGATCGCGAAGGAGAGGGGCCTTCTTCGGTCCTAGATCACCGGAGAAAACAACCGTCTTTTCCCGCCCTTCTTCCCGAACAATAAGTCGGATGCTGCTCGCGCCCAGAATATGCCCCGCTTCCGACCAGATAGCGTACATTCCGGGCGCCACTTCAACCCGTTCATTGTAGGGAACCGGTTGGAGTTGCTTCAACACCGCCTCGACATCCTCCATTGAAAAAAGGGGATCGATCGGTCCCTTTCCGGCTCTCTGACGCTTGCGATTGATCCTCTCATTGTCATGTTCCTGGATTTTTGCTGAATCACGTAATATCAACGAGGTCATGTCGATCGTGGCCGGTGTGGCAAATATCGGACCTTGATATACTGATCGGCATCAAGTTTTCGGAAAATCCCAGGGGCTGAAATTGTCGGACTTGATGGGCTGGAATATAAG
>DUCD01000059.1 GCA_012959985.1 Verrucomicrobiales bacterium | reverse complement strand
CGTCGGCTGTCCTCAGCCGAAAATACCGCTGGTTTCACTGGAAATGCGCTGAGGACAGCGCACGCTACAGTTCAAGGCGTCAACCTGTCCTCTCCCCGCACTGGTAATCACACCATCTAGCAATAACCATTTCGGTCGAATTCAGCTCAATAAAAAAGACCGGATCCGCCATAAACGGAACCGGTCTTTTGAAAAACCCAATTTTACTGAGAAATCAATTTTATTGGGTCGCCAAGGCTTTGGCAACCGCGGCTTCCAAGGCGGGGCCACGAAGATTTCTCCCAATGACCTTACCTTCTCCATCAAGAAGAAACGTGGCTGGAATACTGTTGATACCATAGGTCTGAGCCAGATCACTCCCACCTTCAGCCCCATTTAAATGCTGCACCCAGGGCATTTTTTTCTTCTCTATAAATCCCTGCAAGTCGGCCAGTTTCCGGTCCAAACTGATTCCAATAATATCGAATCCTTTCGAGTGATGTTTTTCGTAGGCAGCCATAACATGTGGTAATTCGCCTATACACGGACCACACCACGTTGCCCAGAAATCCAGCAGCACGACCTTGCCTTTGTAATTGGCAATGGACAACGGCTTTCCGTTTAAGTCATTTACTTTAAAGTCCGGAAAAACGGAACCGATTTTCAATTTCCCCTGAATTTCTGCCGCTTTTCGCTGCTGCTCAATCCCTTCCAGAATCGAATCGGCACGCTTGCCCGGTTCTGTCTCGGGAAACTCTTTTTTCAGTTTATTAACAAGCTCGGTACCGACATCCAAATCATTGAAAACCTGAAGATACAGCATGGCTTTCATAAATAGAATCTGGGCCACATCATCTGTCTTTTCCCCTTCATGCTCTTTCAATACAACATCGAATGCCTTGAGTTCCTCAGTGAGTTTATCGGCCGACCTTTCTCCAGCTTTCAGCTTTACATTGATCTTTTCAACCAGCTCCTTGAGCTGTTCCACCGGGTCCCCTTTTTCCTGAGCTGAAAGGGAGACAGCAACAAAATAGATTGAGGTAATTGCCGTGAGAAGGAGAGAGAGTTTTTTCATATTCAATTAAGGGATCTGCTTAGTGTTGTTATTAGATTCGACCGCTGAAAAACCCAACTATTTAATGTTTTTAGTCAGTCGTTTGACAAAGCGTTTAACTTCATCACTACTTTTGGGAAGACGCAAGAGAATATTTATTCCGAAAGGGAGACTGGAAATCCGGGTTTAGGACATTGATTTATTGTTGGTAAAGCTTGCCCCCACTGCCATTAAGTTAAGGCAGAGACAAAGGTATCCGGACATTCCTGAAACCCGGTGCGCTGAGCCGGGATCGTTGAAATCTGCATTCACACCTTCCATGATCCGGCCTCGACGCGGCCAGCTTCAGGGCCAATTGCCCGAAACCCTTAACCGAATGGCAATGAGGCGAACCTTACCGATCCGATCAAAATATTTATTCTCATTGATTCTTTCTCAGTTGAATGAAGGGCTGTATACATTCCTTGCTCCAATTTATGAAGATTACCAAAATAACGCCAATGGTCTTAGGGACACCATGGCGGGATCTGACTTTCGTCAAAGTGGAAACCGATGAAGGCCTGGTCGGCATCGGTGAAGCCAGAGCGATCAATCGTACGGGAACTTTACTCGCTTATCTGAAAGAGGCGGGTAACCGGTATGTGATCGGCCGTGATCCCTTTGATTCGGAACAGATCTTTCAGGACATGTTCCGAAAAGATTTCGGCCGGGCTGGTGAAATTGTAATGACAGGAATCTCGATCATCGAAATCGCCTGCTGGGATATTGTCGGACAAGCCCTTGGACAACCGGTGTACCGGCTGATGGGCGGTGCGGTCCGGACCAGAATCAAGGCTTACGCCAATGGTTGGTATAAGGTCGAGCGCACTCCAGAGGAATTCCATACCGCAGCGAAGAACGCCGTTCAGAAAGGGTACCTCGCCTTGAAACTCGATCCTTTCGGGGCTGGATTCTACGAACTGGACCGACAAGAAAAAACCCGATCGATCAGTCTAGTCGAGGCGGTCCGTGATGCCGTCGGCCCGGAAGTGGATATCTTCATCGAGATGCACGGCCGATTCAATCCGGTGACTGCCGTGGAAATCGGAAAAGACCTGGCCCCCTTTAATCCAGGCTGGCTGGAGGAACCGGTTCCTCCGGAAAACATCAAGGCCCTGAAAAAGGCCTCTGATGCCTTAGCTCCACTGGGGATTCCCATCGCCACCGGGGAACGATTGCACACTTCATTTGAATTCCGTGAACTGTTTGAGCTCCAGGCGGCGGATATCGTTCAACCCGACATTACCCATTTCGGAGGCATCTCAAACACCCGAAAACTGGCGAACTGGGCCGAGGCCTATTATATGCTGATTGCTCCTCACAATGTCGGGGGTCCGGTCTCAACCGCAGCCGGGCTTCATCTGGGAGCATGTACCCCTAACTTCAAGATCATGGAACACTTCAATGATTTTGATGATGCCTATGTGAAAGAAGCCGTCACAGGCTTACCTGAAGTCATTGACGGATATTTTTCATTGCCCGAGAAGCCCGGACTGGGGATTCAATTAAACGAGGAAGTGATTCGGGAGCATCCGGGACAAAGCGCCCATTTCAATCTGTTTGCTGAAGATTGGCAAAAACGTGATGCTCGATAATTCCCCGTAGCGGGTGTGATTGAATATCAGGGCAAGGGACGGCTGTAGCGTCGGCTGTCCTCAGCCGAAAATACCGCTGGTTTCACTGGAAATGCGCTGAGGACAGCGCACGCTACAGTTGAAGGCGTTAACCTGTCCTCTCTCCGCACTTTTAATCGCCCCCCCGCGGTTACAATGAAAGAAAAAGCCTCTTTACCTTTTATGTATTTCTTATAGTATCCATTAGACCCTCAAACAAAGAAAATCTGCAGCAACAGGATTGGAGATTGAATTATGAAAAGAATAACAGATTTCAAACACTTAAAGGCTTTCACCCTGATTGAACTATTGGTGGTCATTGCGATCATCGCCATTCTGGCAGGTATGCTACTGCCGTCGTTAAGCTCCGCCAAGGGGCAAGCTCTAAAAACCCAATGCCTGAACAATACCCGGCAAATCGGCTTGGCAACAGTTCTTTACCGCGATGACAACAAAGGGTTTTTCCCGGCACGCGTCAACGAGAACCGTTGGCCGACTCAACTGCATACCTATTACAAAGCGGTCAAGCTTCTCCAATGTCCCAGCGATAAACGACCTCCGGTTCTGGGACGGGCCGGCCGGGTGAACTCAAGACAAACCCCGCTCATTGATGATTCCATTCGGAGCTACATCATCAATGGATGGAATGATGCCTTCGACAACGCAGGCAAAGCCTTGGCAACCGGGGCAAAGATCAACGAATCTCAGGTCCCTAAACCCATCCAGACCATCATCTTCGGAGAAAAACTTACCAGCTCGGGTCACTTCTACATGGATTTTCTGGAAGGGAACGGAAATGATGTGGATCAGATTGAGCGCGGACGCCATTCATCCCGGAAACGGAATCGGGAACGGGACGCACCTACCGGAGGTTCTGTCTATACTTTTGCAGACGGACATTCGGAATATGTTAAACAGGGCCGTCTGCTGTATCCCCTGAATCTCTGGGCGGTAACCGATTTCTTTCGAACCAACCGGGTATTCAGTCAATAATCATCAGGTTCGCTCCATCAGGGCACGCTGAGGATTATCGGCTTTGAACGCCGCCAAAGCGAGCAGCACCGGAATCACAAGGCATGAGGTAAGGACCGGCTTGAAAGCCCCGAACGTATCCCCTGCCCAACCAAAGAGTAAGGGTCCTGTCCCGCTGCCGATGACCATGAATGACATTCCCAATCCGCTGATCGCTCCCAACCAAGTTCGGCCATAAAACCGGGGCCAAACAATTCCTGTCAGACTGACAAAGCCCCCACTGGCAATTCCGTTTCCAATAATATATGCCGCCACGCCCCCCTGTTGATTCAAGCCAACCAGCCCGAGCACACCCACCGCAGCTCCAAGGTTCATAATAATCAGCAAATATTTGAGTCTCAGAAAAGGGTTAATCCAACCGAATAGAAGATTGGTGGTCACACTCACGGCGGCCATGGGAACAAAGAGTTTGAATATACGCTCTTTTGGAAACCCGAATTCCTCACCGATGGCGACAATGTGAAACGTATAGGCGGTTCCAAACAGGGCATAAAACGCGAACGATAGATTAAAGAGCCAGAAAGCATGCGTTCTCAGCGCTCGATGAAGTGAAAAATCCTCCTTGATGTTCATGTCTGGATGCTCCTTCCGGTTATTCACAGAAAGGTCACCATCCATTTTCAAACCGGATTCTTCCGGAGAGTCACGAAACAGCAACCACGCCAGAGGCGCCATGAGTCCGATCGTCAGAAACCCGAGGATCCGCCAGGCATTCTGGTAATCAAATCGATTTACCAGGGCATCCAGAAATCGGGGAGCCGCAGAAAAACCAAAGGACACGAAAACACCACTGATGGCCAAGGCCATTCCCCGGTAATAATGAAACCATTTTCCAACCGCATTACGGCAAGTCAGTGTCAGCACACCCTGTGCCGAAGTACGAATCATAAAAAAACCCAGAGCAATGACAATAAAAGACACCATCGTCTGCCATGAAGCATCAACCCACCCCCCAATCCATCGACTGATCGGCGCCACAAATGAAAGATACAACAGTATCATCCCGGTGGACAAAGAAGAGGCGACCGCCATTTTCCGTTCACCAATTCGGTCCAGCACTCTTCCCAACCAAGGAAGGACGAATCCGCCACCGACGGTTCCAATGAAGTAAGCCATACTCAATGCAACTCGAGATAATTTGAGTTCTTCCATAAGGATATCGGTGAACACACTGAATCCCATCGTCTGCCCAGGAATGCTGAACAACGTTCCTACGGTCGCTGCAAACACAATGACCCAACCATAGAAAAACGGCACCTTGCGAGGTGTGAAAGGAGTATCCCCTGCCCAAATTCCATTCCTGATTTTGGAACATAATTTTTCAACTGCACTGTCTTCTTTTCGCATCGACGCCCCGAAAGTCGTCAGGAAATGAAAAATAACAAGGAAATTCAAAAAAATTGACATGCCGTGCATTTATGCAATTTTATACGTCATGAAGACAAAACTAACGCTTAGGGTGGAAGAAAGCGTGATTCAAAAAGCAAAACAATTAGCAAACGCTCAAGGCACTTCTGTTTCTCGAATATTCGGGGATTTCATTATGAAGCAATCGGAAGAGCTCCCGGTAGAAGACTTACCCCCGATCACGGCATCAATGGTTGGAGTAATCAAACGTGAAGGAGTTGAGATTCAGGAAGCATCGTATCGAAAGCATCTTGACGAGAACTATTTATGAAAGTGATGTTGGATACGAACGTGATATTGGATATTTGGTTGGCACGCGACCCCTATTGGATTGAGTCAGCCCGTTTATTGGCGAGGGTTGAGAGCGGAGAATTGACGGGATACATTTGTCCAACAACCATAAACACTCTCCATTATCTGGGTAAAAAGGTGCTAGGCGAACAAAAGATTCGGGAACTGATAAAAAGGCTGCTGGATATTTGCGATGTGGGAAATATATCGTCAAAAGTATTCAGGTTGGCGTTAGCAAGCAGAGTCAGAGATTTTGATGATGCTGTCATTGAAGCGGTTTCTATAGACAACCAGGTAGATTTAATTGCCACCCGAAACACCAAGGATTTCAAGAAGTCGAAAATCCCAGCCAGCGAACCCTCTCAAATTGCTTATGCCAAATGAGAGTCGACAGTTTGATTCCGCGAAACAGTGAAATTTTCTCCTCCGAAATCGTTCCGATCCCAATAAATAAGGCTCTGAAAATTCTGAGTCTCTTTTTCATTCTGTGGCTGGGCAACTTCGGACTGGAAATATATTACAAATCCATCGAACCGGATCACCCGCGAAAAATCCAGTATGTGCAGAATTTATTGGTGGAAGATCCAGAGCTTGGCTTCATCTGGAAAGAAAACCTGCAGATGGTCATTAAACCGGAGGACCATTGGATGGATATCGCCCAAGAGGGAATCACGGAAGAAATATTTCATACGGATCCGAACGGTTTTTCCAACCACCCACAGGCGATTGAATCGGTCCAACATCATCCTCAGCACATTCTCGGTATCGGAGACTCCTTCGTTCAAAATGCCTCTCATTTTCTCTATGACTATTTCAGGAAAGAAGACCTGAATTTCTACAGCTTATCCGTTCACCGATACGGTCCCCAGCAATACAACGACGTGATCAAGCGACATGCACTGGCCATGAAACCTGAACTCATCGTCTATGTCTTGGGTGAATCGGATTTTGAGGAATCCGTCAAATTCGAGAATTGGAGACAATCGGGAATACCCTGGTTTGAATTTCATTCCGGACTATGGAGCGGAGACCCGGAGACAAACTACAACCGGATCAGCCCCCTTCGCAGAGTAATGAAAAAACATCTCAATGGATTTGACCAATTCCTGCAAGGTTACCTTAAATTGACAGGATGGAGCGCCAACAAGTCGCCTTACGAACTCGATTGGAAACAAAACGAATCCGGCTACAATTTGGTCCTTCACAGCATCAATGCAGCCCACCGACTCTGCAGTAAATCCGGAATTCGTTTTATGGTGATGCTGATTCCAGGGAAAAACTACATCCTGGACGAAAAGCCTGATTTTTCATACGTTCCGGAATATTATTCCCGGCTTTCAAACTATCTTAATTCCATGGGAATCCCTGTGATCGATCTGAGGCAATCTCTGCGAAAGTACAATCCTCTCAAGGATTTATACTGGAAATCAGACAATCATCTCAGCTTCACCGGAATGGAATTCATGGCTCGCGAAATAAAGGCGGTGTACCAACAGTAGCTTAAGGGCGTGCTGCACTGCCACTCGGTTATTGAAAAGACAGTGGCACAGGGACAGCCCTGAAGCCCGGCGCGCTGAGCCGGGATGCTTGAAATCGCAA
>DUCD01000058.1 GCA_012959985.1 Verrucomicrobiales bacterium | reverse complement strand
GCAGTTTATTTATTGAATGATTTGTATTCTGGTATTCCAGCTAATTTTGGATGGCCTGTATTTGAAGGAAGTTTAAGAAAAACACAAGACCCATTAATGTTTGATGATGTATCTGCTCCAATTTTTGAATACAGAAACAGGCCAGGCTGCTTAACAGGTGCAGTTTATTTGGATGATATAGATTCATTATTAGTTGCTGACTATTTTGGGACTATAAGATTATTGAAGCAACAAGAAAATGGTGAATGGTATTTACTTCACGAATACAAACTAGAAAAAGGCCATATATGGGGCCTTGGTCTTGATAAAAAAACAAAAAAAATATTTATTGCACCAAATAATTTAGAGTTAGAGATAATAGTAGACCAAGTCAAACTCAATCAATAAAAGTCTAAAAATAAAATAATATCATCCTAACAAATTCAAATCACACAAAAGCCAGTGGAACATCTACCATCACCAATTAATCCCCTCTTTAGGAGAATTGCTGTTCCCTTAAAAGTTTCCACCACTACTACCAGTAGTAGTGTTATGGTATTGTAACGGGAGGTGACACCATGTATCTCTGTCCGTCGTGCTATAAAGATCTAGACGATTCCGTCAACCAAGGCATCGAAACAGGTCTCTGGGCGTTTCGCTTGAAGTGTGAATGCGGTGACATTCTCATGTGGGAGCGCAACCGTCGCCTGCGATCTATCCATGCGGGCTATACCAAAGAATCCGTTTCCTAGGTTCTGTTACCGCCGTATAGGCGTGGTTACGTTTCATCAGACGCCTGTCGTTGTCACTCGTTCCACCCCAAATGCCGACTTCATGATTTATCATCGCGTAGTCCAAGCACTCCCTCTGGACCGGACAGCCTCTACAAATGCCGTAGGCCGTCTCTCTTTTTGATCGCTGTTGCGGATCACCACGCAAGATGAAAAACAAATGGATGTCTTCATCTTTACATTTGGCCTGCCGAACCCACTCTTCGTCGGTGTTCATTACCGCTTTTCCATTGGATTATAAAATTCCAAAACAATGAATGGCCACTCATCGTCACCACCACGACGCATGCGGATAGGCCACTCTCGCTCGTCGCGCATTCCACGATAATGCTTCACTTCCAAGACACTAGGGTCTGTCGGGTCTGGAACGATGGCAATCCCGAACTCTGACCAACGGCTCCACACAGCAGAACCAAACGGACGCATTTCCCTGCTGGTGCCAGATCCCAATGGGGCGTGATGTTCTAGCCAAAGGGCACAACCATATTCACTGCGAATGTAATCTAAAAATCTTGCTATTTCAGTAGTTACCGATTCGGAAGTTCTTCCGCCCGGATCCAGAAATGCCTTATAGAGCGGTCCAAGAACAAGCAGTTCCGGTTGAGTCTCTTCAATCCATTTGATCAAGGTATTTTTATCTTCGGGCTTTAGAAGATTCAGCCCATCAGGCTTGACAACGAGATGGGCTTGCATCTCCTTGGCTTTTCCGACGGTTTCGATTCTTTCGTATATCTTCCGAGCCGTTCTTCTAATGATCCGTTCAGGGTTTTCCAAATCAACAAACAAGGTCCGAATCGGTGGCATCTTGTCTCGTTTGAATGGATGTATTCCGGCAGCACACATGAGCGCCACCTGCCGGGCTAAATAACTTTTGCCGACTCCCTCTGCCGCGACAACGATCACTCGTTCTTGACGTTCCAGAAGATTGGGAATCAACCAGTCGTAGGAGTCTTCCGATTCCTCCTTGATCAGCGTGGCCCAATCCACCAGCCGTCCCTTTTCGTCCAATCCGTCTTCAGTGTCGAACCCATCCAAAAGACGTTTGGCTTTGTTGATTCTGACGCCTAATGGTTGACTGTGGTCAAGATTGGCAAGGGCATCAACGAGGTCGGTGAATTCGTCTCTGATCTCACTAACAACAATCTCTAAATCGCTCAGCGACAGCCCAGTGCCTATGTGATCTGAAATGTCTTTGCCCCGTGCTGGTTTGAAGACCTTTACCCTCGCTCCAACCTTTCTAAGTTCTGCTGCCACATGGGCTGCATGGGCATAGCCGGGTTTATCATCATCAGCGATGATAACGATTTTTCCACCGGCCAAGGCTTGAGTGTGTTGAGGTAACCACTTATCTTGTCCTTCGGCTCCTGCTCCACCGGGGTTACAAGTTGCCACCCGATTCAACGATTCCAACGTGTGAACGTCCTTCTCGCCCTCCACGACGTAGACGATTTCATCATTGGAGATTCGCTCTAAAACCTGCGGCAATCGATAGAGGGGTTTTTCTATATCTTGAGTGCCCCACTCCCACTCACCATTTGCATACCTCTGCTGTCGAAAAGTTTTGGCACCCAACTCATCTTTGAAGCGGATCACCCGCATTACGGGATTTCCATCAGCATCTTCATAGACGTAGGTGGCCTCTTTCCGTAGTTTCTGTTTTGGCTTATCCGACTCTGGCCACAAGTCATTTGGCTTAAGGTCTATAGCGTCACAGATTTCGCTGAAAGAGCATGCGGCACCGCTATGGCAGTGCAAAAGAACCTGCCCCTCTCGCCCGATTCCGACAGTAAGAGAAGGCTTATCATCGGCATGGGCTGGACAGCATGCTTCCCAGCCGTTACCGGCATGTCGTACTTTGTCCAGTTTGGAGAGAACGAGGTCAACCTCAGGTGTTCGATCCACCTAAGTACCTTTCTTTTTCAGCGTTCTGAACGATTCTGTCGTAAGCAGACAGAAATAGATCTCTATCTGAGTTGGTTCTCAACGCAGTACCACTGTTGGGAAACGATCTCATGGTCTGGCCGACAAGGTCGTGGGGCTTTTGGAAAGTCACTCCCGCCTCAGAAGCGTCGATGGCTGAGCGCAACTGTGCCCATGCCTCAGGAGGACTAGGTATCGGATCCTTCAATTTCATATCTATTACTAACCGTCGAACCTGTCCTACGCGTGGAGGGAATCTTTGATCCAACGAGATAAGTTGTTTAATGGCTTCATTCACTAAATCGATTTCAACGTCATTTAAAAAATCCCACCAGAGTCTACATCGATCTTGAAAGGGGGGACCGACAGTAGGGAGATTCCAATTAACGCAGACCAGTTTCACTGCCCCAGCAAGTGCGTCCTTGTCCATAACTTATCAGAATGGTTCTTCAGTGTTCGCGTACAGTTCGATAACTTTGAAATCGCCGTCCAACAAGTCGGCATAAGTTAAGAACATTTCTATGTGTTTTTCATCCCTTAATATAAGTTCGATATCATCGTACTTCTTGCCTTGTGGGTTGTGACCCATGTGCCATGGGGAGTGGGTAACCCCTCGTATTGCATCTTTACAGTCATCGACTCCATACATGGCGATAGCCTGCTTGATCTTGCGTCGTCGCTTGTCGCCTAGAACCGGCTTGCGGCCTCGGACAGAAGTTCTACAAGTGGATACCCAACATTCAAAAACTTCAAAGATCTGTTCGGGGGAAGGTTCGGAGGGCATGAAGAAACAATACAGCGGATCGGATTATTGAGCAACCCGGGCTACGAGAAATTCATCAATTGCCTGCGTGTGAGGGAAATCGTGGCCGAATCCAACTCCATAATTCCGTTGAGATTGGCTCGCACGACCACATCCACCTGTTCCGGGGGAACGCCGAAACGCCCAGCCAACAAGGCTTTCACTTTAAGCGCCTCCGCTTCGGCTTGCGAGAGGTCGTCATCAAATGGGGATTCAACAGGAACGGTGAGGCTCTGGGCGAGTTCTTCAAAACCAGACGCCTCTATACACTTGACACAACCAAGTACGCCGGTAGGCGATTTCCGCTTCCGTGTGATGGTGTGACCGCACACCAATTGGTGCGCCCAAATTACATGCCCGTACTTCCCAAGTTTAGTTACGGTGACCGACTCCCGGCGAGGAGCATTACGCGGACTGGGCATTCTCTCTTTTATCACACCACGAATCTGCATCCCGTATGGCTTGACCCAATCCATCGGACCACGGAAGAGTAAGCATCATCCACCATGGCTGATGATGCCATTCCGGCATAGCATCGACGGGAGCCACTTTGTGGAGGCGCATGACTACCCGGTCAACTTCTGGCCAAAACGCCTTTTGCTGTTTGATCCACTCGGTAGCGGCCCCTCCAGCAACCTCGTCATCTGGATTCATTAAAAATTTGTGTATCATCGGAGAACCTTGTCGGGGAATCAACCGTTCAAAGGATCCCATTTCAATTGCCTCTATCAAATCTTCCGGTATTTCCAATTTGCTATTATCGTCTTTAGTGCTTGGCATAAATTTTCCTCGCAGGTTGTGACTGGCCGACCTTTCCGTATACCCTACAGAAGCGGTTTGCCCACAGGAGTACACTGTAAAGGCCCACACCAGCATACCTAATATTGTGGACTTTGGTCAACTGGAGAGGAGCGACCATGTTTTCACGAATCGCCGTTGGGACACTCTTAACTATCTTTGCATGGACGGCATCCTGCTTCGATGGCACAACTGCCGGAAACGTTACTCCGATCAGTGGCCAGACCAAGGTTGTAACCGCCATATCGAAACCTCCGGCAACCACCACCAGCACTACCAGCACTACCAGTACTACGATCGCGATCGTGCGCCCGACCCTTGTGGCGGTAACTACGACGAGTACGAGTACGACCACGACTACTACGACGCTTCCGCGTGTTCACACGAGATCCGTCAACTCCATGACTGGACAGCAGTACCGGTATTTTGAACGATCCCAAGAGATCACCGTCCTCCAAATCGAACTCGGCATGCAATCTGTTGACGGTGTCTACGGACCGCAGACACGCAAGGCCCACGTTCTCTCGTTGGGCGGGCCGCACGCCCTCCTCTATCAGAACTACCCGGAATTTGGGCAGATGGAGACGCCGTGTTCACACGGCTGCGAGCCGGGCGACGAACACTACGAACTCCCCACCTTGGGAGAACTGATCAACGAGTACTTCCTCCCAGAAGACAGGGTGTTGGCTCGCATGATCGCCTTCTGTGAGTCCAGCGGGCAGAGCCATCACATCGGTTCAGACGTAGTGTCCGACGCTCTCGCCGTAGGCTGGTTCCAACACCTCGCCAGATACTGGGCGGAAAGATCCGAAAGAGCCGGGTGGGGTGACTACCACCCGTTCCACGGACGAGCCAACGTCGCTGTGGCGGCATGGCTATTCTATAGCAGCGGAGTCCATCACTGGAATCCAAGTAAATCATGTTGGGAGGACACATCACATGAATAAAGACCTGATCGAATCTGACGAATTCAAGGATGTCTACAGCACCCCCTTTGGAATCCTCACCTTCTACAAGCAGGACGAACCGGGAGTAAAGGGAGGTAAGGCTGGAACAAGTCACACTGTCCTACATGAGGGTCAGCCAGCCCCCCGTCAGATGAAACTAAAAAAGAAGTATCGGGGGCGTTCGTGAGTTTCGACCCCTACGCAGTAGACACGGATGCCGATCGTCCACTTCCCCCTCCGCATCCGGCGAAGTTCACCGCTAAACATCTCAACTCAATCATCGAAATCCTTGGGGACAATCCCAGCCTCTTGATTTTGGATCCTTTCGCCGGAATCGGCACGATCCACGATTTGCCATACATGACGACAGGTATAGAGATTGAACCAGAATGGGCGTACCAACGAATAGGCACTGCTGTGGGTAGTGCTTTAAAGACCGGGTATGAAGAAGAATACTTTGATGCCGTGGTTACCTCACCGTGTTTCGGCAATCGTATGGCCGACCACCATGAGGCCAGAGACAGCAGTAAGCGACACACCTACCGGCATTACCTCGGTCGGGAACTAACAAAAGGTAGTGCTGCGGCGATGCAGTGGGGTGAGGACTACAAACACTTCCACACCGAAGCGTGGATAGAGGCTAAGAAGGTTCTTAAAGTCGGGGGCCTTTTGATTATCAACATTAAGGACCACATTAGAGATGGAAAAATACAGCATGTGACGAAATGGCATGCTGACACTTGTGGCCAGATGGGATTCAAACAGATAGATACGATTATTATCCCGGTCAGCGGGTTAGGTCATGGAGAAAACTCTGAACAACGGATACCGCACGAATCTTTGCTAGTTTTCTCCAAGCCAGAAAAAATCTTGTAACACAGGTTGTGAATTCTCTCACAAATCGTTACCCTGCGAGCATGACAAGTAATAAGAATGCAGGAATGATCAGAGCGCGCGTTAGACGCGAGGGTCGCGCTGTTGAACTTGGGTACTTCAAGACGAAGGCCGAAGTGGCCGCGGCCCAGCAAGTCGCGCATGCGATTCTTGATGAATTAGATGAGATCAAAAAGAAACCACTCAGGCTGCCGTCACCCGAAGTCTTGGTCAAAATGATCGGTCAGGGTCGCTATGACTCTGGAATCGAACTTATCGCCCAGATAGCCACCCGTCGGACAGATTTAGTTAAGTCGATGACGAGTAGTCGGGATAACAAGTACGGAACCTTGGCAAAGGATGCCAAATGGCAAGCCCTGAAAGACATCCCGAAAGAGGATGCTCCGAAAAAGTCACTCGCTGACGAACTCCGAAGTCTTGGTTTGGATCCACCTGCCCATCTAATAGGATAGGACTATCTAAATATGCTAAAAGTATTAGTAGCCGTAGCCATCTTTGGCGCTGTTCTGACTGCTACACCAGCCAGTGCCAGCCACGACACGATCTACTCTCCCTGCTCCACCGAGTACGGATTTATCCATATGACCTACGACGAGTGGGCCGCACACATCACCACGATGGAAGCCGACGGAACGATTCCGCCCGGTGTGGTGTTCCGCTATTACGAGGCGCTCCACGGGGGCAAGGGCACAAACGTCCAAGAGGATGGGACTATCCCGGCGTGGGACAACTGGGCTGGCGGTCTGACCGACGGCCAGATTCTGTCCATTGATGATTGGGCCAACGGCAACTATCCAGAGATCGAAGCCCTCATGTTCAGTTCAGGTCTGATCCCCGAATGGATTCTGGACGCCAACAAGACCGTGCGCCGGTTCAACGATCCCTACTGGGCTGC
>DUCD01000057.1 GCA_012959985.1 Verrucomicrobiales bacterium | reverse complement strand
GGCTGCGACATCGTATTGAAATTTTCCATTCGCGGAAGAAAGCTGAGTCCCATCCCTAATCACATCGATTCCAAAAACAGTAACGGCAAGACCTGATGAGACATAGGTTACAAGCATGCGAAGCGGAAATGTCAGGGTTTCGGCCAAAGTGCCGATCGGGACACAGAAAACGAATAGAAAGAAGGGGAAAAAGGATTTCTTGAGAACCTGAGACCCCCAGGTCAGCCCGATCAGCCCGTATAGTCCCAGGAAAAGTCCGACAATGGAAAGACGGGCCTGCTGGATCATGAATCCAAGAACATGGGCAAATAAGCCAATAATAAGGAGCGTGATGGCGGGCCACCAATTCCGGGTTAAAACCCTGTCAAAGTTTTTTCTTTTCCACCAGAAGAGAGCGATAACCACAAATGGAATGAGCATCCCATGTTCGTCATCCGGATTTTGGGTATAGCTGTATTTCATCCAACTGAACAAGGAAGGCGTATCAATATAGCCGAGTGTCGAGTTGCCGAAAAAATGGAACAAAAGGAACCATGCGCCGACCAAAGAGAAGAACAACGGCTTAAAGGGCAGGGCCTCCCAGTAAAACCGAATGTCTTCCAGCAGGGATTTCGTGTTTTCGTTGTCGGTTTCGCTACTCATTTGTTTTTGCCACCTAATCAGTAGTGAGACCCACCACCTCAAAAATCGTTCAAGCGTCGAGACCATTCAAACAGCTTAAAACATCCTGGACGTCTCGCAAAAACCAATAACTAAGGTTCCCTCGACTGCTTTGCAAGATTACGTTCCCATTTATATCCAAAGAAAAGACAACCACAGGGAGCACAGTGAAAGAGACACAGGGTGTTTTTAAAAGAGTTCAGCAAAAGAACCCCTCGTCCTAAAGCTGGCCGCGCCGAGGCCGGTCCAGGAAAAACAGGGATAAGCCATGCATCAAATCTCCAAAACTTTCCGGTAGGCGGAAAGCAGCGATTCAACGGATTTTTCCCAGTTCAATTGTTCCTGAAGTCGTTTTTTTCCAAAAGCCCCCATTTTCTCACGTTGTTTCGGTTGCTCCAGAAGATCGATAATTTCCTGTGCAAGATCCTCGGAGGAGTTCCTGACGACGTAATTCGAAGCCTCCAGAGCAGAAGCGCGGCCTTCCACCAGATCGAACATCACCTGAGCTTTACCGAAGGCCATATATTCCAGCACCTTATTCATAGTGCACCCATCGTTATAGGTGTTTTTGGGATCACAGGAAACACCAAGGTCAATGGTTTTCAAGGCCGAAAAAAGAAACTCATTGGAAACCCTGCCCGGCAGATCCACAAACTCCTGAAGACCGAGAGAATCCCTTAGAGAGACCAAGTGATCGTATTCAGGTCCGGTCCCCATCAGCAAAAACTGCACATCAAGGCGCCCGGACTTATTGACCAAGTGATCGGCAGCACGCACTAAATATTCCACGCCATCCGCATTGCCCATCACTCCGACGTATCCCACCAGGAATTGTCGGTTTTTTTTCAATTCGGGATTTACGGATACCTCTCCGGTTGAGATTTTGGGAGCCGTCCGAACGACGAAAACGGTATCCTGAGTTTTTCTGCCTCTTTCCAGGGCCACCCGACGAACGGTTTCATTAGTAGCCAGAACCAGGTCGGAAATCCGATAAGTCATGCTTTCTGCGATTCTTACCAAATAATAAAACAAACCCCGGTTTTCGAATTTCGCCTCGAACATTTCCGGCCATAAATCATGGACATCGTAAATGACCCGGACACCCAACAGCTTAAACGGGAGTGCGACCAGAAAAAGTAGATCGGGAGGATTGCACAGGTGAATCACCTTGAATCGGTGACGGCGCCAAACCTTCCAAGCCAGTCTCATTTCTCCCCACAAAGCAGAAAGATATTCCAGAATGAAGCCGAAGAACCCGCCCGCTTCATCGCTGATCCAATGTCGATAAATATGAATCCCATCGAGAGTTTCCATGAGGGCGGTATATCCCCTCATTCGGGGACAGATGACAACCACCTCATAGCCGGCGTCCCGTAAGGTGCAGGATTCCTGCCAGACACGCCGATCCAGAGGCACCGGAAGATTTTCAACCAGAATGAGAATGCAAGGTTTACCAGCAGAATCCTTCATAGGTTGCACTCAAGTCCTTCAATTCGTCCCACCCATTGACGTCCAGAATTCGGTGTTTTTCGGTCACCATGTCTTTCAATTCACCCATCGAAAGATTCTTCTGGGCGGCCACAATCAGGCCTCTCTCTCCGATGGCTTTCCTGGGATCTTCAATCAATACAGCCGCCAGATGGGGCATCTTGGATTCAAGCACCCTTTTATTACTTCCGACTAGCCGGGCAACATTCAGGTGAGGATCATAGATTCGAAGGGTATACCCCCTTCCCAGAAGAAACTGCGCAACCTCCACCATTGAACTTTCCCTCAGGTCATCCGTGTTGTTCTTGAAGGACAAGCCCAACAGGATGATCTCCTTTTCGCCGGACCGTTCAATTCTCCTGATCAAATCATCCAGATGGACCTGATTACTGATCAACAGGTTTTCGGACATCGGCAGACTCAATCCATGACGTCGACTACTGTCGATCAATGCTCTCAGGTCTTTCGGCAGACAGGAACCACCAAACGGATTCCCGGGACGCAGGTAGTAGGGAGAAAGGTTTAAGCGATCATCCTGACATAGCAGGTCCATCACCGCACGTGAATCAATCTTGAAATGTTTTCCCAACCGCCCCATTTCATTGGCAAAAGTCACCTTCGTTGCGTGAAAAGCATTGCAGGCATACTTGATCATTTCGGCAGTATTCCAATTGACCACACGGGATGGAGTGGTGGAATCCGATTCAATTATCCTGGAAACGGCATCCGGAATCGGTAGCCCATCGCGACTTCCAATGACCGATAATGACGGATTCTTGAAATCTGCAACGGCGGTGCTTTCTCTAAGGAATTCCGGTAGAAAGAATACTTCAATGGAGTTCCTTTCCTGAAGTTCATGGAAATACTCATCGACCAGGGCCTGAGTACTACCGGGAAGCATGGTACTCCGATAAACCAGGTAATGGGGAACTCCGGTGGAACTCTTTTGTGCTAGAACCTCTGCAATCTGGCTGGAGACTTCCCGGACATACCTCAGATCAAGTCCTCCCGCATCATTCGAAGGAGTCCCCACGCAGATCAGTGATAAATCTGAATTTAAAATCGCTTTTTCGGAATCGTCGGTTGCCGAAAGCAATGCGTGCTGATGCGCCTTTTGAATCAGCAGGTCAAGTTCCGGCTCTACAATCGGAGACTGTCCCTGATTCAAGGATTCGATCTTGGAGGATTGAACATCGACACCGATGATTTCATGTCCTTTATCACTCAGGCAACCGGCGGTAACCACACCGACGTACCCCAAACCGAATACACTGATTTTCATTTGGGGGCCGAGGCTAAAAACCTGGTACGAAAAACGCAAGCACTATGCCCTTTTCCCCTGAGAAGAATAAAGGGGGCATACTCCAACTTCCGAAATCTTCGGGAACATATGCCGTCCAATGGTCCTTCCACCGGCAGTTGATACTGGGGAGAAAGTTCCTTTTCGACCTCTGTGGGCAGGTTTAAATCAACATTCTGCCATTCCTTGGAAACTTCAATTTCCAGCGAAGATGAATCGGACAAAGTCAGTTTGAATTTCCTTTCACTGCGAAATTCGATTGAACTCTCTGGGGAAAACTGCCATCGCACTTCAAAATCGGAGGAATCAGCTGAGGGATCCGGGAAAAAGGTGTCTTCGATCTGCCATCCGTTGCCATCAGGAAGGTATTTGATACGGCGCTGCATTTCCCCGGAAGGAAGACTGAACCGCCCCAGGATGTTGCCGGATAAATCAACCTGGGGAACTTCATGGTGAGAGGCCCAAAGAAAAGGCCCGAGGCGATTCGGGAAATCACCACCAAGGGGATTGGGACCATTGTGAACAGACCGGGACGCCAACCAGACTCTTAATCGAGTATCTCCGTAATAAGCACCCGTACCTGGATCAATCAGAACAGGTTCACCACGATACCAAAGTGAAAGATGTAGCGCATCTAAATGACCATGGGCAGCGGTGGCCAGATATCCAAGCTTTGAGAAGTCAAATCGCAGTGTCCAATCCGAGGACTTGAATACCGCCAATCCGGAGTCCTGAAACATCTGCCAGTCTTCTTTCGGTTGAGAACGAGGTGAAGAAATAGATCGGTTTTCCCAGAGGTCCTTATTCCACCAGTAATTCAAACCTGGACTGCTTTCCGGATCGCGAAACCATTGAACATATTCTGCAGAGGATCGGTTTTCATCGAGAACAAAGGGAGTGACATAGGCATCGTCCGAATCCCCATAATCCCAATTGGAAAGCTCAGCCTGTATCGTGGCGTAAAATGCCGAAGCGACGGCAAGACGATCCAGGACTTCCTCGGAAATTTCCATTTTCCGGCAATGAAGGGCCGTTGCACTTTGTCGGCAGAATTCCCAGGAATAAATATGGTAATTCAGCGCCTGCTCCCGGTTGCCGCCATCGGGTGCGAATTGTCTCAATACTTCCTTCTGCCAGAGTTCACGAAGACGCACCAAAGGAATTCCGTATTCTTCAAGGGAAGGCCAACGGCAGGTGGCTGTAATCAACCCGGCCAGTTCACCAAGTATATGATTATTTGCAGAGGATCCAAATGAGAGATATCTCCCTGCAAAATAGGCGTGCTGAGGCAGAATAGTCTTTGCAATCCGGTTCAACTCAGGAATTCGAGATGGGAAGGACTTCGACAAAAGGCCATCGATCCAGGTAAATTGAATCAAGCGCATGCCCACCTCGAGAGAGCTGGTCCAATTGAACCCCCGATAGGGAGGATTATATTTTGTCCAATTCTCAAGAAGTCGCAGACAGGTTTCAGCATAATCCTCATTGCGGAAAACGAACGCCGCCTGAGCAAGGCGAACGAGCGAATACCACCGGCTGAGTTCCCAGATCAGTTTGATATCAGACCTCGAATCCAATTTCCGATGATTCAACCGAAACGCGGATCGCGTGGTCTGGAAATCCTTTCCGGAGATATAATCCTTGTGCCAACGGGGAGGATCATCGACCTGAAGGTCGAGATGCCCGAAGAACTTCCATTGGCGCTTCATGATCGCTCCAGCATCTTTTCCCAGGCACAACTTCAGCTCACCGGGTGCCTGATCAGGTTCGGGAAGTAAGGGGTAACAATCGGCAAGCTCAGTGGATGGGCACTGCCAACGAGACCAGTCCGGCAGAAAACAGGAATCTTTAATCTGACGACTTTTCTTGATGCCGTGACTCAGCATTTCCGCCGGCCCCATAGCCTTGAGGCGATTCCAATACCAATACAAATCCATGGAAAAGAGTCTTTTTCTTATCGAAGGTCAGTCAGTGTATTTTCATTGCGGCAATTGAGATGGTGAATTTGTCACAACTCTTCCTAGGCGGTGCAGCGTATATATTTCCTTTCGCCAGTCAAATGTAACCGCAATGGAATTACCGCGATAGAACAAGGCAACACCGGAGTTTGTGTTTAATTGAACCCGGCTTTTTGCCCAATAACTATCTTCGTGATCGAAATAAAACCCATCCCATAACCCTCCTGGCTTCCGGTAAGTAAAACCCGTGTTGAATAGGTCACCGCCCCAAGTGAATGTTTGCGTAATCTGCATTTCAGTGCCATCGGGCGCGACTGCACGACCGACGATTCGACGACCTCCAAACTTCCATATCACCACACAGATTAAAATGGTCACCCCCACAAAAACTGCCGCCACTATTCGCATTCTAAACAGATTCAATCCAATGTCATTGTGCATAAGACCAATATATCCGGCAACTCACAGCGACAGGCCAGGTTGCTTATCGAGGCGCCTCCACCTTAACCACTGCAAGACTCCGAAGCCATGGACCTAAGAAACGAGTCGGCTTCTGGAGAACCTTCCTCCGGCGCCCAGTCGGCAAACACCTTGTCCTTCACCCGATCATACGGGCCACCTTTGATTTCAAGAATGACCGAGTCCGACTCCAACGCGATGATCGTATGCCAAACCATTGGCTCGATATCCATAATCGTCGGTGCGGATCCAGTCTGCAAAGTTACGGACTTTTCGATTCGCCCTGTTTCATCAAACACGACAAAGTTCACCCGGCCGCGCAGAATGCAGATAAGCTCGACGGCCTGAGGACGTGGATGATAATGCGGACGCACGTAGGATCCCGGCTGAAGGACATTGACCAGACGTTGGACAGGAGCCTGTTCGGACCGTTGGATCGGAATGATAATCCGTCCACGTCCATTCAATCGGGATTCACGAATCCCTTCCTCCAGTCTTTCTTCCGTCAGGACATGGACCGGACCCACCGGTGATTCAAGCGCAACCTTCATTTCAAGCAAAAGATAGCAAAACGACCCGTGAAATTCAACGAGTGAAAAACGGACAGCTCGAACTTTTCAAGTCTCAGTAAGGAAAGTCAGCTGTTGGAGTCGGGAGTCGAAGTGACGGCTTGTTCTTGGTCAGCAATGAACCATGGCCGTCTTGAGAAGGGACTTAAAAACAGAATGAGCAAGGTGAGTCCGGTTGTAAGTAAGGCAACTCCCCCGGCGAGAATCGCTTCAGCTGGAGGCGGGCCATTCCTTGCAAATGTCTCGAAATCAAGCAGGATTCCTCGCTGCATTATGGCTAGCCCAAAGGTCACCAACCCCAATCCAAGTCCTGTCACCATTCCAATGATCAACTTGACGCATATTTCGAAAAAAACGAGAATAACACACAATAAAGACCACCTGCATATTAGGTCAACACAAAGAGCGCCAGATGATTTCATCAGGGTGGAATTATTTGTAAGGGGAAAGTCCTGCTGTAGCGTCGGCTGTCCTCGGCCGAATTCCACCGCAAATGCGCTGAGGACAGCGCACGCTACAGACTACCTGAATAAAACTAGGGGACAGGCCAGAATGGCACTAAGTTAAGGGGTGTCTTCGATCAATTCAGAGTTTCCGGAATCTTCCAGTGTACTTCCAATTGAAGCAT
>DUCD01000056.1:14849-40704 GCA_012959985.1 Verrucomicrobiales bacterium | reverse complement strand
GTATTCAGTTCAGATACTTGTACGGATTTCTATTGACGATTCTGTTCCTTGTCGGGGGCTGCGGCTCTGACGACCCAGCAAAGCCAGCCGGAGCTTCCTCCAAGAAACCTCCTGTTGTTGCTTCTGAGGAGACTGAGGATAAGGAGCCTGAAAACCTGTCTGTTTTTGAAGATGACTACAAAGGATCCGGCAAAGATCCGTTTTTTCCGGGATCTGTCAGGCGTCTTCCTGAAACACCTGTCGTAACAATTGTAAATACAGAAGCTCAAGTGCCCGCCAACGTTGAATTCAAGTTGATTATGGTGATGGATATGGGCAAAGCCAGCACAGCGATGATTGAAAACAAGACCTTCCGGCTGAATCAGGAACGTGATCTTATTGTCGATAAAACGAAGTATTCGGTTAAGCTGTTGGAAATCAGCAAGGAATCGGTCACTATTCAATACAAGCCTACGGAAGGTCGGGGAGTGCTGAAGAAAGTCGTTCTCCAGAGGCGCTCACGTGAGAATTATAAAAAGTGAACGGGCCTCACAAAAGGATTTTTGAAAAGTTTGGTGCATGATTGGGTTGAAAGTAATCTCCTGATGCTTCCAATGCTCCAAGGCGGAATGGGAATAGATTAGATGAGAGCAAAATTCGTCATCTTTATATTGGTAGGGTTCTATGCATTCAGCATGTCTCCATGGGGAATTACCCAGAGTAACCCCTCCGAAGAAGAATTAATTAACCGTCTCTACCAGCAGAACAACGACCCTGCGGAAGCGGAATCTTCCCCGGGATCCGAGACGAGTGGAAATGATGAAGTTCTGGCCAATGAGGAACCTCCGTCTGAAGACCCCGTAGAACCGACTCTACCGGAACCGGTAACGGAAAATGAAGAGGACATGATCGAGGTGAATCTTGCGGATGCCGGTTTGTTCGAAACCATCGACGGTCTAGCAGGATTAGCAGGGTTGGTCCTGTTAACTACTGAACAGGAATTGGCAAACCAGCTTCTTGGACCGGGAGGAAATCCCGAGGATTTGCCCAGATTGACGGAGTCTTTCGGATTGGTAAGTCCCCGTGTTGTTTTGAATGCCATTTTAACCAATA
This sequence comes from Verrucomicrobiales bacterium, assembly GCA_012959985.1. Classification (GTDB taxonomy): domain Bacteria; phylum Verrucomicrobiota; class Verrucomicrobiia; order Limisphaerales; family DUCD01; genus DUCD01. Next base: position 39,612 of record DUCD01000056.1, on the reverse strand, counting down.
ACAATCTCCAGTTGAAACAGGATGGAGATGGATATGTCATCTCCGTAAGAGCGGCCCAACTACCCATAGATGCCGGTAGCGAAACTACAGCCGAAGAATCAGAGGGTGATTCGGAGGACACTGCCTCAAATTCTCAGGAGGAAGAGGAACCGGATCCCTCGGAAATGTTGATTAATATCAGCATAGATAATGCTGAATTGATGAAGGCGATTGATGGTTTGGCTGCCGGTGCCGGCATGAATATTATTTTTGACCCCAAGGTTGTAGAGGGACCGATTGGTCCTGCGGGGACTCCCGTTCCTTTTTCTCCTGTAACTGTGGAATTTATCGAGGTGACCGCCAGGGATGCCATGGATACCATCTTGGAATTAAATGGTTTAATGCTTAAGGAGAATCCGAAAACCAGAATTAATCTGGTAAGCTTCAAACCCGCTCCGGGGCAGGAACCCTTGGTGACAACTGTTATCGACCTTCAATACGCCAATGCAACCAATGTTGCCGATGTGGTAACAATCACTTTTGGAGAGAGCCGAAATACGATTTCAGCCATTCCCGGAACCAGTAAACTCTTGGCAAGGACGATTGAGTCAGAGGTCGAAGATATGAGAAATTTGGTGAAGATGATGGACCTGCAACCTAAACAGGTCCTGATCAGTGCTAAGATTATAGAAACCTCCAAAAAACCCAGTTCCATCAAGGGAATCGACTGGAGTGGGACTCTTTCAGCTCAGAATATAAAGTTTGGAAACGGGTTCACCTCATTTCAGCAGTCGATAATCAAACCGGGCATTCCTTCTACCTTCACCACACCCGGAGGACGTGACATCACGGTGACTCCCAATGCCTCTCAGTCGTCGACGCGGAACTCGACTTTCAGCCCGCTTTCCACAGTGCCCGGGTTTAGTTTGGATACCGCACGTGGGTTTGATCAAAATACCGCTTTTCTTTCCGCCGATGGTGTGAGTGTGGTCTTGTCCTTTCTCGAAGAAGATGCGGATTCAAAGGTGGTCGCCGAGCCGCGGGAAGTGGTTATGAACAATTACCCCGCCCGTCTTTCCGTCACCCGATCCTTTCCCATTTTCGAGATCACACCGGGAACGGAAAATACGCCTCCTACCGCTGTGATTACTTATACCAATGTGGGAACCACAATCGATGTTCTACCGAGGATTACTTCCAACGATAATATTATCATGAACATCACCAACGAGGTCTCAAATATTGATGGCGTGGATACCCAAATTCTGAATGGAGCACAGAATACGGCTAACATCTATGCCATCCGCAAGCTCAATACCCTGGTTATGGTGAAGACCGGAAACACTCTGGTCATGGGCGGTATGACTTCCGACATCAAAACCACCGCCACCAAGAGGGTTCCGATCCTGGGTAAAATGCCGTTTTTCGGTCGATTATTCCGACATGATGCCAAAGAGCAGAACCATGCCAATCTTCTCATTTTCATTACTCCAACCATCATTGATGAAAACCTTCATTTCCATACAGATGAAACGGAAAATAAAATTTTAGAGATCGCTCCGAATGACCCGATTCCCAATCGACTGGTGGAGGAAAACCGGGAATTCTGGTCGGATGACGGGAATTCAAATGTCTGGTGGAATCGTAGAAAAAAGGCAGATAATCAGGAAGAGAGTAACGAATAATTGGGGAAATTGTTCTTTACCGAAGGTTTGTAGGTATGCTTAGGGATATTTTCAAGAATCCGAGAAGTCCCCAATCGGGGGCCGCACGTTCCTTGACGTGGGGCATCGGAGTTCTTTGTGGGATGCTCGGTATCGTTTCTTCTTTCGCCCAGGTTGAGGTCGATACATTAGGCGGTGGGGCTAACCAGTTTAACCTGGATCATTTTGGGCATTTTGACGGAAATCTTACCAAGGTTTCTCAGTTCAATCGGCCTATGGGCTTGGCGTTCGATCTTCAGGGATTTCTCTTTGTGGCTGACAGCGAAAACCAGGCGGTTCGCCAAGTCGACTTAGCGGGTGACCTTGTTTCTACTTATATCAGCGAAGGTTTGGAGTTGCCGGTCGATCTGATGTTTGATCCAGTCAATAATCTTTATGTCGTCGATGAAACTGCCGGTAAAGTATTGAAGTTCGACTTGTTCGGCAATCAGACCGCTGTCTGGTCTGGATTAACTCAACCCACAGCCATCGCTCTGACTCCTTCAAGCAACTTGGTGGTAACCGAATTTGGGGGGACTCTTTTCCTGTTTGAAAACGGAACCGGTGACTTTTCGGTTGCCGATGGCACTATTCTGGCAGAAGGGTTAGTGGAACCACGGGGCTTGGCCGTGTTGGAGGACGGATTGATTGTCGTCAGTGAATCCGGAAGACATGTTTTGAGCACCGTGGATCCCGATAAGCCCGGAGTCATTACTATTTACGCCGGGCAGGATGGAGTCAGCGGTTTCAGGGATGGTTTTGCTGCCGATGCCCTCTTTGATCATCCCCATGACCTGGCCCGCGCAGGAAACGGGGTGCTGGTTGTGGCAGACCGGATGAACCATCGGGTCCGGTTGGTCAACAGTTTCCCGATTGTTTCGACTCTTTACGGAATCGATAAGGAACTCTGGGGACCGCAGTTTCCCGGTTGGTTCGATGGAAATGTAACTATCGCTGAAGCCAGAGAGCCGGTCGGAGTGGTGGTGTCACCGACAGGCAGCGTCATCGCAACCGAATCTCACTATCATCTTCTCAGGGATGTTTCCAATTCAGGTTTGACTCCTCCTCCGGGCAGTGGGAATCCTGATATCCAAATTGATGTTGCTGAACCGAGAATGATTCCCAACTTCGGATATTTTCCCAGTGGCAAAGATGTTGTTGTGGTGGATGGGAATACCAATGTATTCCTGAGCAGCCGTATTTTCTATACCGTGGATGGGTCTGATCCGACAACCAACAGCTTTGAGGTCAATCTCACAAATAAGGTGGGTGTCATTAAGTGGATCCAGCCTGACCTCGACCTGACCTCCTTAAGCTTGAAAGCTTTTATACAGGATAATTCCAGTGAAACTGTCACCGGAATTCAGGCGATCCAGAATGAGATCGGTATTACCGAGAGTTTAACCGTAGGAATGGGATCAAAGATCATCCTTCCGATTGTCGTGAACCTGAAACCTGAATCTCAGCTTAGGTCCTTGCAGTTTCTGGTGGAAGTGGAACCACTGGGAAATGCCCCTGCCATTCCGAACCCCTTCACGGCGTTGCCCATCAGCGACAATGATTTTGTAAGAATTAAAGCTGCCAGTTTCGATAGGCCTGTTCTTATCCCTCAGACTGCTGGTTTAGTTAAACAACTTGCCGTAGCCTATATCGGCACCAACAGTATGTTCTCTGTGGATAATTTTGCCGTCGTAACGATGTTATCCATCCCCATCTCCCCTCTGGCAAAACCAGAGGATCAATATACCATTCGAATTGTAAATCCGACTGGAACTTCGGATGGACAGCAGGCGCCTGTCTCCCTTGTTCCCATGGCCCCTCAGACCATTCAAGTATCTGAATTGGGTTTTCTGGTTGGAGATTCCTCCCCGGGGACTTGGTATAATACAGGTGGGTTTGGTTTCGGTGAGGGGAGTTTGGCAAACGACGATGTGAACAGTGCCTTCTTTGCTTCACTGGGTGTGTTTCTGCCTTATAATGGAACCGACGTTTTCATCGCCATGGATTCCTTTCCTTCGGATACGGAATTTGCCGTGGGTGGCGATGGAGCCATCCGCTTCCTGGATTGGCAGTTGAGTCTTGCCAGATCCTTGCAACTTGATCCGAATCGGTGGACGCGCACTTGGAGATCGTCCGGGCTTTTGGAGCCTGAATTGGTGGGAACCACCGGTGCACCCCCAGCTGTGAGGGTCGCTTCCCGGCAGGATTTCACTCTCGATTTCGGATGGTATCGTCCTGCGAAAATTGAAGCGAAAACAATTGAAAACACGGATCCCGGGGAATTGATAAGTGTTCCTGTCATCCTTGATTTAATGAGGGGGCATCACTTATCCGGTATGAGTTTTCGGGCTATTGTCAACTCGCAGGGCAATGCACCGTCGATTCGGAGTGGACTTCGATTTCGACCTCAAAAGGGTTTTGCAGCCCCGATGCTTTCTCAGGAACTGGGACTGAATCAGGTTCTCTGTGCTTGGCCACTTGGTCAAATGGAAATTTTCACACCGGGGCCGATTCAGATTGGAACTTTGGAATTTGTGATTCCCCTGACAGCGGAGGTCGGTGATTCCTACTCCATTTCCTTTCCGAGCGCCGATGGTTCACCGGATGCCTCGACTCAATTTGATTTTGAAACTTTGAAGGGGCAGGTTTGGGTTCGCAGTTCGGCTTTGAAACCACAAAGGCGAACTTCAGATGAGTGGATTCAGAATTTCTTTAACGGCATGGATTCTGCGATTACCAACGATGATTCCGATCCGGACCAGGATAAGGTAGATAATATTGATGAATACCTGGCTGGAACAGATCCGCAGGACGCGTCATCGCATTTGAAATTAGAAACTCCAGAGTGGCTGAAAGCTGAAGAGGGTGGAAACATCATTCTGAAATGGCAAACGGTTGCTGGTAGATTCTATTCATTGGAAAGCATAACGGATCCAGCAAAGGGTAATTGGAGTTCAGTTGGTGACGAGTTTCAGGGGAATGGTCGCGAAGTTGAGTATCGGCATGAATTTCAACGGGGTGATGGTTCTGTAATGTATTATCGGATTCGGTTATTGAATTAGGGAATGCGTAGAGTTTGTTCATGAAAAAAATCGGCACAGCAGTAGTGATAGGGTGTCTGCTTGCGGTCAATGGTGGCGCGCAAAGCGTGGGTACGCTGCTGGATGAAGGGTTCTCCGAACCCTATGGGATCGCTGTCGATTCCGATAATTTCTACTACATCACAGACAGTGTTAAAAACCGGATTCTTCAGTATCTTCCTAATACAGGAGCATTGACCAATTACGTTGGCATGGAAGGAATCATCGGTAACCAGGATGGGGTTGGTTCATTTGCCTCCTTCTTCAATCCTCAGGGTATTCTTTCTATTACCAATGCCAATAATCAGGCGCGACTTATTGTGGCCGATTCCGGGAACCATAGAATACGATCCATCACCTTGAAGGTTGAGGATCTGGACAATACCCCGGAAGATGAAAGCGATTCAGGAAAACTGGTTGAGGCTCTGGCGGGGTCTTTGACGCGTGAAGTCGGTTTGCGTGATGGCATTGGAGAAGAAGCTTTATTCAATTTCCCGGTAGGCCTTGCCGTGGATAAAGACAAGAACATCTATGTTGCGGATATGTTGAATCATAAAATCCGCAAAATCGATGTGAATAATAGGGTAACGACTCTCCCGGTCGGAGGTTTTTCACAGCCAAGTGATGTGGCCGTTGATGAGGATGGAAACATCTATGTTGCCGACAGCGGCAATAATGCCATCAAGATGATTGATCCAAGTGGTGAATCGGTCAGGCTCATCGCCGGCAGCGGGACGCGATTTCTATCGGGCGCGAAAGATGCGTTGAATGCCGAGAATTCGACCTTCAATTCACCTCGAGGGCTTTTATGGGTCGGTGGACGATCTGGATTGCTCGTTTCTGATTCAGGAAACGGCCTGTTGAGAAGAGTCTTCTTTAATACAGAATTTGATGTCTACACCACCCAAACGTTTGCCAACAGCGGGGAGGCTGAAATGGTGTCTCCGATCGGTCTGGCGGAAGACAATTCGGGCAATTTCATTATCGTGGATCTGGGGGGAGAATCACTTCGTGTTATTCTGGTTTCCGGGGTTCCGCAACCGCGGGTGCAGGACCCGGTAATTGGATTCATCGATTTATTCGATGAAGGCTTCTTTGGTAATGTGCTGATTGCCGTCACCAATGCAACTTTCAATAACGATGTCATTGCCGCCGTAAGAACCGAGGAGGGAATCCAGACATTTTATGAAGTGGGTGTTACGGACTTGCAGAATGAAGTGCCTGACCCGACCACCGAATCCGACGTCCCGGGTCGTTATGAAAACAGTATGGCACGGGCTTCCTTTCCACCGAATTTGATCGACCCAATTCAGCGGGATGTGACCATCAAAGCCATTTCGACTCAGGCGGATCGGCGCCCGAGCCGAATCATAGTCGCACGCTATCGTTTTGTGGCTGCCAACCCTGTTGTTGTCGGAAACAACATGGCATCTTTTGCAATGCGAACCATCACCACGAATGCGAGTATCTGGTTCACTACCAACGGAGATGATCCGGTTCCCGATCCCAATATTGCACGTCCTTACACTTTGGGGGAAAAACTGAATGTAGTGAATGGGACCAATGACGTTATTTTCAAGGCAAGGGCGTTTAAGGGAGGCTATGCTTCAAGCAGTATTATCGAAAAGTTCTTTCTTCATGAAGACGCGAGGTTTTCAACCATTGGCTTTTCCAGTGATTTTATGGCCGGTATCGGTTCTACAATCGTTGTGCCGATAAATGTCAATGTTCTGACCAACGATACCATTCGATCCCTGCAATACCGAGTGCAGGTGACTCCCGAAACGGAAGGAGCTCCTCCTGTGATCGGAGGATTCCGCGTTCTTTCACGGCAATCGTCCGATTTTATTTCCGTGCCGGTTCCCGGTGTTGGAGGTAGCAATATCTCTTCGTTCCTTCCTTATTCTTTCAGTGATGTACAGGGCTTGGCGGTCTCTTTTATCGGGACGAATTCACTGCTCAATATCGTGGAGCCGAGTGTGGTGAATCTTCTTGCCGTTCCGATACCTCCCAATGCTGTGCAAGGTCAGAAATACCGATTGTCCATTCTGGAAGCATCCGGGACAACGGATGGGGAGCAGAGAGGTCTGTTCCTTGAACCCTTACCCGACAAGTTGATTACGGTGACTAATATTTCTTATGTTGTCGGTGATTCGTCGGTTGCGGGTTGGTATAACGCAGGCACTTTCGGACAGGGGGACTTGGATAACAGCGATGTCAACAATGTGGAAGTAGCGGCTCTGGGCATCCGGGTGCCTTACGATTTCACTGACCTTTTTGATGCCATGGATTCGTATCCTCCAGATTCAGATATATTGGTCGGCGGTGATGGTCAGATCCGTTTTCTTGATTCTCAATTAACGCTTCAACGCTCGTTCCGCTTGGTGGAAGACAATTGGAGTCGGTCATGGTCCGAAGGGGGCTTGCGTGTGAACCAGTCCGCAGAGTTGAAAACAGACAATTTCAGCCTGCCGTCTTTTAATCAGAAACTGCTCGGCGAAGGTGTGGTCTGGTTGCGCCAGGCTCTAATCCGTGCAGAGACGGTTGAAAATGCCCAACCCAATTTGGTGATTCAAGTTCCTATTCATCTTCATGTTATTGCGAATGCTAAACTCTCTGGGTTTCAGTTCAGAATGATGGTTGTGCCGGAAGATGAGAACGGTGCTCCTGTTGTGGATCGAGTCGAATTCCATCCTGCCGAAGGAATTCCGGTTCCTCGTATAATCGACGGCGTTCCGGTAAACCAAGTGGCTCTGTCATGGGGGCTCAATTCGTTCAGTCCGAATTTGACCGGTGATCTTTTGATAGGGACTTTAAGGTTGCGAGTTCCTGTGGGGGCAAGGTCCGCTTCCTGTTACCGTGTCTTGTTCTTCAATGCCGACGGCGCTCCTGACCTGTTTACTCAGTATGATTTTGAAACCATCCCTGGCTGTATCTGGATCGATAGTCCGGCCTTAAAGGACTCGGAAATAATTTCTTCGGAATGGAAGACTCATTTCTTCGGAGAATCGCTACCGGTGTTTACAGATAAAAGTGGCGATCCGGATGCTGATGGCATGCCCAATTGGGCCGAATTTTTGGCCGGGACAAATCCAACCGATTTCCTTTCTCATTTGAAACTGGCAACGAGCCTTCGTCCCGCTGGTTCGGAAAATTCAGGGTTCTCAATTCGCTGGTTGTCTGCTCCTGGAAAATTCTACCAAGTGGAAAAAATTCGGGATTTTTCAGAGTCGGAATGGATTCCGGGTTCCGATCCGATTCCCGGGACCGGTGATTTGATTGATTATCAGGACACCGAAAATTCGAATCAACTGCAACTTTATCGAGTAAGGCTAGTGCCTTGAAATAAACGAACTGAGAAATGTAATGAAAACACGAATACTTGAAATCATCGCCTTCATCATGCTTCTGGGGGTGAGTAATTTGTTTAGTCAGGATACTTCGACCGTGCCAATCGGAGGACTGAAAGAACCCTATGATGTTGTGGTTGACGTTGATACCGACCTTTTCTATTTCACAGACAACGCTAACGGCCGTATTGTGCTCTGGGATCCGGAACAACAACTTATGTCGGATCTTCAGTCAGGTGTCCTGGGCAGTCCCCAGGGGATTGCACTGGGTCGGGGAGGGTTAATCGTAACCGAAACCGGGTCTCATCGGATTACTACCGTGAGTTTTGGCGGCGAGGTGGAAGTCATTGCCGGTGGCACGGCCGGATTCAGTGATGGAAACGGTGCCGGTGCGGAGTTCCGCTTCCCGATCGGGATCGATGTGGACGACCTTGGCAACATCTGGATCGCTGATTCAAAAAACAATGCTATCCGACGAATTGCCCCTGATAATGAAGTGACTACATTGACTGTAGTGGGTGCGGATCCGGTTTTGTTCGAACCCTCGGCTTTGATCATCGACAGCAATGGGAAAATCATTATTACAGAACCTCGTTCAAGATTGATTCGTAGGATTAATCCAGTTGATGGAACCATCGAAGCGACGGAGGGTGGGTTCAGTTCCAGAGGGTTATTTGAAGTGGGTGGAGATACCGGGATTCTATTCAGTGATACGTTGAATCATGTTATCCGCCAGTTGGATCCAGTTTCATTTCGATCCGGTCTTTATGCCGGGGTGCCGGGAGTTGCCGGTAATACAGACGGAACCCGTTTTGAAGCGACCTTTAATTCACCAACCGGCCTTGCCCGTGATTTCAGCGGAGCGATACTGGTTGCGGATCTGCACAATAATTTGTTGAGAAAGATTGATCAGCAGGATTCCAAGGATCCTGAAATCGAGCCTGAAGGTGGTTTATTCAATAACGCCATTGCACTTTCAATATCCACCACCACTCCGAGAACCTTGTTCAAATACACTACCGATGGAACGGAGCCTCGATCGGATGCTGCTGAAATTCAACCGGAACTTGGGGACGACGATGTGCTCTCAGGAACATTTCTGCTTGATAAATCGGGAGAGAAAGGTGCCCCGTTAACGTTTGCCGTCAGAGCGTTTTCTCCGGATTTCAAAACAAGCAATGTCATCACGAATGACTACTCATTCTTTGTCGATAAATTGAACATCAACATAAACGGAGGTTCGTTCACCAATGACATTGATCTGAAGATTACCACTGCTACCACCAATGCGGTAATGCGCTTTACCAGGGATGGGAGTGACCCGACCGAAGAAAACCAAATATGGCAGGATGGTTTTTTCGGCAATAATGGATCATTGAAAATCCGTGGTTTTCGGGATGGATTCAGAGACTCAGAAATCTTCAGCAATGATTTTGAATTCATTGTTTCACAGCCGACCATAAACTTTCCGTTCGGGCAAAGCACCAATAACACGTTTACTGCAACCTTGGCTTCAGATACGGTGGGAGCAACTCTGTTTTATACCACCGATGGATCCCATCCTGCCGTCTCCGATACCAAAATTGAATTCAATGCATCTGTCTCCATTTCAAAAAACACCAAACTCCGGACGGTGGCCACCAAAGCGAATTACCTGGATTCTGCCACAGTGGATCAGGATTTTTTCTTCGGTGTGACGGCTCCCACCATCAAGCCCAATGGGAAGGCCGATGAAAATTCTTTCGAAGTCGCTTTGGCAACAACTACTGAGGGAGTGGATCTTTATTGGACGATCGACGGTAGTGAACCAACGACCGAGGATACACTCTATGAAGGCCTGTTTACGTTAGCTCAGAGCGGGACTATGAAAGTGAAAGGCTTTAAGCAGGGATTGAGTGTTAATGAGTTCAGCCCAAGCGAAACGGTTGAGGCAGTTTTTGGGTTTAAGGTGGCGATTCCCGTTATCAATGTTACTTCAGATGTTGTGGAGAATGTCGGAGAGAATTTCATTACATTTACCCTCTCCAATAATACAGACCAGGCGACCCTTCTTTATACACTCGATGGATCAAATCCGGATTTGGAAACCAATCCTGACAGCACGGTAGTATACGATGGAAATGAGGTGCAGATCAGCAAAAACTTTGATCTTGCCGTACAAGCTACACGCGAAGGGTTTGTGGCAAGCGAAATTGTCAATCAGTCCTTCCAGGTCAAGGTTGTTGAACCCGTCATGAGTCCCGACAGCGGTTTTTTTCCTGACGGGATTAATGTCACCCTGACAATCAGCAACCCGGATGCCCGGATATATTACACTTTGGATGGTTCAGACCCATCAGAAGAAAGCTTGCTGTATGATGGTACACCCATCGAAATTGATCAGATCACTTTTCCGGGGACAGATTTGAGAGCATTGGCTGCCCGTGCATTTATGGAGGGTGCAGAGCCGAGTGATATTGTCAGGGGGCAACCCGTCGCTGAAAACAGCATCGGAATATCACGTGATTCACAGGGGGGCATCGGTTCTACGATTGTGGTGCCATTGATTACCAATCTGCGGGATTCAGACGTCGACCAGCTACAGACATTTCAGTTTCTGGTAGAGATTGACCCGGTGGGAGCTGCTCCTCCCATTTCCAGTCAGTTCCGAGTGTTGCGCAGCGACAATTTCTTCTTTCCGAACGGCGTGCCGGTTTCCTCTGAGTATCGGTCCGATGGGACTACCGGTAGGTTGGTGATTTCCTTCTTCCGTCGAGATGATACCGATTTACAACCCATTCAGGATTTTGGAGTGATTGCCAAAATTGGAATTCCCATTCCCCCAACGGCTAGTATTGGGGATTCCTACACCATTAAAGTAGTGGAACCGTCAGCAACTTTTCACGGATCTGAAGGAGGAGTTCAGTTGAATCCTCTGTCCGATCGAACCATTGTGGTAGCAAGTAATCCCTATTTGGTCGGCGATGTTGCCCGCTCATTTTTTGCGCCTGACGGCGGAGGGGATATTCGAGGTGCAAAATGGTACAATGCTGGAGATTTCGGTGATACCGGAGGATTGCTGGATGCCAGTGATGCCAATTTGGTTTTCAAGGTGTCGCTTGGAATTCTCGAACCCTACTCTTTTTCCGATATTTTCGATGCCATGGATTCCTACCCACCGGATGATCCGGATTTTGTGGGAGGTGACGGACAAATTCGGTTTCTCGACTGGCAGACCATTCTCTCGCGTTCATTGAAGCTTGATGATGCAAATTGGCTGCGTTCATGGGGGAGTTCCGGTTTTCGAGAATCCACTCCATTTGCTTTTCCTGATCCGGGTGACTTGAACCTTCCGGCCGCAAACGAGGATATTCTGCCAGGAAAGGTCTGGGTAACCCAGGTAAGCATGCGCGCCGGGACGATAGACCGGGTAACTCCCAATGAGTTGATTCGTGTGCCGGTAACACTCAGCATCAAAGACAGCCATCGGATTTCCGGGATGCAGTTCCGTGCCATTGTTCATTCAGAAGACGATGCTCCTCCGGTTTCCGGTCCCATTCAATTTGTTGTCAGTGATGAAATTCCGCAGCCCGTATCTCTGGACGGACTGCCGGTCAATGAAGTGGCTGTTGGTTGGAATCTCGGAACATTGAATCCTGAACTGGAAGGTGAAGTGGAAATCGGGTTTATTCAATTCCGGGCACCCTTCAATGCAAAAGTAGGGCATCGATACAGTATTCGGTTTTCTCATGCGGATGGATCTCCTGATTTGTTCAGACAGATTGATTTTGAAACTTTCTCTGGTTCCTTGTGGGTCGATGTTCCTGCGCCGGATAAGACGTCGGTTATTTCTGATGAGTGGAGAAACCATTTTCTGAAAGAAATGGAACTTGAGTTTCAGGAGAATGATTCAGACCCCGACCAGGATGGTTTTTCGAATGTATCGGAATACTTGGCCGGCACAGATCCGACGGATGCCTTGTCTCGACTTCACCTCGAACCGATCAGCATCGAATCCATTGACTCAAATGGGATGTTGCAGCTGAAATGGTTGACTGCCCCTGACAAGTCTTATGTGATTGAAGCGACCCACCGACTTGAAGGAAGTGACTGGCAGGTCGTGAATAAAGACGTTGAAGGAACTGGGGATTATATCGAGATCACGACTGATCTGGATTCCGAATATCAATATTATCGATTGCGTTTGATCAATCCATAATGGAATACAAACCGACCATTAATACGAACCGAACCGGGAATTCATCCGAACAAAGCGACCGGTAGGATGAGCAGGATGGCGCCAACGACAATTCATCGCCTGATAAGGGGAAATGGAATGATGTCGTACAAAATAAAAACTGTATTTGGGTTGTTGTTCTGCCTGCTCGCTGTTAGCGGGTCCGGGCAGATCGTTACTTCTTTGTCTACCAATGGGTTCTTCGAACCCTTTGGTATCGTAATCGATGAAAGTAATAATTATTTCATTACCGATAGCGCAAACAATCGGGTTGTTCGGTTTGTTCCCGATACGGCTGAGTTAGTTCAGGTTGCCGGGAGTCTGGGCGAGTCCGGTCATCAGAATGGTTCTGGAGTCACGGCTCGGTTTTCGAATCCCCAGGGAATTGTCAGAGTTAACCGGGCCGGCCAACCCGTGCTGATTATTGCGGATTCCGGAAATCATGTCCTGCGGCAGATTACCGAAGCAGGGCTCGTTTCTGACCTTGCGGGAACCCCCGGTGAACCTGGTAATGACGATGGCTTCGGTCCCTTTGCCAAATTTCGTTTTCCGTCTGGCCTGGTTGCCGATGCGGACGGCAATGTTTTTATTGCGGATTCAAAAAATAATTCGATACGCATGCTGGATTCCGGTAACCAAGTCAGCACCATCATTAATCAGGGTCTTTTTGAACCGGCTGGTATTTCCTGGTCACCTGAAAATATACTGTACATTGCTGATACGCGTAATCACTCTATTCGACGCTGGGATTTGAACCTGACGGATCCAGTGCTGGAGTTATACGTCGGAAGCGGGTCCCGTTTCACCAGTGGATCCGAGGATTCGTTATTTGCTGCCGGTGCCTTGTTCAATCTTCCCCGTTCCTTGTTGTGGATGGGAGGGGAGACAGGTCTCGTCGTCAGTGATACCGGAAACCATACCATTCGAAGAGTGTTCCTGAACGAGGAAGTCAACGCTCTTTCTGTAACGACCCTTGCCGGTATTGCCAATCAACCCGGATTATTGGATGGTCCATTGGCCGCTGCTCAATTTAATTTGCCGATAGGGATGGGGGTTGATAATGAGGCTGGAATTGTGGTGATCGATTCTGCAAATAATGCTCTGCGTCGTATCCAGGCACGAGCTCCCTTGCCTCCGGTTTCGAATCCGCAGATCGGGTGGGTTGATTTTCAACCGGATGAATTTGGAAGACTTGTTTCCGTACTCATTCCTATCACACATGCCATCTTTAATAATGAGGTGACCATCGCCATCCTTTCAGAAACTGGTACAGAAACTTTTTTCACTTTTGGAGAAACATCCAGCAATGTCCTGGAGGATGACATTCCCATACCCGGTCCCTCGGCTGAATCACGAAACACCCCTCCCAGCTATGAAGACGGATTATCAGAAGAGGACGTGCCTACTTCACTGATTAGTCCGCAATCGGATGTGACCTTTAAAGTCATCAGTACGTTGTCCGGGAGACGTCCCAGTGAAGTTATTCAAGCGCGATTTCAATTCAAAGTGGGAAATCCCATCATCACAGGAGATAATGCCCGTTCGTTCCAGGTGGAAAACCAGACGACGGAGGCCTTGATGTATTACACTCTGGATGGGACTGATCCGACACGGGTGTTGGCCGATAATCCAGCTACCATCGGCCCCATCGGTTCTGGCACCACAATTCAATTGAGAATAGATGATGAGCCGGTCACGTTTCGTATTCGCGGTTTTAAAACCAACGCCACGGGACTCGAAGACATCTTTGAACCCAGCGATTTCATCCAGAAAACATTTGATCCGGACGATGTTCTTCCAAACCGCATCAGTTTCGGTTTCGAAGACGGTGAGGCATCCAGTGATTTTGTCGGTTCCCCGGGACAGCGCTTTTTCGCCCCGGTAACCTTGTCTCTGATTCCTAATCAGAATATTTTTTCATTGCAGTTCAACATTACAGTGGATGCGGTGCAAGGCCCCAATGTTGCTGCCGGGGAGCTTGGTTTTGAATCTAAATTACTGGGACTGATTCCCGGATTTACACCCAACCGATTTTTCACGATATCCAATATGATGTTTGCGGGGCAAATCATCGAAACGGTGGGAGAAGGGGATACAGCCTTTACCATTACCAATGACTTCTTTACCAATCTTCTGTTGACCAACAGCAGTGTCAACCTTCTGGCGATCGGATGGCTCGAGCGCTTTGGTCAGGCTAATCTGTTTGATACCACGCAGCACGACCTGGTTGCTTTCTCAAGGGCTCACAACACGACATTTGAGAGCAAGAACGGACGTGCCATTCTGGGTGGCTATTCTTTCGTGATCCCCGATGATGCTACCAATGGATCCGTTTACGAAATCAAGATCGATCGACCTTCCGGCACTTCCGATGGGATCTCGGCTGATGTGTTTATAGAGGCTCCAGTTAAAGGTTCTCTCTCCAACGGGCCAGCTAATTCAATCAAACACGTTCGGGTGGAACCCAGAAAATATTTAGTGGGTGATGTGGAGCCTTTCGGTTGGTTCAATGCCGGAGATTTCGGGGATGACCGATTGCTGAACAACGATGTAGTCCAAGTTTTCCAATCCGCAGCCTACCAGATCAACACTCCACCTGAAGGGAGTGATTTCTTTGATGCCATGGATTCCTCAAATGGAAGAGATAATCCGATTCTGTTGGCCTCTGATGGTGATGATTTAGTCATCAATAGTGTCATACTGGGAGATGGAGAACTGAATGTGGATGATATTTACGTCACGTTTCGGCGTTCCCTGGATCCGACCCTGTTATGGTTTGAACGATTCTGGGAAGATGGAGAGCTACAGGCTGAAGAGGTGGAAAATGTGTTCGGTGAAGTGCTTAATCAGCCGGCTTCACGCACATCCATCGAACAAAAGGCATTGCCCGAGCCCGATTCCGAAATTGCCGCAACGGCAAGGCGGACGGTAGTTCTTTTTTCTGCAGACGATGTGCAGGGCACGGCGGGGGCTGAAGTTCGTATTCCGGTTCGAGTTCGGGTCGTTGGGGATTTCCCTTTACGTGTCTTGATGTTCAACTTACAGGTTGAGCCCTTGGACGGAGCGCCTCGACTGGAAACACCTGTTCGATTTATTCCTGCACAGGAACTGGGAGCCCCTCTGATCAGTCGATCCGAAGCTCCGGGAAATTTCTCCGCCGCATGGTTGAACTCATCTGTTGAAGGGATTTCTGGAAATGGAATGATCGGTGAGTTGGTGGTGGTAATTCCTGACAACGTCAATGAGGAATCCGCTTACTGTATTCACTTCCTGGATTTCTCCGGCTCTCCCAATGGTTTGGGATTGTTCCCTCAGCGAATCAAGGATGGGGTCATCTCCTTCCGAAATAGAGATGCCTCCTCTTTTGGTGATGGAATTCCCGATGCTTGGCGCTTGCGGTATTTCGGCAGCGCTCGAAATCTATTGTCTCAGTCTTTTGCGGATGCGGATGGGGATGGATTTAACAATTATTCAGAGTTTAAAGCAGGGACAGATCCAATGGATTTTGATTCCAAACTGAACCTGTCCATTAATCGATCCGCGCTGGCCAGGTCTGCGTCCAAGCGGTTTCCAGTTCGTTGGAATTCAGAGCAAGGTAGACAATATATCCTTGAGACAGCAGATTCTTTATTTGCCGACCAGTGGAAGGTGGTGGCTGCTTTCATCGAAGGCAACGGTCTGGTTATTGAGCATGAGGTTTCGCTTCAGACCGGTAAACGGAATTTCTATCGGGTTCGAATTCTGGAATAGTTGAATTTGTTCAACCGGTGGAAGCTGATTACTGAACGATGATCGCCTGCCGAATATCAAATTTCTTTATTCGATTTCTCAAGGTGGCTCGTGTGATACCCAGTAGCTTCGACGCTTGTGCCTGATTTCCCCGGGTCTCTGCCAAGGCATGAATGATCAGTTCCCGTTCAACCGCCGAGATGATTTTAAAATCAGGATTTGTTCGTGCCCATTGAAAAAGTTTCAAGGAAACGGAGGATAGATCCGGTACATTATCCGGAAGGTTATCGGATGAAGAATCTTTTAGATGACTAGCCGAAGATTCCTGGATGGTTCTGTGTGGATCCGGGGAAGAAGCATTTTGGCCGGAATAACCGGCAACAATCTCTCCTGGAATATCCATTGGCATGATGATGTCGCTTTTCGCCATAACCAGAGCACGTTCCACTATGTTTTCCAATTCACGAACATTTCCGGGCCAGGAGTATGCCTGGAAGTATCGGATGACTTCTGTTGAGATGGTTTTAAGCTTTTGGTTTGACTTTTGGGCAAGTTTTGCCAGAAAATAGTCGACCAACATCGGGATGTCATCCGGGCGATCTTTCAAAGGCGGCATTTGAATACGGACAACGTTCAAACGATAGAAAAGATCTTCTCTGAATTCCTTGTTCTTGACCGCTTTTTCGAGATTCTTATTGGTGGCGGCAATGATGCGGATATTCACCTTGATCGGATGATTGCTCCCGACCCTATCAAATGTTCCGGATTGAAGGACCCGCAGAATCTTAGTTTGAGTGGAAAAGGGCATATCTCCTATTTCATCTAGAAAAAGGGTGCCTCCATTGCATTGTTCAAACTTACCGATTCTCTGAGAGGTCGCTCCGGTAAAAGCTCCTTTTTCATGCCCGAACAACTCGCTTTCGATTAAACTTTCAGGAATTGCGGCACAGTTAATCGCCAGGAACGGACGATTATTTCGAAGGCTATAGTGATAAATTGCTCTGGCAACCAGCTCCTTTCCGGTTCCACTTTCACCAGTTATCAATGCGGTTGCATCCGTATTGGCCAGTTGACCGATCATTTTGAAAACATTGTGCATGCTTTCACTTTTTCCAATTATTCCCAGATCATAGTCTTCAGAATCAAGGACAGGTTGTATCGATACAACCTGCTTCATCTTTTGGGCTGTTCGAAGGGCCTCGAAAACCGTTTCTTTAAGCTTGGGAACTTCAAATGGTTTCAGAAGGTATTCATAGGCTCCCAGTTTCATGGCTTCGATCGCTGTCTGGGTCGTCCCATAAGCTGTCATCATGATTACGAGAAGTTTTTCATCGATCAGCCTGATCTTTCGTAAAGTCTCCAAGCCTGTCATACCTCCCATTCGGATATCCATGATGACCACATCCGGTTCGAAGCCGGGAATGATCTCTAATCCCGCCTCTCCGCTGTCGGCCGTGCGCAATTCTATGGCCGAGGACGAAAATATCCGTTTAAACGAATATTGGACGTCTGGTTCATCATCGATTAGCAGAAGTTTTTCCATACTGTCGATTAATTCAGAGAAGACTTATTCTGATTGTGTAACTTCCGTCAAATGGTGTCGTTCCCGGAAAGCCATATAGACCAGTCCCCCGAAAAGGCTCCAAAACAAACTTCCGGCATAGGCCAACAAAGAAAGAGCCAGAGCTTTTGTGCCGGGAACCATTGCCGGAGCCAATGCAAGCACATACAGGTTTTCACGAACCCCCAAACCATTTGGCGTTATCGGTAAAGCTGAAATGCATATGATCATTGGCACGATCACTAGAAAAACCTTCCAGTCGACCTCAATTTGAAGCCCTCCAACCAATGCCGTTATTTGAAAGACACAGGCTAAATTGAGAAGCATTGAAAGTGTTAGAATCTTGGCAAAGAAATGTTTGTCGTTGCCGAAAACTCGGCAAGCATCCAGGGATCGTTTCAATAGATCCCACTTCGGAATCCATTTACGGCATGTTTTCTCGACGGAATGGCCTGATTTAAACCAGTGTCCCCAAAGGGCAAGCCCGATAATTGATCCGCATCCAAGGAGCATGGCAAAAGTGAAAAGGCAGAGAAAAAGAATGCCTTCATTGGACAAAATATAACTCCAATTGGGAAGCATCATTAGGCATGCAAACAAAAGCATGGAAAAAAGCCCCATTAAACGGTCGATCACCACTGTCATTACTGCTTCCGTCTTAAGGTGGTGGGTCTCTCTGGCTGCATAATAGGCTTTCATCAGATCTCCTCCTGTAGATCCCAGGAAAAAGGAATTAAAAAAATGTGCGACCAAGGAGATTTCTGCTGTACGTGCCATAGAAAGTGGCAATCCCTGAATTTTCAGAACAATTCTCCAGCGTTGAACGCCTATCAGGATCGTGGTCCCCATCATTACCAGTGAAAGCAGTAAGGGTACTGTATCTACTTCGGTAAGGATATTGAATAGCCGGGTAGGACCCAGAACCCAGGCTTCATGTCTTTTCTGAGAGGGGGTTAATTCTTCCCAATTCGAAGAAATCTCTGAGTAAGCCAACTCTGCTTCATAGAGGAAAATTGAGTGGAAGATCCACGCCATCAATAGCGTGCATATTATTGACTTCAGGAAAATTTTAGAAATATTTCCAATTCCAGCCACCTTGATGATTTTGGGGTTTTTCAAAAAAAAAGACCGCGTGCGAAGCCACAATGACCCACACGCGGTCTTAAAATCGGTATTAATTATAAATCGGCATAACGAGCACTTAACATTGCTTGAAAACGGGCAACTTTCATTCTGCGACGTTTTTTCTCGCTCGGTTTTTCAAAATGACGATGGTTGCGGACTTCTCTCAAGGTTCCTTCCCGGTCAATTCGTTTTTTCAGCCGGCGTAATGCCTTTTCAACCGGTTCGCCTTTTTTAAGTTTAATTTCAGTCAATTCAAGATCACATCCTTTCCAGGACCCGGCACCAATCGCTTCTTCTCTGATGTGGGGAACAAACCATCCTGCCAATCAAGTCGGGTCAGAGAATAGGACCGGCCCTTAAAGGTGTCAACCGTCAATATGGTTTCTTAAGCGCGCCGAATAATCAGATCTCGGATCGATTTTTGATTTCGGTACTTGATATGCTCATACAGGAAATGATAATCGACATTTAGGTGTGAAATCCCAATTGATTTGGGCATTTTGATGTGGCGAACCTTGATTTCACAAGGTTCTGCCGATTGTTTTAACCCAATTATCTTGATCGAAAATGGATACGACCGAGTTTTCTTCGCCTCAGGACAAGGATTCAGGAGTTCACTCCCTCAACCTCAGCCAGTTGGAAGTAATACAAATCGCTGAACGACTTTCCACCTGTCGCCACAATATCAATAATAACTTGGCGCTGATGGTCGCTTCAGCTGAGATTGTAAAAAGGAAACCTGAAAGAATAGACAAAGTGATTGATACTATCTTCGAGCAAACTGAGAAATTGATGAACGAGTTGAATTCGTTTTCAGTAAATCTCAAGAAGGTGTTGGATATCAATCAGTAACAGATATCCAACGGCCCGTGACCTCAAAAACCTTTCTTCGGTAGGTTTCCGGGTCCATTTCCATCGGAATAGCCTTGCAGTATTTATCGAAATCCGTTGTTCTCCAAAGAGTTGGGAAATCTCTGCATTGCTGAGGTTTGACTTCATTGATGGAACAATCGTCTCCCTGCAGAAACTGACATTCACCGTTTGCTTTGTCCCTTAATGCCAATCCACTCCGGTTTTTCCTGATTCGAGTGTGTTTTTGAATGAATTCGGCTTCGACGAGGTGAAGAAAAGTTGAAATAGCGGTGGTCTCTGAATTTGATACTCGGACTTCTCCCGGCCACTTACAACAGGCGGTGCATCGTTGACATTGGTAAAAGATCGGCATTTTCTTTAAAATGGAATGTGCTTGGGTAATAATCGTTTCTATATTCTTGGTAACGTTACCTCGATCCTTACCGTCAACAGAATGAAGGACAGAAGCCAAGTCTGGAAGGTTTATTGAATGGATAATTCCGAAGATACAGAACGAATTGCGTCCGTATTGAACGGAGACATATCCAGTTTTGAACCGCTGATTGCCAAATACCAGCCTCGCGTCTTTGCCACCGTCCGCAGGTATGCCAGGCGAGAGGATGAAATAGAGGACATAGTTCAGGAAATTTTTATCAAGGCATTTCGGAAATTGGCTACTTTCAGAGGTGAAGCTCCCTTTGAACACTGGCTGATGCGGTTGGCAGTGCGGACCTGCTATGATTTTCTCAGACGACATCAACGCAACCGTGAAACCAACCTCTCTCAGTTAACTGATGCGCAAAATGAGTGGTTGGAGAGATTTCACGTGTCCGACACAGCTGATTCCGGAGACGCAGTTGCTGCCAGGGAATTGGTGGAACTGCTTCTTGATAAATTGTCTCCGTCATCAAAAATGGTCATTACCCTGATGGAAATCGAAGGAAAATCCGTAAAAGAAATTGCAGAAATCATGGGATGGACTTTATCCTTGGTAAAAGTGAGGGCGTTTCGCTCTCGAGCCCAAATGCGGAAGCATCTGGCACAGCTTCTAAAAGAATGTCCTGTAACCGTTGAACCAATCAAAACGTCTTAAGGTTTGGAAGTTCATGAATACCGATAAACTATGGAATAAACTTGTGGATGAAGTTCGGAAGACTCCTTCCGGGCATTCTGTTCCCCATGATTTTGAAAAACGTATCATGGACCGGCTGAATTCAACCGATGCTCACGCAAAATCGGGTGATTCTTCCAAGATTCGGAGTCTGGACCTGTTGTGGTCGAATTTGGTAAACCTTGCTCGGCAGGCTACTCCCAATGATCGCGTGCCCTTCGCTTTCGAAAAGCGTATAATGGCCTGCATCGATGTTCCTTTGGAAGTCGTCGATGGGTTGACGTTGTGGAGCAGGGCTACTTAAAGCGGCCACGCCCTGCTTTTTACTGACATTGCTGCTCGGCTTGCTGAGTTTTACCAATCAGGGCGGGTTTCCTGAGAATCAGGATACGATAGCAGTTGCCTTCGAAGAAGCGGTCATGGCGCCCATCGACACTCTGGGAGAAAACTGGTGAGCCTCTGGAAAGTCATTGCGGCGACGCTGTTAATTTATAGCGCTGGTATCCTGACAGGAACGTTTCTGAGTCACTGGAAATCCGATTCCAGTAAAGGTGAAATCGGAGAGTTCGGTCAACCACCTATTGGGCGAAGTATGCGTGGTGGCATGGGGAATCGTCATGGGGAACGGGGACCGGAATCATATTTCATCAACGCTTTCATGCGCAGGATGAAAGGCCTGGATCTGAACGAAAACCAGGTGAAACAGATCAAGGATATTCTCAAAACAAGTCATTCGCGTACCAAGGATCTGCGGGATTCCATTTCATCTCCTCTCAAAGATGAGTATGAAAAGGTTAAAGAAGAAATTCGGGCTGAATTGACTCCAAAGCAGAAGGAGCGGTTTGAAGAGTCCTTTAAGCAGAGGAGAGGCTTTGGTAATGGTCCTAGTCCAGGAGGAAGATCCAGAGGTGGATTCGGTGGATCTCCTCGGGAGAAGAACCGGTCCGGTTCTTCAGAACGAGAGCGACGTAGTCGTCCCCCACGACCCGAAGCGGAAGATTCCGATGGAGGCCGTAAAGGTGCTGCCAACAACGCAAACTAAACGGATTCCACGATCGCTCCCGGTCCGTTGAATCGGATGATTCTGATTGCCTGTCCCTTCTCGATCAATTCTCCATCTGAGATCACATCAATGATGGCATCTCCAAACCGGGCTTTTCCTCCGGGTGCCAAGACGGAAATTGTCCTGCCGGTTCTACCCGTCATAGATTCATGGTTTTCCATTTGCTCTTGTATACAGGCAACACCACTGGCTGAGTTTGAAATCAATTGATGGTAAGCGGAGGTTTTGGGGAGATAGCGGCTCAGGATGAAGATGATGATTCCTGAGCCCAGCATGGTGATCCAGAGGTTGGCAAGGGCTGGGGTCAGATCCGGTATGCTTGGCAGGTTCGGGTTTAGGTTTGGATTTGGGCTTCCGGGATAGATATCCACCATACCCATGATCAACGAGCATAGGATGATGGATGCCCCAAGCAAGCCGAATACAATCGTTCCGGGAAACAAGAACAACTCGATTCCGATCAGGATGACCCCAACAAAAAAGACCAGTAGCCATTCCATTCCCGATAAGCCTGAAACATAACTTCCCAGAAAATACAGAATAAATGCGGCAATCCCCGCGATCCCGAAAACACCGAATCCCGGAGTTTTGAATTCGATGTAAAGTCCGACAATTCCGATGATCAGCAGGATCGGGCTTATCGTGTGAATCAGGGTTCCAAGTTCTTCGGCGCCCGTCGGCTCGATATGGACAATTACCGAATCTGAGATTCCAATTTTTTGAAGAAGGGATTCAATGTTTTCAACTGTTCCCGAAGACAGAAGGCGTTGGGGTGGATTCCCGTATTCTCGTTCCGCTTCCGAATTGTTCAGGGTAAGGATCTGACCTTTTTCACAGAGGACTTCTCCATCGATCACCAGTTCCTTGGATTTATCGATCATCGCCTCAATAACGTCCACATTGTAATTATTCTTTTCGGCATTGGCGCGGATCAGTGCACTGATAGCCGAGGTGATTTTCACTTCCATGGTGCTTGGCATTTCCTGGGTTCCCATTCCGCCCGGTGACATCATGATCGGAGCTGCTGCGCCGATGACGCTGACGGGAGCCATGTAGATTTCCTGGGTGGCGACTGAAATAAACGCTCCGGCTGAATAAGCCTTCTTATTGACGTAGGTAATAGTTTTGTTGGGAAACCTGCCAATGATTTCGATGATCTCTTCCGTGATATCGACTCTGCCACCATTGGTTTCCATATCCAGGATCAGAAGGTCCGCTTCAGCTTCCATGGCTTCCTTGACTCCCCGTCGGACCAGATATTTCAACGGAGGCATGATGTCCTCGCGGATCGGGAGAATATAAACCAGGGTTGAGGAGTTTTCGTCAGCGGCATGTCCTGGAAAACCCAGCAACAGGATTGTCCAGAAAAGCCCGATCATTTTAACTGTTCTCATAGCCGTAAAATAAGGTATGTGGACCGAATCCGCAAGCCCTCGGGATGCTATGGTTTTATCTCCAGTGGTCATTCCTTCCGGCCAATGGGCATTAGAATTCCGCTGGCTTCACCTTAGTCTCGAAAAAACCTGATCGAAATAACATCTCCTTCAGGGTCTTGGAATCCGTTTCAAGTTTGGATGCTGAATCCAACAGATCCTGTTCTTCAACTGGATACCAGTTCTTTTTCTCCGGATTTAGGAATCCACCCACGTTGATGGGTCCAATGCAATCACGGATGGTCTTTAGCCATGGATCGTCTAACCGGGGAAGTTTTCGTTTTTCCCGAGTCATAGCCATGATCTCGGAACAGATGAATCTCATCCGGTTAGCGTAATCCGGATGATCTGCAAGAAGAAATGAAGTGACTGAGGTGCCTTTGCCAAGACGTTTCATGGATTCCCCATAAGCGGCTGGGCCGAAATACAGATGGGTCAATGCGGTGAAATATTCCGGTCGGTCCATCACTCGAAACAAACAGGCAATCAACCGTGCTACCGCTTGCAACTCCATTTTAGTCGTTTCGGCATAGCTGTTCATTTCTGATTCGAAGCGAGAATCGTCAAAACCCATAGAAAACGCCTTGCCCAACCTTTGAATTCCCAAAAGGGTCAAAGGGAAACCAGTGGAGAGCAGAGGGTCTACGAAGCCCGTGGCGGAAGGAAGCATTGCCCATCCAGTTCCTGTGATTCTGGAACTTTGAAATGAAGTCGATTTCAGACTGGACCAGGGTTCGCAGGGAACGGCCTTGCTGAATTGATCTCGGATTGAGGGGAATTGTTCCATTAGTTTTTTCCAGGCCCCTTCCGGGTTTTCAAGGTCCAGTTCCAATGAGGAGTCCGATGTCAGGGAAACGCCTGCACTCGTGATTCCGTTGTTGAATCGAAGTACCCATATCCACCCCCCCGGGAACAGATGGTGTACCGCCGCGTCATCGACCGGGTAGGGAGGGCTTTCTGTTTCTTGAAATTCTTGAAGTTCTTCAAGGCGCTTCACCTCTCGGAAATGGGTAAAAATGGATTGAGTTTCGATTGGGTTGTCAAACGGGGTTTCTGTGATGTTCCAATGATTGAAGAGGAATCCTCTCGGACCGGTTGCATCGATCAGATAGCGGGTGCTCCATTCATGGCGTCCGTTTTTTCCATTGGCCTTGATTTCAAACCCGGTTCCCGTCGGATCCAGATCGGTGATACCGGTTTGATCAAGGACTTTCACTCCCAGTTTCGCGGCGGCTTGATAAAGGTAGAGATCAAAATCGGGACGATACCAATGAGTGTCGGCGATCCCGGCATGGGGGCTGGCCGATACCAGTAATTCGTTGATTCTCGTCGGTGTCTTTTTGAATCGCTGACCGGGTTGGTGAAAATAAAAAGTGAACCCTCTCTTGAGACCGCAACCGATCTCCGGATGACTTTTTTGCCAAGTGCCCCATTTGCAGAAGGGTTTGATCTCGTCCAGATTACCGTGTTCGTAGCCCATCACGATCATCTCGTAGGCACCGCGGGCACCGCCCAGAAAGTCGCTGACCCCAAAGGAGGGCTCGACACGCTTCATCTCGGC
>DUCD01000056.1:13134-14839 GCA_012959985.1 Verrucomicrobiales bacterium | reverse complement strand
AATTGGCTAAAGGTGACGTGGATTCTCCGATGGCGAATCGCGGGTGAGAATTTTTTTCGACCAAGAGGACGTTGTATCCCATTCGTCGGGCTATCATGGCTGTCAGGGATCCTGCAAATCCTGAACCGATGATTGTAATGTCGTGACTCGTTTTCAATGCGAGTTTCCGCAATGGTTACAGGCAATAACAGGTGGGATTACCTGAAGCTCGTTCATCATGGTCAGACGCTTTTTCCTGTGTGCCAGACAGTGGTTGCAGTTGGAGAATATGTCGATGTCCCAGAGGTCGGCAAAGATACGCGCTTTCCCCATTTTTATTCCGTATGCAGTCACCTGCTCAAGGGATGAGATTTCAGGTGGATGAAAATCTCCACTCTCCATCAGTGCCTCAAGGGCTCCGTTCCATGCACGCGTGGGAATGACGACCGCGACTTCGACTTGGTTTTCAAATGCAAAATCCAGAGTTTTTTTCCCCCATTCAATTCCTTCCTCTTCGGACAGGAAGGGTGGCCGGAGCAGAGTGAAAACTCGAATCGCGATTCCGTGATGATTCAGGAAGGAGGCTTTCTCCCTGAATTGTTCGAGGTCCATTCCTTTGTTCAATTTGTCCAGAACATCGGGATGTACGCACTCCAGTCCCATCGCGATTTCCAAGTTCCCGGAAATCTGATCGTTGAATGTTAGAACTCTCTCGTCGATCAGTGAAGGATGACATTCCACTATCACCCGCTCGAACGAATTCAGGATGTTGGCAATAGGGAGCAGATCCTGTGGAGGAATCGCATTCTTGTCAAAAAAACTGCCACTGTTGTAAAGCTTGATCTGGGTTGTTTTGGGAAGTCGATCCAAGGCGTATTCCATTTGGTTCGGAATGTCTCCCTTGGAAACCGAGTGGTCCAAAGTGTTCTTCCAAAGGTCGCACATCAGGCATTTCCAAGGGCATTCGCGGTTGGTCAGAAAGACCGTGGCAATATTTTCCACGACACCGGATTTTGTCCGTTCTTCTTCAACAAAATAAGCATAGGGGATTTTAGGATCCAAACGGTTCTTAATACCGCGTCGATCAAGGATCCACCGATTCCGGTCGGAAGGTCGGGTTGGATATGAAGATTTCAGTGCAATGCCGCTAATGAGGGTTGTCTAATTCCTGAAACCGAGAATAGTTGACAACGAGTTAAGATCTATTTCCCAATCGAACGCTGAATATCCAATATCCTAAAAACATCGGGCTGGGGCTTCGTCGCGTCAGGCATACATCGCCAGGAACTTATTACGGTAGAATGATTCGTCGGCCGGTAATTTGGTTCGAAGAGATTCTGAGGAAACGGCCCCATGCTGGAAACGGCGTTTTGGAAATACAGGCATTTCAAAGTCCGTAATGGAACGAATTCCCTTTGAGACAATTTGCCCTTTCAAAGCATAGAGTTTGTCGATTTCGTAGTTCGTCAATTTTATGTAAGGAATCCCTTCGGCAATTTCCACGACATTCGGGGAAGTGAAGGGGCTCAATCCGCTGAAACCAAAATGTTTCAATGGAGCATATGTGCGCGTATAAGATCGGCTTTGTCCTCCGCTGTATGTGAGCGAATGTTTGATTTTTCCTACCCCCCATCCTTCCTGATAAAGCATTTGATTATTCAGTACACTGCGGATCGTGAGTTCCGGGTTTTCTTCTATTGGGTAATCCTTCAGATTCTCATCTCCA
>DUCD01000056.1:0-13092 GCA_012959985.1 Verrucomicrobiales bacterium | reverse complement strand
ATCCGGGTATCGATCTCGGATCGCTTTCAATAAGGCCATGGCCATTCCTGCCGATTCCAGATCAAGGGGTTTATAATCCTCGACTACTTTGATGGTCTGATCGACATCGACCGAATCCAAGCTCGCCTCGATGGGTTCCAGAAAAAGCTCTAGATTCAAGCTTTTCAGGAAGTCGAATGCCTGTGCGGAATCCGGACCGTTGCCTAGGTTCAGGGTGAAGGCCTTCAGTCTCGACAGATTCATTCCCATGGATTTCATGACATGATAAGTCGCCAAAAATACCGCCCCGCTGTCAATCCCCCCTGAAAAACACACTCCAACCGGGTCGTTTTTGGGGATGAATCGCAACCATTTGGAGATCTCGCAACAAAGGGCTTCAATATAATTCGTGCCGATTTCCTCCAGACTCTCCGGTTGTGAATTTCGGGTGGGATTGAAAAAACGGGTGTAGACCGGATCGGGGTCAGGACATCCGATCAACTGTATTTCGATGAGGTAATGGGCGGGTACCATCCGGGTATAACTGGGATGAAACTGGTCGCCGAATCCTTCCTGATGAAGCCAGGAAGCGATTTTATCCATGCGTTCCGCAACAATCAACGCCGGACCCTCTTGCCGTTTTGCTAGAAAATATCGGATCGGACGGTCCATGGACCGAGCCATTCTAACCGTTTTCCCAACTTTAGTTAGAAAGGCAAATGAGCCGTCGATGTCGCGCACCTCTTTCGGGTTGCCGCTGAGAATCCGCTTTCTGGCGTCTTCCGAACTCATATTATAAATCCGATTCTCCCCGGGGTCCGTCAAATCCACTACACGCTCAATGTATTCATCCATATGGCTATTCTGAGTTCAGGTTTAAAGAACAACTATAATTCGGGAAACCCTATCGATCAATGATTTCTCTCTGGACTGACTTTAATGTGTGATGACAAGCAAAGGGAGTCGCTATCCCAATCGAAGAGTCAGTGTTGGAGAGGCATGAATCCTGCTACTCTATAAGCGGACCCTAAAGCGGTTAGGGAAACCAGACGATCATATAATTGAGAATGGAATAGAAAAGCATTGAAATCGGGACGATGAGTCGAGAAACAAAAACAAGAATTTCTCAATGTGCGCCGGGGCGAATATTTCTCCACCTATTGTGTGCCGCTCATAACCATAAATGGTCCTGGCATTGGCGTTGCATTGTTCGTGAATTCTTTTCGCCGAGATAGTTGCTGATTTCGTGAAATGCGAATTTCCATTCCTGAAAAACTCGAAGGGATGTCAGTCGGTTGCTTCCAAAAGTTCTGACCGGGTATCGATGTCCTTGGCGAAGGATTTGGTTTTGATCTGAGACATGACCAGAGGTCGGTTACAGTGATGGGATTGAAAAGCGTGGCGGACAAAGCCCGTTTTCATGGATGATTCGAATTCGTGAACTGTGATGCTTCCGATGATCAGCTTGAAATAGGCGATGAGACTATTAATGAGAAAAGAATAAAGCAGTAGAGAAGGCTTTCCTGAGAAAAGATTTGCGAGATCACGGTACAGAAAATATCCGAGCCCCCTAAGAGACATTTGAACTCCCCTGATTCCCAGGTTGCCGTTTCGAAACCGATAGACCAGATCCATCAGGTAGATCAGTTCTCTGATTCTCAATCCACAGGGACGTATGATCAGCAGGTGCCCCGGGTAGAAATGATGTGAAGGACCGTTCTTTGAGATTCGAAGGCGATAGAAGGGTTTCCAATGGCCTGCCCCCATCTGCTCAGGGCTTGAGTTGATGAGTTGTCCCCAGAAGATGCATTCCGCCTCAGGCAGATAGCTGTCCCGGATTAGGGCCGTGATTTCATCGACGGTCGGAAGAATATCATAGGTAATGATAGCAAGGGGTTTTTCAGGATCCAGACGCTTCCGAATGATCTCGACCAATGTGTTGAGAGTGTGCTTGAGCGAACCGTGGCAATCGACAAGCTTGCAATCTATTTTTTTCCTGTAATCCTCTGCCGGGCCGATCAGAATCGGATCATAGAAGCAGCCACTTTTCCTCAGCCGTAGAATCAGTTCCTGGGCGAGACACACCCCGGTTGGCAAAGGGATAAGTCCTTTGTTGCCGGAGATGATCTCTGAAGAAGGCAGGTATTCCGGATCCCTGGACTGAAGGGGGTCCTGACCGGCTAGAATGAAGATTGGGATTTTTCCGGGTAGGTCCTCCACTCAATAAAGCAGAAGGAGGATTCGGAGTAATTCCAAATCCACTTCAGTAGAATTCACATGGAGAGCCGTTTGATTCGATTGAGACAGTTTCATGTGATTAAACAACTGGATTCGAATCTGCCTTAGATCTGTGAATAAGGTGCGGGCTGAAGGAAAACAGCCCTGATATTGGAAACGGTATCCTTGAAGCGAGAGTCTTTCTTGAGAGTTTGCCAATCCGGATTTTTGCTGAATGCCTGCCAGGATTTTTTCCGTTCGTCCTTATTCTTGTAGGCCAGCATGTAATTCAGATTGGGCATGTCGGGACCGGCCAGGGTTTCCCCGTAGAAAACACCATCTAAACCGACGGCCTCGAAGATCGCAAGTTCAGCGGTATTGAACATTTCCACCTTCAGGATCGCCTTCTTTTCATTGTGGCTTTCGTAGGTTCGCAATTCAAAAAACCGTTCGCCTTTTCGTGGAGTCTTTACTTTGGGATAACCGGTAAACGCCTTCATCAAGGTGGTGTTGACGCGAGTGTAGGGCGGATCCTTTTTCTCGGAATTCAGATAATCAGAGCCTGCTTCAAGAAAAGTTTCGTCCGCGGCAAGATCCGATGTGATCGACGAGAATTGATCCAGCGTTTGATAGGGAACCAGCATATAGATGGAATGGTCATCCTTCTCCGGCATTTGGTGAAAGACGCCCACCGGTTGTATTCCTCGACGATTCAATGCCGGGATGACGGCCTGCTTCAGAAAACCGTCCACCTGTTTCTTCTTGTCCTCAGAAAGAATACTGAAATGCCTTAGTTCAAGAAATTGCTGTTTGCCTGAACCGGTTTCGCTGTGCTGGGCGGAGACTTGATTTACAAATGGAATCGTACCGGTCGCACAGGTGATTCCCGCCGATGTTTTGAGGAATGATCTTCTATTCATAGTTCTTATTGGAAATTCGATTGTCGCCTTGAATGGTAAATCATGGAGCTTAAGTTGCAACTCTGAATTTCGGTGAAATGGAAATTCTTTCCAAGTCGGTACTGGAAAAACCGGCAAGAACTGCTTTATTAATCTCATGCGCAGGAACCGGAAATCCAGGGGAGGCAGAATTCTTCAACGAATTTTATCAATGGGTTTCCTGCCTCAAGTTCTCAGAGATTTACGGGTGTATTCACGGAAGCGTCTCACTTTCCGTCTTCGAGTAATGTACGCGGGAGTCTGCTTGTCCGCAGGGATGATTCCGCTCACCAATCCACATTGGGCGGGACGGGACTTAAGTCTAGCGATGCTGTATATGAGTTCAGGGGTGGCGATGTTTTTTTGTGCCTTTGCCGGATGCCTCGTAACAGCCGATTGCCTGAGTTCGGAGCAACGGGATGATACTCTGGGTTTATTGTTTCTGACTGATCTTGACTTCAGAGATGTGATTCTCGGTAAGCTTTTTTCAAACAGCATTCTGGTGTTTTCAAGCATGGCAGCCATGTTCCCCATTTTCTGTCTGCCTATTTTGAATGGCGGGGTGGTTTGGTGGGAGATTTGGCGATCTATACTCGCGTTGGTGGTTGTGTTGTTTTTATCGTCAGCAGTCGGTTTGTGGGTCTCTGTCCTTGGGCGGGAACTGAAAACAGTCTACATCAGCGCTGTGGTCGCAATGCTGCTGATCATTCTCCTGCCGCTTCTGGCATTGTTCATCCAGGAGGAAATCCTCGATATAAATTCCGAACCCACAGGCGTCGCTATGTTCAGTCCAATATTCATCCTGCCTTTCGGATTGGACCTGTTCCGCGGACGGTGGGGCATGACTCCTTACTGGGGAGCCGTTGCCATTCAGTTTTCAATGGCCGTTGGGTTCCTCGTTTCTTCCTGCATTCTTTTAAAACGGGATTGGCATCGCGATCGGAAAGTGATTGAAACAGCGGTCGTCGATAGATCGAAAAATACGTCTGAGCTAGGTCAAGAATCCAGGGGTGGCAAAGGAGTGATTCGAGAATTTGTGAGGCTACTTTTACTTTCAGCTAGGTGGTTTTCCCAGGCAATTCTTAGAGTATTGCAAAAAGTGCTTAGGATTCTCCCAACCGTCAAGGGGTTCTGGATCTATTCGCGGACGCCGTTTCGAGATAGAAGTCAAAGTCGCCTCTTACTTGATCAAAATCCCTGTCACTGGCTGATTCTTCGATTGAAAACCAACACCTGGGTTATGCCCGCTTTTATTTGGATTGTTTCAACTGTCATCGGGATTTCCTTACTTCTCTATATATTCTTCGATGGAGACGATGAGGCGTTCGTAACTGCACTGATGGCTGCAATCTGTGCAGATATCATCTTAAAATTTTTTGCATGTTTTCATTTATTTGACCGAATTTCGGAGGATCGACGAAGTGGAGGCTTGGAGTTGCTGCTAAGTACTTCGATTAGGAGTGAGCAATTACTGAGTGCGCAACTCAATACGGGCAGGAACCATCTATTGAAAACCTCAGGACTGTTGTCCGGGTATTATGTTTTGATAGGAATGAGCCTATTTGTGGATATCTTTAGCCAGCGTTCATTGAGCAATATTGAGAGCGTCATGTTTGCTATTCTTCTGGGAGGAATAGGACTTAACGGAATCCTGGACTGGATGGTGATGCCGGGTTTCGGTATCTGGACCGGCCTGAAATCCAAAACCCCAATTTCCGGGTTTTTAAAAACCTATTTCCGTATCTTTTTTCTGCCTTGGCTCGGTGCGGGTTCACTATTTGTCATGGCTGTGTTTATGATGTCCCTTGCTGCTCGAGGTAGGTTTTTGCCGAGGATTGAGTGGGGGTGTGTACTGGTGGCTACATTGATGCTCCTCCGAGCGATTGCGGTCATTCTGATCGCCTCCGGAGCCGCGAAACAACTCAGGAGAAAACCATTTCGGACTCTGTTGGTGGAGAATATGTGATCTCAGAACTCTGTAAGATGAAGCATCCGATGGTAGGGTCCGCTTTCCGAGCGCGCCCCCAGAACGGTGAAATATTGAAGAAAGGGGAGGGTGCATCACGTAGATCCAGAATTAAGATAAGCGGCGCGCTGGGAAAGCGCGCCCAACCCATTTTTACTCAAAACTACGGACTGCAATGCCCGATTTCTTTTGGTTATTTTTTCAACCTCAGGATAGCTTGGACCGGGTAATGATCTGAAGGATAACGTCCTTTTTCATTGGTGTAATTAATGACGGACTGGAGGGTTGTAAATTCCTCTGTGTGGAGAATCCAGTCTATACGGTTTCCTTTGCGGTTACCGATCCAGCGACTGGTGGAGGATTCATTTGGGCTTCGCTCGGGATGTGTCTGTCGGAAGGAATCAAGGAGCGGGACGCGGTTTCCTTCGCTTCCCGTCATCAGCACTTCATAGGGCAGAAGATCTTCTGTGGTGTTGAAATCGCCTGTAAGGATAACTGGAAAATCTTCATCCATGGCTTGCTCGATTCGTTCCCGAATTAAACGGGCCGATTCCAGACGGGCGGTTCGTCCTCGGTGATCAAAGTGAGTATTGCCGAATGCGAACGTTGCGCCGCCATTTTTCAGATCGTTCAGAATAACCCACGAGGCCATCCGTGGAAGGGAGGAGTCCCAGCTTTTACTACCCGGGATGTCCGGGGTTTCGCTTAGCCAGAAATGTCCGGAATCATTAAGCTGAAACCGGTCTTTCTTATACATGACCGGGACGTATTCACCCTTGTCGGTTCCGTCCTGTCTTCCGACTCCGTGAAAAGAGTATTCCGGAAGAAGCTCCTGCAGGAATTCTGCCTGAAACTTTAAAACCTCCTGAGTGCCCAGTAAATCCGGATCGAACATCTTGATCGTTTCTGCGACGAGATAGAATCTGTTTTTCCAATGATTCTCGCCATCCTTGGCCTTCCCGTAACGGATATTGAAACTCATGACCTTTATCGGCGGTGCAACTTTGCTTTTCTGATTGGAGTCTTGTGCTTGAAGAATCTCCGAATTCTTCAGTCCTGTGAGAACTAACAGGATAGCGATGAGTAATTTGATGGTGTTTCTGTAAGATTGTTTGGTTTTCACAGTTTGCTTTTGTTTCATTCAATTTAATCCTGTTATTTCCGGACGGATTACAGCTTCTTTTCATTCACCGAAAACCGCTTCTGTTTTTCTTGTCCCATCAGAATGCGTGGAAAACTAAAGCGAATTGCCGGTATTTCCGGTATTTCCGGTTAGTAATACACCCTATAGTATTCCAAATCAAGCGATAGCAGATCCGAGAGTAAAACGATCATTTTCTCCGTGATCCTGACAAAATAATCATTATTCTTCGCAATTTTCATCGAAACCCTTAACCCTTTTTCCAAAACATATAGTTTGACATTGCGAATAATGTTTGATCTATATACATAAATTAGTCTTGGTTAACTTATTTTGATCAGTAAATTTATGATATCGAAAACTTTATATGAATTGGGGTGGAAGACGCTGGCGGCGGGACTTCTACTGTTGGTGCCGGTATCCATGATGGCGGAAGGGGTACAGATTACAGCGACTACCACAATGGTATCAGACTTGGTAAAGGAGGTGGGAGGAAAGCACGTAGAGGTGAGAGGATTAATGGGGCCCGGTGTCGATCCCCATCTTTATAAGCCATCTGCTTCTGATGTTCGTGCTTTGAGGAAAGCAGAACTCATTTTTTATTCGGGTTTGTTTCTGGAAGGCCGAATGGGGGAGTTGTTTTCCAAGATGAAGCGCGGACGTAAGAAGGTCTTTGCGGTTACTGATTCGATACCCAAAGCCCTATTATTGAAACCGGCCGGTTTTCAGGGACACGCTGATCCGCATGTCTGGGGTGATGTTCAACTTTGGCAGAACACAGTTCAAGAGGTAGTGAAAGGTCTCATCAAAGTTGATCCATCTCACGAGAATGATTATCGAAAGAGTGGGAAACGGGTTGAAAAGGAGTTTGCGGAACTGCACCAATGGGCTTTGAAGCGGATCCAAGTTATTCCCGAGTCTAATCGATTATTGGTTACCAGTCACGATGCATTCAATTACTTTGGTAGGGCTTACGGGCTCGAAGTCATTGGAGTTCAAGGGATTTCAACGGTTTCCGAAGCCGGATTGGCCGATATAACCAAGGTGGTCGATCTAGTTCGTGAACGGGGTATCAAGGCCATATTCGCCGAAAGCAGTGTGTCCCAGGCAACGATAAAGAGGATCAGCAAGGATTCAGGAGCACGGATTGGCGGGGAGCTTTTCTCGGATGCCTGCGGGACGCCTGGAGACTTTCACCGAATTGGGGGGGAATCCTATGATGTCGGGACTTACGTCGGCATGATAAAGCACAATGTAAACACGATTGTCGATGCTCTCAAAGGAACGTGACGCGCTAAAGCTATGATGGATTCTTCAAAGAATGATTCGGGGGAAGAATGTCCGCTCGAGATTCACGATCTTACGGTAGCCTATCATAAAAAGCCGGTTTTGTGGGGAATTGATCTCAAGATTCCTTCCGGTAATCTCATTGGAATCATCGGACCCAACGGCTCCGGAAAATCCACTCTGATCAAGACAGTGATGGGGATGGTTCCCAGCAGCAGTGGTTGGGTCAAGATCTTCGGGAAATCTTTCAGGAAAAATGCCTGCCGTATTGGATACGTTCCCCAAAGGGAATCAGTGGATTGGGATTTCCCGGTCAATGTATTGGATGTTGTACTGATGGGCCGCTACGGCCGCTTAGGGCTTTTGAGACGACCAAAACGTGACGACCGGGAAGTGGCGATGCAGTGTCTTGATAAAGTGAAAATGCTGCCCTTTGCCGATCGGCAGATTGCCAACCTATCCGGGGGACAGCAACAGCGAGTCTTTCTGGCCAGAGCTTTGGCACAGGAAAGCGATCTTTACCTGATGGATGAGCCATTTTCCGGAGTGGATGCAGCGACGGAATCCGCGATCATCGAATTGCTGCATGAATTGAAGGATCAAGGAAAGACGCTCCTGGTTGTGCACCATGATCTTCCCACTGCCAAAAACTACTTTGACATGCTTCTTCTGCTCAATATGAGGTTGGTTGCATTCGGTCCTACTGAGGAAGTGTTCAATTATGATCTGCTCCAGAAAACCTATGGGGGGCGGTTAACCATTTTATCTGAAGTTGCCGACGAGGTTCGCCGGCACGCCGAAGCCGATTCATGAACCGAGAGCTTAAATCCAGTTTCGGCCTAATTATTCAATCCTTCGCAATCTGATGGCCGCAACGTTTCGTATTGTATTTGTTCTCGCATTGGTGTCGGGTTTTTTTCCTCAAGTTCTCGAAGCGGCGAAGATCGGTGACGTGACAGAGACTCGCGTCATTGAGCAGATGTTCCGGTTTCTATCATTAAAGGATCCTTCCGTCCGAGCTACGGTGATCGGAACCACCTTGTTGGGAATCTGCTGCGGGCTGCTGGGGCCTTTCATCGTGGTGCGGCGTTTGGCGCTGGTCGGAGATACATTGTCCCATGCCGTTCTTCCAGGAGTTGCCATGGGGTTTCTTTGGAACATGGAGAAGGATCCTCTGGCGATTTTTATAGGGGCATCACTGGCAGGGTTGATCGGAGCCTGTGCGGTTAATTTGATTAAACAAACTACCCACCTGAAGGAAGACAGTGCCCTGGGAATGGTTCTGGCGACCTTTTTTGCCGTGGGTATCTGCATGATGACCATGATTCAGCGTTTACCGACGGGTAACAAATCCGGAATCGACAAATACTTGTTCGGACAGGCAGCGGCAATGAATCAGGAGGATCTGATTCTGCTTTCCGTTGTGACGACCGTCGTCCTGCTCTTGGTGTTTTTGTTTTACAAGGAGTTTCTGGTTACCAGCTTTGATGCCGGTTTCGCCCGATCCATTGGTTTTCCCGTAAACCTGATTCATTATCTCCTGATGCTTCTGTTAGCTTTTTCGGTGGTCGTTTCCCTGCAGGCCGTCGGTGTTGTCCTGGTTTCTGCGATGCTCATTACTCCTGCTGCCGCCGCTTATCTTCTGACGGATCGAATGCACCGAATGCTGATTCTTTCCGTTCTTTTCGGTGTCGTTGCCGGAGTAGGGGGTGCCTTCCTTTCTTTTCTGAGCAATAATCTTCCGACGGGGCCCTTCATGGTTCTCAGCGCAACAGCCGTATTTCTGGCCGCCTTTTTCTTCAGCCCCCGACGCGGATTGATTCCCCGTTGGTGGCGGCAAAGATCCCAAACCCAACGAATCTGCCGGGAGAACATTCTGAAGGCTATTTACCACATTCTGGAAGCGGGCGAATTCGAAGAGGAAGGTGTTACCTTCTCGGAGTTATCGATTCGACGGAATGAGGATCTTCTGGAAGTCCGTCCACAGATTCTGGATCTCGAGAAGGCCGACTTTGTCACGGTGTCCAAATCTGAAAACCGGATTTACTTTACCCCTGATGGTTGGCAAACCGCCTGTTCCATTGTCCGAAACCATCGGTTGTGGGAATTGTATCTCACGAACGCGGTACACTATGCGGCCGATCATGTGCATGATGATGCTGAGAAAATTGAGCATGTCCTCGAAGAAGAAACGGTAAGGCAATTGGAGAAACAATTAAATTATGAGCGCCGGGATCCTCATGGAAAACCGATTCCCACTTTCGCGGATATCGAAAAGGGATTACCGACAGCCCGGCAGAGCCGACCGGCGACCGGATATATGTCTAAATCATGAGTGAACTGATTCCATCCTTTGATTTTCAAGCCGTCTTCATCGTTCCCTGGCAAGAGGATTTTCAGGGGTATTTCCTGATTGCCACGATGGGTTTCCTGATCAGTCTATCCTGTGGCCTGATCGGAAACTTCATTATGCTGAGGCGAATGGCTCTGATCGGTGATGCCATCAGTCACAGTGTGCTGCCGGGACTTGCCGTTGCCTTGTTTTTATCGAAAAGTCTTGCGACGACCGCCATGTTCATCGGAGCGCTGGTGGCAGGAATACTGACCACCGTGCTGATTGAATTGATCCACCAGAATTCTCGCGTGAAGCCTGATGCCGCCATTGGTATCGTCTTTACATCGCTGTTTGCTCTAGGTGTCATTCTCATCAATGTTTACGCCGGTGAAGTGCATCTCGATACCGAATGCGTTCTGTACGGTGAAATCGCCTTTATTCCATTCGAGCCATTGATCGATATCGGTGGGCGTGAATGGTTTCCCGGATCTGTCCTGAGAATGGGGGGGGTTACTCTGCTGGTGATCCTCGGTATTGTTCTCTTCTATAAAGAATTGCTGGTGACTTCCTTCGATCCGGGACTTTCGGTTTCTTTGGGGATTTCGACGCGAACAACACATTACCTCCTGATGGGGCTCTTGTCTCTGGTTATTGTCAGTGCTTTCCAATCAGTCGGGGCAATTCTAGTTATTGCCATGCTCATTCTGCCAGGTGCCACAGCGTCAATGCTCTGTTCAAGACTGCCTGCCATTCTCTGGCTGACAGCGGGCCTTTGCCTGCCCGCAACCTTGGCTGGTATTCATTTATCCATCTGGCTGGATTGTTCCATGGCGGGAGCCATGGTGATTGCTTCGGCAGTATTCTTTATCCTGGCTTGGCTATTCAGCCCCAGACGGGGACTTCTCCAACAATTGATTCAGAAAGTGCGCCTGCCGGAAGTTCATAACTTGACACTCGATAATTCCCAGGAATAATCCCGGAACAGAATTTTTAATATGGTAATCAAGGAATCAGTGGAAGGCGCGAATCAGGTTTCATCGGCAATGGAAGATTATCTGGAGCAGATTCTGCACCTGATCAATCAGAAAGGGTATGCCCGGGTGGTCGATATCGCGTCGCGTCTGAAAATATCCCAAGCCAGCGTTACCAACATGATTCAAAGGCTGGATACAGAAGGGTTGGTTAAATACGAAAAATATCGGGGCATGGTGTTGACAGAGCAGGGCGCCCGTCTAGCTGAGAATATTGTCTATCGGCATCGCATCCTCAGTGAATTCCTGGAGTTGTTCGATCTGAATAAAGATACCATCTACCAGGATGTGGAAGGAATGGAGCACCACACAAGTCCGTCAACGCTAAAAGTTATCGAAGAATTGACCATTCAGATTCGCAAACACCCTGAAATCATCAAAGCGGTAAAACAGGCGGGATTTCGTGATTGATTGGATGTGCGAAATGAGGATTCTTCCGTCACCAGCCTGAGGTCTTTTTGAGATTCAATAGACCTTCGCGAAGCCAACGAAAACTTATCCAATTCATCATCATAGCTCCGAACAGAGCTGCAAACAACCAATGGATTACCATCCAACGGACAGCAGGTTTTCTCTGGCGCGCAGTATGGAGCCAGAGGCGGCCTGTCGCCATGTTCACGCATCCGGCAAGAAGGCAGCCAGCCAGGCACAGTGACTGAATCAATGCCGAATCGGCAATACGGAGTCTACCCAAGTCAATTGTCGCCATACTTGGGATTCCAACCAGGATTATTCCTAGGATAAACCAGTTCAATCCGTTAATCAGAGCTGGCGGCATGGTGCGAATAAAAGGTGGTTGTGAGCTCAATATAAGCGGTTCAATAACCCCTTTTCCGAAAGAGGATTCTACTGATTCAGCCTGTCAATGGGAACAGTTTGGATGCGATCATCAAAATCGGTAAACCGACCAGTCCCATTAATGTGAGCAGAGGGCTGAAGGTTTTCAGTGTTTCTTTTTCTGTCATGCCGCTCATTTTGCATACGATCCAGAATCCACTGTCGGCCATCCATGGAATGGGCTTGGATCCGCAACCGATAGCCAAGGCCAGGTAGACGGGATGAAATCCGAGTTCCATACTCTGGGCTAGCGGCCCCAGGATTCCTACCGAAGTAATCATGGCTACGGTTGCCGAACCCTGGCTGGTTCTCACTAAAGCTGTCACAAAGAATGCCAGAGGCAGCATGCCGATTTGAAGCTGATCGGAAAACCCACTGATTCGTGTTCCAATTCCGGATTGATTGAGCATTCCACCGAAGGCCCCCCCGGCACAGGTGATCAGTATGATTATGCCTCCACTGGACAGGGCGTCCTGCACGGAATTGATCAAGTATTTGAGATCCCGATTCTTATAGCGGTAAAGGGTAAGCATGGCGACAACCGCCGATATCAATAACGCCATGTTTTTGTCACCGATATTTTCCATTACAGCCAACCAATTCGGAGAAATGAATCGATTACCCCCTTTTGTGATCGACTGTACGATGGTCCTGCCTGCAATTAGAACTACAGGGAGGAGAATGGGTAATATTGCCAACCAGAAGGGGGGGAGATCTTTATCTTTTTTCTGCAGGATTTTCTGCAGCGATTCCAGAGTGCAATCTTCGGATGGACGCAAGGGAATATCAAAGGTTCGGTTGGCCCAGGAGGCATAAAAATACCCGACCGTGCAGGTGCAGACACCGAGCAACAGGCCTCCGATGATCATGGTTCCAATGTCGACGTCCAGTGCGGTGGCAACCAGCAGCGGGCCCGGTGTGGGCGGAACCAGCGAGTGCGCCATGCTGCCACCCGCAATGATGCAAAGGATGTACAACAGATAGTTCTTCCCGGTCCGCAGACTCATCGCTTTACCAAGGGGGATGAGAAGGTAGAATAAAGTGTCGAAAAAAACCGGTATCCCAAGCGTGAAACCGCTTCCCAGAAAGGCAAGAGGTGCTTTCTGTTCTCCCGCCAGTTTCAGGAGTGTCCTCACAATCCTTTCTGCCGCTCCGCTGTCAAGAAGGCATTTGCCGATGATGGCCGCCAAGGCAATCAGTATTGCAATTTTTCCGGCAGTTCGTCCGAATTCTTGAGCTACTTTCTGACCCAGTGGTTGACTAATGATTTCCTTAATTTCTTCGGAGGTTCGGTTCTTCTTGAGTGCTTCCTGTTCCAGGGTCGTGTTGGAGGTCAATGCTCCCACTGTCAATGCTCCAAG
>DUCD01000055.1:2246-7101 GCA_012959985.1 Verrucomicrobiales bacterium | reverse complement strand
CCCCCGCAACCAGGTTCGTCGACCTCCACCTGTGTTGCATACATGAGCAAATGTCCGTTCCACAATTTCCCCTCGCTTCCGATTGAGCCGTTTGCCTTTGTCCGATCGGACCCGACGTCGATTGTTTCGATAGGCCTTTTCCTGCTCAGCTGATTTGTCGGTCCAACGGCGTTTGGGTATTTTCTTTTCAGGTATATACGTTCGAACACCTATCTCATTGCAATCACTCAGAAACTGGTTGCTGTGATAACCCTTGTCGGCGACCACTTCCCGGGTGACGTTGCTTTTGATGAACCTCCATCAGATTGCCCTGCGCTTCAATCAGGCTCTCAGGCCCGGTGGTCGTGTCTCCCTGGTCGGCATGGTCAATGCTGATTGCCACTATCGCCTGGGTATCCATATCTACCGAATGTTCCGACTTGTAAGCCATTCTGGTGCGGCCGTCCTTCATCTTCGCGATGCGGGCGTCCGGATCCTTCGGATGTTTCCAATCCTTATTGGATACCTTCTTTCCCTTTCGTTTGCGGTCCATTTTCCGCAGTGTCGCCACATCCGCTTCCTTTATCCCTTCGGCTTCGGCCAGTTGCTTAAGATACTCATTCCAATTTTCTCCACCGTCTTTGCGCACGATCGATTTCATTGCTGCATTGGCCTCCAGAGTCGTCGCATCGATTCCCAGAGTTTTTCCTTTGAGCAGTTTGTTACCCTCGAGCATCTTCAAGACGAACAGGAATACCTCGTTGTAGACAGGTTCATCCAATCGCTGCCGAATTTTAGTCAGAGCCGAGTGGTCGGGCGTTCGTTCAGTCAGACTTAACCCCAGGAACTCTCGCAGGGAAAGACTGTCTTGAACTCTCCAGGCGATTCCGCGCTGCGATTCGATTCCTTCAAAGTAACCGATCAGGAGCATTCTGAAGTAAAGGCCGGGCGCTATTCCCGGCCTGCCGAGTTTCTCTGCATAATAAGGACGGCACAATTCTTCGGCGAAATCATCGAACTTGGCTTTATCGAGAACCTCATTAAGTTTGGCATAAAACGGATGTCGTGAAACTTGCGCAAGTTTATCAGTGGGAATCCACAGATCGGTTTGTTTGGGGGAACGTTTTCCAAGAGCCATGGTTGCAAGTTTAGACGTTGATATTTAATTGGAATTCAACAATTGTCGACTTTTTCAACGGGCTGCTATGACATCGATTTGTTCCGCGTACTGGCCGTCTTATTGCTTGTTCCATTTCAAGCAGCGCTTGTTTTTAACTTGGATTAAATTGTAAGTCGGTATTGATTCGGGCTGTCAGACGGTTTGAGGTCGGATTTCGGGGTGGATTCCAATAGGTTTTCCGGGAAATGGAGGTGTTGAAGTTTGTGCTTGTCTGCTTGGTCGGTGGGATGAATCAAAGTCAGCAGTGGGTGATTGAATATCTTCAGGAAGAAAATCGTTTCTGAAAGAATTGCAGGGTGAAAAACGGATGAGGTTTTCCGATGAGCATAGGCGGCGTCTTTCTGTAAAGGCGAAGAAGTTTAAGTTCGGCACAATGAAGGAAGTAGCAAGTATGGTTACACCTCATTCGTTGCTCGGCTGGCATCGGTACTCGGTGATTAATTCCTGGGGTGGAGGGGCAGTTTCAATTCTTTTCAAAAAGCAGCGTAAAATGGTGGTGATTGAATTTCCGGACACTAACCGGTAATTACCTGGTCGAATTGGGTGGGGTGGTGGCATGATATGTGCTTTCGAGGAATTGACTCATAAGGGTTCCAAAATAGGCTCGTAACCGACATAAATCTGAATTCAGTGAATTTTCCCACAGTCTTGGAAAGACCCCGTGGATAAAAACCGGAAGCAGATCCGTTGAGGTGGCCCTCGATCACAATATTTATTATCCGTAATGCGTTATTTCCATTTTTTAAGTAATCAGTCTCATGCCGGTGTACGAGGAAAACAGAACCTGAAATCCAGATTGAATGTTCATTTCCTAATACGATTTATTTCAAGTCTATTTATTCTCATGATTGCCATTCCGTCCTTGGCGGTCGAGGTGCTTTTTGTCGGGGGAGGAAGTGCTCCCGTGTCGGGAGCCGATGAAGTGGTCATGGGCTATCTGCAGAACCTTTTCGGCACCGGCAATGTTGATTATTTGAGCGGTTCTGCTGTCAGTAAGGGTTCAGAGGAAGCTTATGATTTATTGATAATCTCTTCGACCTTGGGTTCGGGTACTGTGCGGAACAAGTTTGAGGATTCGACCCTAGGGATTGTCAACTG
This sequence comes from Verrucomicrobiales bacterium, assembly GCA_012959985.1. Lineage (GTDB taxonomy): Bacteria > Verrucomicrobiota > Verrucomicrobiia > Limisphaerales > DUCD01 > DUCD01. Next base: position 4,844 of record DUCD01000055.1, on the reverse strand, counting down.
GGAGGAAGCTTTGATGGACGACAGTTCTGAGGGTGATTTCTTCCTCTCTAACACCATCGTCAAGCAGAACGTTGTCAGCCAACGATCGGTGACATTGACCGGTGCGGGGCATCCGATTCAAGGCCATCTTCCCAACGGAAACATCGTTTATGTGAAGGGCGGGGGGGATATTCTTTTTTCCAATGCCGGTGATGGATTTGGGGTTGAGTCCATCGGGCATGATTCCGGCAATACTTCCCGCAAGTTTATTCAGTATGCCGAGGTGGGCGCCGCTCTTCTGGGGATTGGCACCGAGGGGAGACCGGCAGTTGCGGCCGGGCGGAGAGTTTCTTTTTCACTGACAGATTCAAATTTTGATGATTTGACACCGGAAGGACTAACTCTGTTCGAAAATGCGTGCCATTGGGCGGCCGGAGCCATGGAGGTTGTTATGCCCTCGGTCGTCACCCTTCCGATTATTGCCAACCATCCAGCAACGAATAGGGTGAGTCATGGAGCCGACATAGGAATGGAAGTGAAGGATGACGGAGGGGAACCGCCGATTGTGACGGTCTACTACGGTGGACATGACGGAGGGACATCCACAAAGGATTGGGAATTCGGTGTTGCCATTGGTGCCCACACAGGGGTCTATGAAGATGCGCTGTCCGGTTTGACACAAAATACCACCTACTACTACCGCGCCCATGCCGTGAATTCTGCCGGTGAAGCTTGGGCCCCTTCGACTGAATCATTCACGACTCTTCCCGTGTTTTCACCGATGGTTGAATTGTCGGCCGTGGAAAATGTATCCTCAGTTTCGGTATCATTGGGCGGGACAGTGACCTCGACCGGTGGAGAAGCCCCTACCATTCGGGTTTATTATGGCTTGTCCGACGGAAGTCGTGATCCTGCCGGCTGGGACAATGCGGTGGATCTAGGGCCGAAAGCGTCTTCCTTTTCTTCATTGATCACGGGCTTAGATCCCGAAACGCAATATTTTTTCACCGTAGCAGCGTCGAATGCCGCGGCGGAAGTATGGGCGGATTCATCCTTTCATTTCACAACGCTTCTGAATGCTCCCGTTCGCATCAGTGAGTTCATGGCATCAAACAATCGTACTCCGGTTCCGGGGGCGGTGTCAGGGACGACCGACGATTGGATTGAGATCCATAACAGTGGGGGCACCGCGGTTAATCTGGCCGGTTGGCATTTGACGGATCGGTCAGGAACTCTGAACAAGTGGACTTTTCCCAGTGTCGTGGTGCCGGCAAATGGGTATCTCGTCGTGTTTGCTTCCGGAAACAATCGATCGGACGCGAACGGAAATCTGCACACGGGTTTCGAGTTGAGTGCGAATGGGGAGTATCTTGCCTTGGTCGATCCCCGTCTGAGGGTCACGAGTGAATTCGGGCCAAGTGGGACCGTGTATCCCCGCCAGGACCCGGATATTTCCTATGGGCTCGCGCGGGCGGATCTAGAGTTGGTGTATTTCGATCTGCCGACACCGGGAAGACATAATGGTTCTGGATTTCGTTCGGTAGCGGATACCAAGTTCAGCGTGGACCGTGGGGTGTACGATGCGCCTTTTGAAGTCGTCATATCGACGAAAACTCCGGGAGCGACTATTCGCTATACAATGGACGGTAGTGAACCTCGACAGACCGGTAACGGGATGACCTACGTTCGGCCGATCGTGATTTCCCGGACCACAATTCTGCGTGCTGTCGCCTTCAAGATCGGGTTTAAAGCAACGGGTATTGACACTCAGACCTATCTTTTAATGGACGCTGATGTTGCGGATCCGAAAGGGGTGAACCATGTTCTGCGACAGACTCAACCGGCGGGGTATGGGGATTTGAGTTCAGGCGGCTATGACATGGACCCGAAAGTGAGCAAGTCGGTTCGATATGAAGCACGATTGTTGGAGGGGCTGAGGGAACTGCCTGCCGTTTCAATTGCCATGGATAAGGATGACTGGGCGGGAAGCCAGAATGGCATCTATACTCATTCGACTTCCAGGGGATTGGCATGGGAGCGTGCCTGTTCGGCGGAATTCATTTTTCCCGATGGGAAGGATGTCCAAGTGAATTGTGGGATTCGAGTTCAGGGCGGAGCCAGTCGAAACGTGAACAAGAGCCCGAAGCATTCGCTGAGTCTGCGCTTTCGGGAGGTCTATGGCCCCACCAAGTTCAGGTACCCGTTGTTTGGTGATTCGAAAGTGTCGACCTTCAACACATTGTCTTTTCGAGCCGGGTACAACAACTCGTGGATTCACTCCAATGGCAATCAGCGAAAGGTCGGATCGATGATCCGAGATCAATGGGTGCGGGATACATTGTTGGACATGGGGAATGAATCAGCGGGGGAGGGATATCTGATTCATCTCTACATTAATGGACTTTACTGGGGGGTGCATAATTTGACCGAGCGACACGATCATTCCCATTATGCGCAGTATCATGCCGGTGACGAAGAGGAGATTGATGCCCGGAACGGCAGCCAGTACATCAATGGCAATTCCTCTCATTTCAGAAACGTGTTTCAGTCGACGGTGAACCGTGGAAATTGGACGGCAATAGAACGGGCACTTGATGTGGATGGGTATATCGATTATCA
>DUCD01000055.1:400-2231 GCA_012959985.1 Verrucomicrobiales bacterium | reverse complement strand
TCGGAGCCAATCACGATTTAAAGACCGGTGGAAACTGGAGGGCTGCCGGAGGGGGAGTCGGAAACCGGCCATGGCAGATTTATGCCTGGGATTCCGAGCGGGTCTTGGAAAGTCCATCGGCAACGAATGTGCCACTCGATCCGTTCCACATTCGAGATACCCTGGAGGGGCACGAGGAGTATCGGATTCGTCTTGCCGATCGGATACAGAAACACTTCTTCGCCGGGGGAGCGTTGACACCGCTGGCTTGCGCCGATCGATGGATGAAAAGAGCTGACGAATTAGATCTGGCCATCATTGCCGAGTCGGCACGGTGGGGAGATCACCGGCGCGGCACTCCCTACACCCGTGATGAGGAGTGGATTGCGGAACAGAATCGTTTGATCCAGAGCTATTTTCCGGTGCGAACGGGAAATGTTCTTTCTCGACTCCGTCAAGCGGGACTGTTTCCGTCGGTCGATGCTCCTCAGTTCCGGGTGGCTGGGATAGAGCAACTGGGCGGGGAGATCCCTGAAGGGGCATCCTTAACTTTCGCTCGTAATACAACCACCGTCTACTACACGCTGGACGGAAGTGATCCGCGCCTCGAAGGGGGCGACATTAATCCATCGGCGGTTCTCTATACCGGCAGGCCCTTTTCACTGCCAAGCAGCGGGTTATTACGAGTCCGGGGGCGATTCAACTCGAATCAATGGACGGCGTTGAATCAGGCAGAGTTTTCTCTGGAGCCCTTCGTGCTTCCGGCGGACCTCAAAATTACAGAGATCAACTATCATCCAGTTGGATCCTCAATGTTTGAGGACAACTTTAGCGCCGATGAATTCGAATTCATTGAATTACAGAATGTCAGTGGACATGCCGTGAATCTGAAAGGAGTAAGGTTTGAGGATGGAATTGAGTTCACGTTCGGGAATTTCCCCATCGAAAGTGGTGAACGGGTTGTTGTCGTGGAGAATCTCGACGCGTTTCGGAGTCGATTCGGTAGTCACGGAATTACGTTGGGGGGGCAATGGCGGGATCGTCTTGAAAACGACGGTGAGCATCTGCTTCTTCTCACTGGAGAGAACTCGATCATCCACGAGTTCAGTTATAATGACTCTGGAAAATGGCCCGGTCGTGCGGATGGAAAGGGGAGCACTCTGGAGGTGATCGATCCGGAGGGCGACTATTCCGATGCCCGGAATTGGCGTTCCAGTTCGGAGTACAATGGTACTCCGGGTAGGCCGGGGCAGGGGCCGGATCGGAGAGTCGTGGTCAATGAAGTGGTCACCCATACCGACTTCCCTCTGGTGGACACGATCGAACTCTACAATACGACGGGAGAAATGCTGGATATCAGCGGATGGTACCTCAGCGACAGTAGTGCCAACTATCGGAAATTTCGAATCCCGACTGGAACCGAAGCGATTCCGCCCGGCGGGTATGTCACTTTTAGTGAGGCTGATTTCAAGTCTGGTGAAATCAAGCCAATCGAGCAGTACAGCGGGACCCCGGCAGCCGTTCCGGTGATGGTTAAGAGCCCTGATCACGGGTTATCTCAAGGGGATGTGGTGACCGTTTCCGGTTATGCTGGGTTGGGTCATTATAACGAAACCTTTGAAATCACTGTATTGGATGCGGACCGGTTCTTTCTTCCAGTCGTCTTCCTTGAAGATCATCCAACGAGGGGAACTTGGGTGGAGGGAAAGTGGTTCTCATTGAGTGGATCCCATGGAGATGAACTTTGGTTGTCGGAAGCCGATGCAGATGGGAAATTAGTTCGATTTGTTGATCATGTTAGTTTTGGCGCCTCAGCCAACAGCCAGAGCTTGGGACGATGGCCGAACGGAAC
>DUCD01000055.1:0-390 GCA_012959985.1 Verrucomicrobiales bacterium | reverse complement strand
TTCCGCAAACATTCAATACGCCTGACGCCTCTAACAGTGGACCGGACATCGGGTCCATCATCATCAGTGAGATCATGTATAACCCGAGCCAGGATGAGGATACCGGATTTGAATTCGTGGAGCTTTTGAACACCGAAAGCGTGAATCGGAATTTGGCCAACTACACGCTGCGAGGGGACGTGGATTTCGACTTCTCGGCGGCCCATGATCTGGGACCGAGTGGACTAATGGTGGTGGTCGGGTTTGATCCAGTGACGGATGTGACCGCCGTCAATGCTTTCCGCAGGGCATACGGGATCGACGAAACGGCGCTGTTAGTGGGGCCTTGGAGGGGGGGGCGTTTGGAGAATGCGGGTGCACGTATTCGTTTTCGGCACCCGGATGAGTCGC
>DUCD01000054.1:32239-41019 GCA_012959985.1 Verrucomicrobiales bacterium | reverse complement strand
CCAATGTATCAGATTCTTCTTCTGAATTTTGAAACGCTTCAGGAGATTCACCCACCTCCCCCTCATCTTCAGTCACTTCAGAATCAGTTTGCTCCGTTTCCTTTTCGTCTGCATCCAATTCAGATTCTGTGTCAGTAGAATCAACATCGTCTTCGGACGAATCAAGGTCAGTCGATACCGTTTGCGAATCCTCAACTATAGTGCTTCCTTCCTGCTGGAGGGGTAAGTCTTCTTCTAGTTCACAATTGAACTTGGCAGAGATAGGTAATACTCCCTGGATCATCGCATCTGACTCCTGAATCAAACTCTGTATGACCGATTCGATTCGTTCATCGGACTTCAGTCTTTGTTCCAATTGATTCCGCTTATTCTGAAGGTCATCTTTAATTTTCCCAAGCATCTCCTTAACCGTCAGGCAATAGCGACTCACGTATTCATCCAGTAATCGATCAGAGCATTTTCTAGAGACCGATGGAAACTTATCCTTCAAATGAACTTCAATCATTTGCTCAAAGGAGGATCTTGCTGGAGACCCTAGTCGTTTCTTTTTGATCTCCAATGGAATCTCCCGATCCAGAAGTTTCGGTTCTCCAAACAATTTCCGCCGAATGGAAGCCTGTCCCCTGAAGAAAATCCAATCGAGAAATCCTTTTTTAACGACGATGGTTTCCTCTCGAATCTGCAATTCGAGAGAATCTGCATTCACATCTTCATCGAATACTTTTGCGGCAAGACGGTGAACCTCAGCCATGGAGAATTCTATGCGATCCAAACTGATAATTTGGTCCGGCGGCACTTCGGCACCTCCCATGGCATTGTCAACCAATGCGACTATCCGCGACTGGGTCTCAACGCCAATTTCATCGGTCGCCTTTTTTAATAATTTGTTAAACGACTCATCCTCCAATACTTTCAGACTTTGGCTGGAATCAAACCATTGTTCAATCGCCTGATTGAGTGACTTGGATAATTGATTACGGAATTTCGAAGACAGGAGGTCCGCCTCCTGATCGTTCTCACCTGTGGTTCTTCCAAACGCTTTCTCCCAGTCCGTCTCAAGAAGATTGTTGACAGAATCTATCTTCACCATGATTTCATCCACCTGTTCATTCAACTCTTCTTTCTGGTGGTAAAACCCTGTCAAGTTCTCAGGAGTAAGGTGTTCTTTGATTTCACGGCACAAAATAGAGCCCTGCCGGATACTGTCCCGGATGAATCCAAATAAGTAGTCACTACTGTTCAAGTATTCTGTCAGATCTGCCAGAAAAGCCTCAAATGAATGCTTTTCCGGTTTCGCCTTGTCCGCATGGTCTTCCCAGTCGATCTTCTCTGAACCATCAGTTGAATTCTCGGATTCCCTGTGGGGCAAATCAGCGTTTGCTCTTCCAGCAGACTTTCCATTTATTTGCCCCTTGAGGTGTCGCGAAGCTGAATTCAAAAGATCGATCGGATAAATCTTCAATCGACCGGCATCGGCAGCTTTGCGTTGAGGCGCACTCATCGCCAAAGCTTCGAAGGCCTCGATGATACGGTCCGGATCCTGACTTTCCAAGCTGGGCTTCAGAGTACCGTCGGGTTGTAAATCCACTTTACTGGTATCAATATTAACTACCAGGAAGACGCGACTGAACAATCCCAGCAATTCATTGAATTCTGCAAAGACTTGTTCCAGAAACAGGTTATCGGTTTTAACAACGAATACCGCACAGGCAGCAGTATTCCGGAATTCGCGTGTCATTAAATCGTAACCGAACTTCATTCGACTGTATAACCCCGGAGTGTCCACCAGGACTGTACTGGACTCCTGCAGATTTTTTGCCGGAATTTCGATATCGATTCTCCGAATGGCTTCAGGATAATGCATTCCCGGATCAAAGCTGGCGCCCTGTTCTTCCACCAGGCGAATCCGATCCGCTAGATTCGCGTGAGAATCATTGACCAATGCCTGAACAATGTTTCCTTCAGTAAATGAGTTTTTACGGCCATTGTAACGGGTCACCGAGTAGCGTGAGTTATCACTGTGACTAACGTAAACCAAACAAGGGTAGGCCGGCAAAGAGGTCACTTCACTTACATAGGATCCACTGATGGCATTCATCAGGGTTGACTTACCACTCTTTAAGGGACCAAAGATGAGCAGATACGCCTGCTGTCCTTCGATTTTATCAAACAGGGTCTTCAATCGATGTTTCACATCGGCCAGACCAGTGAGCGGGATTTTCAGGATCCCCTCGTGAGATTCTTTTTGAATACACCGAATGGTCTCATTCAATGACCCCGCAAGTGGCGCCAGGACAGCTGCGTAATCTTTGCAGAAATTAGAAATTTCAGTCTTCATTATTAATCTTAATCCTCCAGTAGTTTATTGGGGAGAGTCTATAATAGTGAATAGAACTTACCTTAACCTCTCCCGAGTCTCAAGCAATTACTGCAAGGACCTCAATATTTGCACCATCACCATTAGGAATTTAACCTGAAGACAAAAACAGGGCAGCAAACCAACGAATCGGATTGCCACCCTGGATTGTTTAAAAACTATTGAAAGACTACTTCAAAGTCTCCAATTCACCACGGAACAATTCCCCGGAATGAGTCAGAAATTCCTCGTTCGAGATTATTCCCTCGTCCACTTTCTTGAGCAGAGCCTTCTGCGCTTGATAATCCTTGTTGATGACACCGGCCTTGCTTTGCAGCATGCGCCAGGCTTTACGTCTCTCGACAGCAAACAACACCATCTGTCGGGATACAACGTGATACCGAAACTGGTCACCCACTTGAACCTTAATGTAAACCTGAAAATCAGGCACAAAAGATCTGTGCATGGGATCAAACACCTTTCGATTGATCACATCATCCTGAGTGACTCTCACCAGGATTTCGTCCAGATGCAGCTTACCTTCCAACTGATCTTCCTTGATCCCCTTGAGATGCTTGCGGAACCGCGCTTCAGTCAATGCCCAGTGGGCCACGGAATAACTGTATTTTTCCCCGTTACTCTGGTATTTGGTTTGCCACCAATCGCGGTTCAGAGAAGGATTACCCTTTAGACTGAATGCTTCCTGGGAAGTTTCCCCCATTCTAGGGTTAAAGACAAACTCGGGCATTCCCCGACAGTCTCTGATTCGTTGAGCCTGTTTTGCCGCCATATAATCCGGAACGCCGTGCTCGGGTTGGCAGGTGGTGAAACACTGATAGAAAGATGTGCCACGGTATTCGATGCCTTCCAACATCGTGCGATACATTTTGGCCGAATTCGCCATAGAAACCTGACACACATACGGTGACCCGTGCCCAGAGGTAAACGATTCCGCCACATTTTTCTTTTCAATCAACTTGCCCTGCGATGCCTGACCGAATTGATTCATATCATATCCGCCCAACATCGTTGAGGAATCTGAATTCTGGCCACCGGTGTTGGAGTAGACCTGAGTATCCAACATCAATATATTGATATTGGGCCGGTTCTGGAGAACCACTTTGGAAACATTCTGATAACCGATGTCTCCGAGAGCTCCGTCGCCTCCGATAACCCAAATCTTGGGAAGCTCCCTGATTTCCTGATCTGTCATTTCAGCATCCGTTAAATGAGTTAACTTGAAATAATCCGCTTCACCGAATTTGCTGATAGACTCATCAAGAATGATGGCACCCAGGCGCTCGGGAACGACCGATCGACGAGCATGATTCAGAATCAGGGATTCACCTATCAACCAACTGATAGTGGCTCCATCCTGAAACAAGGAATTCATCCAGGGATAAGGATGTGGATTGCTTGGTGTGGTAGAGCCATAAACAGTGTTACACCCGGTACTGGCGCCCATAGCCATGGTCGCCATCCCGTTGGCAAGCCGACCGTCTACTGCCTGCAATTCACGGTGATTGAAAGCATCCTGCCGCAGAACCGCGCAAACTGCATTCACGGTTTCCTCATCTGAAATCGCTCCATGGTCTTCCAGACGTTGATTCGTGTCTTCCAAATCCTCCCCCCCCAGCCCCATGATCGTATGAGCCACCGTTCTTTTCACTAGATTATAGGCAGCTTCGGATTGTTCCTTGAGTCGGTTCAATTTCCCCAGGGCATCCTTTTCCAATCGATCAGCAAGATCCCTGAGACGATCCGCTTTACGATGATACAGTGGGCGCATATAGGATTCCGTGACAGATGCAAGAGCTCTGAGCACGCTTTTTTCCCCACAACCGGCACAGGCACCATCTCCGGAGACCAAAGCCTCGTAATTTCGACGCACCATCAGATGGTTCCTCAAAGCGGCTTCCCGGGTGGCATAGGGATCCTCATCCTGATACAGCCCTAGATACTTCTGTTGAGTATCCGGAAGCAATCTTGAAAATATCTGGGCGGTGGTAAGAACCGAGTTCAATTCTTCCGTCTCACGAACCATGCGAAGAGCATCATGATCTCCGCATTCTTCGACACATTCTCCACATCCTTTGCAGTGATCGGAAACAAAAATAGAGAAAAGGCCGCCTTCACCTGGGCTTTTCTTTTCGATACTCCGGAAGATCGCAGTAACCCCACTGTAGGCCAACGGAAGCGTGTCGATGATGCTGCAGAACTCATCTTTGCTCTGCTGAGTGATCCCACCATTCAACGAACTGACTTCCTCGCGTATAATATCCTTGAAAGGTAGTTTATCCTTGAGGCTGACCGATTCCACCATCCTCTTCCTGGACCGCGTTTCAATGCCCTCCAGCTGTTTCAACAGGAGTGATTTATCATTGGCATTTTTAACATAATTCAATACGGCTGTCTGAAGAATGGTCTTAATATTCTGAGCCATATTGGGGAGTGCTGTGTCAGGGCAGGCCGTGATACATGCCATGCATTGAGTACAATTCTCCGCAATGAATACAGGGGTCTCGCGCCGAGCGACATATTTCGAATTAGTGCTACCGGTGGCAGCCCCCATCACACCCACAGATGCCAAGGCAGAGGCAGGTTGATGATACCCAAGACCGCTACGGTATTCCGAGTCGAATTTCGCTATCTGCATGAAAGGAGCTCGAGGTGTCTGATCTTCCGGCATGGACACACCCGAACAGGCTGAACCGCATCCCGCCGTCTCCATCAAATGGTTTTCGGTATAGGGCAATACCGGAGGTAGCCGCATGCTGGAATGATCTTCGGCCTCGATGGCCCCATAGTCGATTTTGTGAACTTGATGAAAGCCATCATCCATGACTTTCATATTGGAATCCACGACGGCATCGCCGAAGCGACCGAATTTCGAGACATATTGATCCCTTACCACCGTCCGGTAAGTTTTCTCATCAATGTGGTTATCCTCAAGAAAAGTTGAAACCTTGAAGAAAGCACCCAGGAATGTATTCCCCTGCATACGCAACTGAAGGTCTTCTCGATTCGTGGCATTCTTAGCAATATCAAAGCCGGGCAAAATGTACAAATTGACCTTCTTGTCGATGATCTCCTGTCTGTACTGTGCAGGAATTCGAGTCCAGGCAGCGCTTGGATCGTCAGAGCATTCCCAGACAAAGGACCCGCCCTCATTCAATCCTTCAAGAGGATTACAATGGGTAAAAGCTTTGGGATCACAACAAAGCACTACATCCACATGTCGAAGATCACAATTGACCCGAATCTTTTCACGGGCCACTACCAGGAAGTAATTCGTCGGGGCTCCTTTTTTCTCAGAACCATATTTAGGATTGGCACTGACGAACATCTTTTCTTCCAGACGCCCAAAGTCATCGTAATCCGGATTTTCCTTGGCTATCATACTGCCGAACTCACCAATAATAGCGCCGAGATTCTTTCCAGTAGTGATCATGCCCCAACCTCCAATGGAATGAAACCGAACGGCGATGGCACAATCCGGCAACAGGGAAACCGTTTCGTCAGACACAACCGCATAGGGATGATTGACCCCCAACACCATGAAAGTCTCTCCGTCGTCAGCACCTCTGCCATCTTGGCGGCGAATTTCTCCCGCAGCGTATTGGTAAGCACCGATACTATGTTCGGGGCGGAAATCACGGGATCCCATCCCATAAACTCCCCGGAAAATCCGAGGGATCTCATCCGTCTTGACTGCCGGGACCTCTCCACCATGAGTAACCGCTTCCAGAGCTTTCCCCAATGCAGTCCTTACATCACGGGCCATAGGATTGTCCCCCGAGAGAGGTTCATCCGTCCTTTCCAGAATAATGACATTCTTCTTTCCCCGAAGTGCATTGACAATTGCTGCTTCCGGAAAAGGCCGAATCACATTCAAGTGAATGGACCCGACTTCAGCACCCTGATGAGTTCTCAGATGATCCACGGCAGCGTCGATATTTTCGGCGGCACATCCTAAACTTAGAAAGACTGTATCTGCATCCTCAGTCCGGTATTCGGTGACAAAACCGTAATGCCGCCCCGTCAACTCTTGAAATTCCTGAAAAGCATCTTCCAGAAAACCGAGAATGGGTTCACTGAAATTATTTCTTCGAGCCACAATGCCATTCATGTGGTGTTCCTGATTCTGCACAGTCCCCAGAAGAACAGGACTTTTCAGATCAATCATTTCCGGAACCCGCATCCGTTTGGGACCGAATAATTCTCGCTGGGCAGGGGTCGGGCAGTCAATCAGGTCTTCAGAATCACCCAGATACTCTCTGAGCATTTCAGATTCCAGGGCGAAAAAGGTTCGCTCCAAATGTGTTGTGAGCATCCCATCTTGAATATTCATACCGGGATTCAGCGACAATTCAGTGACTTTCCGCAAGATTACCGCTTGGTCTGCTGCCTGCTGGGCATCCTTGGCCATCATCATTATCCAGCCGGTATCGAGAGCCGCATTGAAATCATCATGGCCGCAATGCACATTGAGTGCGTGTTTTGTCAGCGCCCGCGCTCCGACTTCAATCACCATGGTCGACAGCTTACCGGGAGCGTGATAATACTGCTCCATGGCATAGACGATTCCCTGCCCTGATGTGAAATTCACCACCCGCTTTCCTGTCATTGACAAAGCAGTGGCTCCCCCTTGGGCGGCATGTTCCCCTTCGGTCTCAACCGCCAATTTCTGACGTCCGAATATATTCAACTTACCTTCGGCGACAGACTGTTGGTAAATTTCGCCCCCTTCCGTGGATGGGGTGATTGGATAGTAAACTCCTCCGTCAGTGATTCTGACTTCAGTGTGCTCGGCAACCAGTTGGTTTCCGTTACAAGTCAGTCTGATTCCCGGGTATTTATGGGTTTTTCCGCTTCGATCCTGATTGGATCCCTGCGTTTGACTGAGTTGTTTTGCTTCTGTCTGACTTGGCATATCCCGTGTATTGATGAATAACGATCGATTTGGACTTTCATAAACAAAGTCGCAACAAGCCTACCTGTAGGCGTATCAATTGGAAATAACTTTATTGAGAATCCTCACCTTTCATGATAGCCAGTCTTGTATTTCTCCAAAACCCTGCCAAACACCATCTACCACCATTGTTTTTTAATTTCAATTATCATAAACATTGGGAAGGGTATGGCTTAGATATATTTCAAAATCGAAATAGAATTGAGTGCTGAGTTTTCACTTGAGGTCGCGATTCAATATGTAGAATCCTGAATTGCAGATAAAGATTACGTGATGAGAATAATTTCATGGAATGTAAACGGGCTCAGAGCCGTTCTTAAAAAGGGGTTTATGGATTTTCTGAAAGAGGAGAATCCGGATATTCTTTGCCTTCAGGAAATAAAGGCGATGCCGAACCAGGTTGAATTGGACACGCCGGAATATCGATCATTCTGGAACCCAGCAGTCCGAAAGGGCTATTCGGGGACTTTAGTGCTGACAAAAAAAGAACCTGAAAACGTAATTCTGGGAATGAATAAAGCCGAACATGACCAGGAAGGAAGGGTTGTCACACTAGAATTCGCGGAGTTTTTTCTGATAAACGTCTACACCCCGAATTCACAGAATGAACTCAAACGTCTGGATTACCGAATGAAATGGGATCGAACTTTCACCAATTATCTACAGAAACTCAGGAAGATCAAACCGGTGATAACCTGCGGAGATTTCAATGTTGCCCATGAGGAAATAGATCTGAAGAACCCCAAATCCAACCGAAAGAATGCGGGATTCACGGATGAAGAAAGAGAGGGATTCAGCAGATTGATCAACAAAGGCTACCTGGATACCTTCCGCGAATTCAACCAAGAGCCCGAGAATTATTCCTGGTGGAGCTATCGTGCTGCTGCCCGGGAAAGAAATGTGGGATGGCGCATTGACTATTTTTTGGTTAGTAATGAATTGAAACCCAACCTGCTTGGAGCAGAAATTCTTCCAGAGGTCCACGGATCGGATCACTGCCCTGTAGGACTTCGACTCAAGAACTTGAAATAAAGGGTTCCGGGAGCATTATCGCACCTGTTTTCGAAGATTCATCTGGAAACGGTGCTGGTCAACTCTACGGGGATCGGAAAAATAAATCTCATGGCAATAACCGTGAAATTCCAGATCCCTTGATCCGGCAAACTCCCGCATCTTGTCTAATGTCTTCCCGTACCCTGCATAAGGTCCTTTATGCATCATTTGAATGCAGGGCCCTTCCTGAATTGTCTCAAGCCGGACTTCAGTCAAATCAAGGGATCCCCCTTTTTCCAACTGACCCTCAAGGATCTGAATTCGCTCCATTTCTTCCACCTCATCAGAAATCCCTATCATCTGCTGCCATCTCCAATCCTCCTTCAGGTTTTCCTGATACTCAAAACTCTCTCGGGCAACCGACCAAATAGTTTCCAGTTTCCCCAGGGAGAATTTTTT
>DUCD01000054.1:31875-32229 GCA_012959985.1 Verrucomicrobiales bacterium | reverse complement strand
ATGGCAAAAACCATATTATACAGAATCGTGGTTTTCCGGGAAAATTCAGACTCTTCAGGAGGACCTTTGCCATGGATTGTCATGTATTTTCCAGGACGAGTATTGATCAGCACCGGCTTGTCGGAAGCAACATGCTGACTTTGATGTTTCCCGAATGAATCCTCGTCTGAACGGCTCATGACCATTGGTGTTATTGAGAAAGTGAATGATCGGATTAGCCCGATAATCGAGCCTAACTAAACTAAAGCACGGGCTCAAACCATTTCGGCTGTTGACGGAAAGAACGCGTTGACTCATTTTTGGAATAGTTATACTCTTATGCATTAAGTTTTCGGATTTAAACCTCGGAATTCT
>DUCD01000054.1:14911-31804 GCA_012959985.1 Verrucomicrobiales bacterium | reverse complement strand
GGCTTCAGGAAATCGCCGGGACTTATATTCCAGCCCATCAAGTCCGACAATTTCAGCCCCTGGGATTTTCCGAAAACTCGATGCCGATCAGTATACTGCTATAGAAACAGGATAACCATCACCCCACGAATCGAATGCAACAGGTCTCAGGAGAAAGTCGACTTGGTTTAATTCTAAACTGGAGTCAAACTCAGAACGCAACTGATGTCCACGGGAAAGCGTTTTGCCCGCTAACCGTGCGAACCAATGGAGAATTGAACAGAATTCCTGATGAAATATCTCTCCCCTTGAACGATCAGGAAATTCTTGAACTGTTTGCAGAATGCTTCACCAGTGAGGTCATGGAAGACATCCGAAATGGCCGTGAGATAGATCTCAGTTTTCAGTTTGTCGAAAACCGATATCGAGCCAACATATGTCGACAACAGGGTTATCCCACTTTTGCCTTGCGCATCGTCCCCCAACAGACCATGAAGCTGAGCGAGCTCCACCTGCCTTCAACATTGAAGGATTTAGTTCGGGACCCCCGTGGACTCCTGATGCTCACGGGGCCCACTGGCCAAGGCAAAAGCACAACCGTGCGAGCACTCCTTCAGGAAATCAATGAGTCCCAGTCAATCCGGATCATCACCATTGAGGATCCGATAGAATACGTCTTCCAGGATTCCCGGGCATTCTTCGAACAACGAGAAGTACGCGTAGATACCCCCACCTTTGCAGACGGTATCCGCAACGCCATGAGGCAGGACCCTGACGTAATTTTTGTGGGTGAAATCCGTGATCAGGAAAGTGTCTTTACTGCCATGCAGGCGGCAGAAACCGGTCACTTGGTATTAACAACACTACACGCTGATTCTGTAGCACAGGCCATTGGCCGCATCCAGGAGTTCTATCCGGTCAATGAACAACAGAATATACGTAACCTTCTGGCTCGGAACTTGAATGCCATAGCCTGCCAGCGATTGATTCCCAATATCAAAGGAGACCGCGTTCCTTGCCTGGAAATCATGAAAATGGATCAGGGTATTGAGGAAGCGATTCAAAAAAACCGACTTACCCTTTTAGCGGATATCATGGAGATCAGCAACAACCAGGGAATGCATACATTTGACCAGTATCTGATGGAATTGCTGATTGCTGAAATCATCGATGAAAAAACGGCGAAACAATATGCCGTCAATCAACACAAATTTGACTTGGAGTTACAAGGGATTTCCCCTCAACAGAAAATACTTGTAAGGGAAATGAGATAATTATGTTCAGTCTTTTTCGAATCATCATGACCGGGCTGTTTGCTTACTATTGCTCCCAGAATTATGACTCATTTCTGACAGCAGTGTCACTTGAAGACGATGTCGGAAATGCAGGCATGCTCGCTCAAATCACCATCTTCGGTGTTTTTATTGGCATTCTCTGGGCCCCAATCATAGGGGCCATGGTAGCGGCTCCAATGACCAACATGATGACCGCGGGCTCCGCTGCAAAACCCAGCGGTTTCTTCCTGAGAAAAATTGTGAGAGCTCAGGATCAGGAAGATCACGGAATGGCTCTCTTCTGGATATTCCTTGAGATTTACCGCAACTCCAAGGCCCCGAAAGTTTACTTACTCGGACTTGACAGCGCCGAACCGGGCGGAAAACTGCAACGCTGGTTTGCGCGAAAAACCTACAGTTTTTCTAATGCCCAAAACTGTATGAAGGCATACCGGATTCTAATAGAACAACATGGGGAAACCCCACCGATCCACAATAGCCAGGAAGTGGTTCTCGCTATTCACGATCTGGAAAGGCAGGCACACCAGCAGTCAGATGCACCGCCTGAACCCGAAAAACTCAGCGTTCCAGTTGCCGACATTCAAATCACTCCCAAACGGGTTAGAAAAAAAGTAATTCATAAGATCAAACTCTTCGATGGCGATATGCCGCCAGAAGAAGAGGAGAGGCAAAAGCCGGGTTAACGAAGCACGGGAATCGGTATAAAAAAAACCCACCTGGACTTTCATCCAGGCGGGTTTTTCAAAATTCAGTTCAGAATTGGAACCTGAACTCGACTACTTCTTTCTGGAAGTTTTCTTTTTGGACGACTTCTTTTTGGACGACTTCTTTTTGGACGACTTCTTGGGGGGGGCTATTTTTACATCTGCCAATGCAGCCTGAGCGGCTGCGAGCCTTGCCGTCGGCACCCGGAAAGGAGAACAACTCACATAGGACAAGCCAATCCGGTGACAGTATTTCACACTGTCAGGATCTCCACCGTGCTCACCACAGATACCCAGTTTGATATCGGGTCGAGTCTTGCGACCGTTGGCAATACCTATCTCCATCAAGCGACCCACTCCCTTCTGGTCTACGGACGCAAACGGATTCTGTGATACGACTTCCATTTCCTGGTAGGCAGGAAGAAACGCACCGGAATCGTCCCGACTCATTCCGAGAGTTGTCTGTGTCAGATCGTTGGTTCCAAAACTGAAGAATTCAGCATGCTCGGCAATCTCATCAGCCACCAATGCGGCCCGAGGGATTTCCAACATGGTTCCCACCTGATAGTTGAATTTGACCTTTTTCTTCTTGGCGACTTCAGCGGCGACCCGATGGATAACTTCAATCTGGCTTTCCAGTTCTTTCGGAAATCCAACCAAAGGCACCATGATTTCGGGACGAACCTTGATTTTCTTTTTCTGAACTTCGGCGGCTGCCTCAAATATGGCGCGAGCCTGCATTTCACTGATCTCAGGGTAAACCATTCCCAGACGGCAACCCCGATGCCCCAGCATGGGATTGAACTCATGGAGCTCATTGATGCGCTTGTAGATCACCTGGTCGCTGACCCCCATTTTACCTGCCAACTCCCGGACGAGGCTGCCCTCGTGTGGCAGAAACTCATGCAAGGGTGGATCCAACAACCGAATAGTCGCAGGACGTCCATCCAGTGCTTTGAAGATTCCGATGAAATCCTTTTTCTGGAAAGGTAAGAGTTTCTTCAACGCCTTTTGGCGATTTTTCAAGTTCTCCGCAAGGATCATCTCCCGGATAGCATCAATGCGATCACCTTCGAAAAACATGTGCTCAGTCCGACATAGACCAATTCCGACGGCTCCGAATGCCAGTGCATTCTTCACCTGATCAGGACTGTCCGCATTGGTACGGACAGACATTCGTGTCGCTTTGCTACACCATTTCATCAACTTGACAAAATTCCGACTCGTGGGGCTTTCCTTTGGATCAAGGGTTTTTTCAATCAGAACCTGAATAATTTCAGAGGGAGCTGTTTTAATTTCTCCGTCGTAAACGAGCCCGGAGCTACCATCCACCGAGAGATAATCCTCTTCCTTGTAGGTGCGACCGGCGACCTTCAGTGTTCGCTTTTTGTAGTCGATGTGAAGGCTATCGGCACCGCAGACACAGATTTTCCCCATCTGACGCGCAACAAGCGCTGCGTGGGAACTGACACCGCCACGTGCGGTGAGAATCCCATCAGCGGCGATCATCCCTCTCAGATCTTCCGGTGAAGTCTCCTCACGGACCAACAACACTTTTCCGTTCTTGGCGCCTTCGACGGCCCTTTCCGCATTGAAATAGATTCGCCCGGTGGCCGCGCCGGGCCCCGCTGGCAAGCCTTTCGCGATCTGCGTGGCTTTTGCCAATGCTTTTCGATCAAAAACCGGTGAAAGGACCTGATCAAGTTGATCTGCAGGCACGCGGTTGATCGCCTCTTCCCAGGTAATCAGCTTCTCCTTCTCCATTTCAACAGCGATCCGAACGGCAGCCAAACCGGTGCGTTTTCCGTTCCGAGTCTGAAGCATGTAGACCACACCCTGCTCGATGGTGAACTCAAAATCCTGAACATCACGAAAATGATTTTCGAGGGTTTTCAACACTTCAACGAGCTCATCATAGGCAGCGGGCATAATGGCTTTCAGTTCCGATACGGGCTGAGGTGTCCTGACACCGGCAACGACATCTTCTCCCTGGGCATTCATCAAAAACTCCCCATAGAAGACTTTCTCTCCCGTAGCTGGATCTCGGGTAAAGGCTACTCCCGAACCCGAATCTGCTCCGATATTTCCGAAAACCATTGCCTGGACATTCACAGCCGTTCCCCATGCCGAAGGGATGTTGTACTTCTGGCGATAGACATTTGCCCGGTCATTCATCCAGGAACTGAATACAGCGCTGACCGCTCCTTTTAGCTGCACCCAAGGATCGGAGGGGAAATTCTTCTTGGTGCGATTCTTCACTAATGCCTTGAAGCGTCCAACAAGCTTCTTCATCGACACGGCATCAATCCGTGAATCTTCGACATCCTTTTCACCGGGAAAAAGTTCACTCTTGATTCGATCGATTTCCGCTTCAAAAGGGTCGATGTCTTCACCGGGTCTTTTCTGAACTCCCATGACTACATCACCATACATCTGAACAAAGCGACGATAACAATCCCAGGCGAACTGTTCGTTACCACTCTCCTTGGCCAGAGCCTTAACGGTCTTGTCGTTCAAGCCCAGATTCAGGATCGTATCCATCATTCCCGGCATGGACTCGCGGGCACCGGAACGGACGGCGACCAAAAGCGGACGCTTTTCATTCCCGAATTTGCGCCCAAGCATTTTTTCCATTTTTGCGACCCCGTCTTCAATCTGAGACTGAAGAACTTTGGGATAGGTCCGTTTATGGTCGTAGAAATATGTGCATACTTCGGTGGAAAGGGTGAATCCAGGAGGCACCGGCAACCCGATGCGGGTCATTTCCGCAAGGTTTGCTCCTTTTCCGCCCAGCAGGGCTTTCATGGTGCCGTTTCCGTCTGTTTTCTTTTTCCCGAAATTATATACGTATTTCGGTTGTTTTGGTGCTTTTGCCATAAATGATTGCGCGAGTGGTTTTCTCGACGAATAATTGAATCAACTAAAAATAAAGGCGAAAATGTATCAAAGAAAGATACGGTGTCAATCTGCGAATTGCATTTTCCGAATTTGTCAATGGCATCTGATCGCCCTCAGTTTCGAGAAAATGATACTCAGTCAGTGCCCATTTGAAACAGAAACAGGTGCCGGGAACTGAAAGTTGGTCTGAAAAAACGCGTTTGGATCCCTTGGAGTTCACGCTTTAGCGTGCTGAGCTGAGGAAGGAGGAAACACGTTAAGAACCTACGGGTTCAGAGTCTCTCTCAATCTATTGAGTTTACTTCATCTAATCATCGGACTGATGAGAGCGGTATTCTCTGGGGGAAAGCCCTATCAATTTTTTAAAAATCCGATTGAAGTGAGTATGGGATTGGAATCCGACGTCATAGGCGATCTCGCTGATGCGCAGATTTGGATCGGCAAGCAGACTCTTGGCGTTTTCGATTCTTAATCGAGACAGATATTGGGTATAATTGAGTCCAGTCGATTTCTTGAATTTTCGGCAGAGGTAGAATGTGCTGGCATTTACTTCTTCAGCGACCTGATCCAGAGAAATATCCTGAGATTTGTGCCGAT
Source organism: Verrucomicrobiales bacterium (assembly GCA_012959985.1). Classification (GTDB taxonomy): domain Bacteria; phylum Verrucomicrobiota; class Verrucomicrobiia; order Limisphaerales; family DUCD01; genus DUCD01. The sequence continues at coordinate 26,331 of DUCD01000054.1, read as the reverse complement.
GGATAAAGTCGATCGCTTTCCGAATCATGGGCGGCCCGTCTGGACAGCACTGATCATTCAACAAAGACTCTGTTTTGGGCATCGACTCTTCGGTTTGTTCGAGGGGGGATTCAACCAGTTTTGAGTTCATATGAGTTTTCAGATGAATGTTATTATTCGGATTTCCAGTAAATCGACTCGCCAACTGCTTTGATCAACCGGCGAAAATCATCGGGAAACACGTGCCCGATGGTCCCAATGCGGAATGTATCCACGTTGGTGACCTTACCGGGATAAATGACAAATCCCTTTTCTTTCAGTCGTCGATAGAATTCCCTGAATTCATAACGGGAAGAATCGGGATTGTGGAAAGCAGTAATGATCGGAGATTGGCAACTGGCAGGAAGCAGGCATTGGAATCCCAATTCCTCCATTCCACTTATCAATAAGCGGTGGTTTTCCCGGTAACGCTCGAATCGCTTCGCGATTCCTCCCTCTTCTTCCAATTCTTTTAATGCCTGGGCAAAAGCACGGACCGTATGAGTCGGGGAAGTAAAACGCCATTTACCTCCCCCTTCCTCCATTTGATTCCATTGACTGTAGAGATCCAGAGAAAGAGATCGCGCCCTCCCTTCGCATTCCTTTAATCTGGATTTCCGTGCCACGACGAACCCAAATCCCGGCACCCCCTGAATACACTTATTGGCACTGCTGATTAGAAAATCGATCCCCGTCTCTTGAACGTCAATCGGAATTCCCCCGAAGGTGCTCATGGCATCCACGATATAAATGCGCCCGGCTTGGTTAACAATTTCTCCAATTTCGTGAATCGGATTGAGCATTCCTGTCGTGGTTTCTCCATGCACGATGGCCACATGAGTTATATCCTGGTCCCGGTCCAACGCCTCGCGGATCTGGCTTAAATCAGGAAGTTCGGATTCACCGAATTCCAGAACTTCTCGGTTGATCTTCAGTATTTCTGCAATCTGGGCCAACCGACGACCATAAGCTCCATTGGCAATGATCAGCAGCTTACCATCCTCAGGTAATGCGCTCCCGATCACGGACTCAACGCAAAATGTTCCGCTTCCCTGCATCAGAACACTGGAATAACCATCCGAGGCCGTCGCCAGTTCCACCAATCTTCTCTGGATGGGCTGGACAACATTCAGGTTGTAGTCGTCATCCCAGGTACACCAGTCACGCAACATCACTTCCTTGACGGAACTGGATGTGCTCAACGGCCCCGGGGTGAGTAGAATATAGGGATTTCCGATAGAATTTGACTCGCTCATCCGCAAAGTTACAAGGCCGTAGAATGTATAATTCATCCACGTGCCATCTGTTATTCAGCCCAGTGAATCCATCCATACTACATCGTTTATCCCATCAGTTTAAGAGCATTTCGGCTTTTTGATATGGCATTTTGGAAACTGAAGTGTCATTTATCAAAAGGTAGATCAAAATGCAGAAACAAAAGATAAGAGGTCGAAATGGGAAGAGGCGCTCTCCCTTTCCGCTGGTTGGAATTCGGTTACCTTCATGGGCTGGATTTACCCGAACGATCTATCGGGGAATCTTGAAGTACATGAGGCTGCATGGTCAGTGGCAGATTGAAACCCGTCTTGACTCCACCAATGAAATGAAACCGTCGGTTATTGACTCCACATGGCAGGGGGATGGTTTGATTCTGTTCAGGTATTCAGAAGAAGAAGCAAACGCATTCCTTTCCAGGAACATCCCTGTGATCAATGTCAGCAGTGAATGTTTGCATCCGAAAATCCCAACCGTTATTCCGAACAACAACGAATTGGGGACCATTGCGGCCGAACATTTATTGAGTTTGGGATTCAAGCAATTCGCGTTCTGGGGTGATCCCACCCGAAATTACTCTAAGCAAAGAGGCAGGGCATTCATGAATCGAATCGCCAGCGTTGGTTATCCCTGCCGGGAAATTGAAATTGAAACCGCCCAATTTTCCTGGCATCGCAAGTGGGAACGACTTCATGAAGCCATTCTGGTCGCCATGGAGAATTCGGAAAGACCGGTCGCTGTTTTTGCCAAGGACGTCATCCTGGCGGCCAATATTATCAACGCCTGTTCCGAGTTGGGTATTTCCGTTCCCGATGAGGTTGTGATCACCGGCGCAAATGAAGATGAATTATTCTGCAATACGACGACGCCGCCAATGACCTGCGTACAGTACCCCGGCGAAGCGATCGGATACAAGGCCGCGGGGATCCTCGACCGGATGATGAATGGTGAGAAAAACGTCGCTCCTCTGCTGACTGAAGTGCCCATTCAAGGGATTTCCATTCGTGAATCCACCAACACCCTGGCCATTCGAGACCGATTGATTGCGGAGACCGTTCATCGAATCCGTCAGGAAGCGCCCAGTTTCCCGCTTCAGGTCTGCGAACTTCTGGAAAACATTCCCATGTCGAGAGCCGGCTTCAATAAGCGTTTTCAAAAAGCGATGGGTATCCCTCCCAAATCGGAAATCATCAGAGTCAGGTTACAGCATCTGAAATCTTTACTGAAGACGACTAGTTGGTCGATTAAGGAAATTTCGATCCAGATGCAATTTGATTCCAGTGAGGAATTGGGACGTTTTTTCCGAAGAGAAACCGGAATGACGGCCACCGAATTCAGAAAAAAACCGACCTTAGTCCCCTCTTCAAATAAATGAATACACTGGGGACAGGGCAAACTACTGCAGATCGTTGCCCTTGCCTCTAATTGCACCCGGAATAAGGTCAGACCGGTGTGTCTCTTAAGTAGGTGCTACTTGACCGAATTTATAAGAGGAATCATCCCTTGGATCCTCACTTCCAGACGATCTCCCGATTCAATGGACCCTACTCCGCTTGGGGTTCCGGTAAGGATAATATCTCCAGGAAGAAGCGTCATATTGGTCGAAATGAAGCTAACCAGTTGAAAACAATCGAAAATCAAACCGGACGTATTCGAGTTCTGCCTCAACAAACCGTTCTGAAATAATTGAATTGTCAATTCATGTGGATCGATCTTCGTTTCAATATAGGGGCCCAAGGGGGTAAAAGTATCGAACGATTTGCATCGAGCCCATTGAGTCTCATTCTTTTGTATCGTGCGGTCACTGATATCCTGAGCGGCGGTGTAGCCGAATATATATCTGGCCGCCGCCGCGGGCGTTACATTCCTCATGCGACGCCCGATGACAATCGCCAGTTCAGCCTCGTAATGGACCTCATGATCATGGAAAGGAATATCAATCTTGCCTCCATCAGGAATCAGAGACGTTGGAGCCTTCAACCAGAAAAGGGGCTCTTTCGGCAAGTCCTTCCCGGATTCACGAGCATGATCCTCGTAATTAAGCCCCACCGCAATTACCTTCGAAGGGGCAACGGGGGTCAGTGTTTTCAGCCCCTTCCTCGGGGTCTTCTTCTTTTGGAAAGTTGGCGAACCAAAAACGTCCCCCTCCAATCGAAAGAGTTCCCCATCGACTACTTTCGCGTAAAAGAGGTCGTCACTTTTTTGAAATCGTCCGATTGCTGCCATATGGCTAACTCTATAAGAAACTCTTATTGTCATCAAGATGAAACTCGCCAAGAATGGTTTGATTAGGTCGGCAAGCCATCAAAACGCTCGAAATATTGAGTCGGAACAAGTTATTTGGTAACCTTTAATTCGAAACGGGGTTCTTTAATCAGTAGAATATAGAAGATAGACATGAAGAACGGTGGATTTCTGAGTAATTTATTATTTTTGGTCATTCTGGCCATTTTCAGCCTTTTTGCCACCGCCAACACCAGTTCAGCAATAGATTCCATGGATTGGGATCTAGTTAATGACCGAGTTTCGGCTGACCTGAGCAACACGAGTATGGAGCGTGTGCTGGAAATGATTGCCACAAGGACAGGATGGGCTGTGTTTCGGGAACCTGGACAATCTTCCGTTGTCTCCGTCAAATTCAAGAACCTTCCCAGACAGAAAGCGCTGAAAAGAGTATTGGGATCGCTCAATTTCGCCCTGATTTCGAATAAAGCGCAGCTAGGGAAGAAACTGGTCGTTTTCTATTCCTCAGCAGGAAATGCAACAGAAGAAATAACGCCCAGGCCCAGGCCGATCGAGGATGAACTCCTCGTCACCCTTAACCCGGACTCGAAAATGAGTATCGAAGAATTGGCCAGGAAATACGGGGCCAAGATAATCGGAGAAATCAAGGACCTGAATAGTTACCGATTGTCCTTTGAGGATGCCGACGCAGCAAAGAAGGCTAAAGAAACTCTGGAGTCCGACCCTAATGTCGCGGATCTCGACCAGAATTACCTTATCGATCAACCGGTACCTTCAGATCTGCTCGGACTCGGAGCGGCACCACCACTGAATCTTAAGGCTTCGGTAGGCGATTCAGGAGGACACACCATCGTTGGATTGATTGACACAGCGGTCCAGATTGAGGGTTCTAGATACAAGGAGTTCTATCTGGATCCTATTTCATTGGCAGGAGAAGCCCTGATCGACCCGGAATTCCCCAGCCACGGAACTTCCATGGCCGAAACTGTATTAAAGGGGGTTACAATGGCCACTCAGGAAGAATCCGGATCTTCGGTCAGGATTCTTCCGGTAGACGTTTATGGCCCAAACGAAGAAACCAATACATTTGATATTGCGCGCGGTATTTACTCGGCGATGGAGCAAGGTGCTACGGTCATCAATATGAGTCTGGGAGGCGCCGGATCGAGTCCGATGGTGGAAAACTTGATCAGACAAGGTTCAGAACTGGGAGTTATTTTCATCGGAGCTGCCGGCAATGAGCCAACTCAGTTGCCCAATTATCCTGCAGCGCAACCTGAGGTTCTGGCTGTAACGGCTGGAGACCGGAATGGAAATCTCGCAGCTTATGCCAATCGGGGTGAGTTCGTAGACATCGTGGCACCGGGAACCAGTCTTATTTACTTCGGAAACCGATCATGGATCGTCAGCGGGACATCTCCAGCAACGGCCTTGGTATCCGGGATGGCGGCAGGAATAGCCGCTTCCAGTGGGAAAACCGTCAAACAAGTGGAAACAGAACTACGAAGCAGCTTCCCGGTTGCCCCCTGAATTATTAGTCTGCTTTCTGACGAACACAATTCTTTCGGAAATAGATCATGCTGGCGATGAAACTTACGGTGCAGAAAACAGAGGTGAAATAGGAAAAGTAGCGAAAAAACTGGAGGTAAGACATTTCCGTCTGACTGAACTGTTTATAAAGAACTACGCCGATTACCCCGGTATACCCCAAAGCATCGGCCACATAAATGGCAAACACTGCCGTAGCCACAATACCGGTTGCAGCAATCATTCGATCGAAGAGCACGCAGCCATAAGGCACGTATCCCAGGTAAAGCCCCAATCCCACTAAGATCATCCAGGGAATGTCTGTAATTATTTTGAGGTCGAACAACAAGGTGCTGACTCCAATCATGATTGTCCCTGTCATCATGATCAGATGCGTCCCTAAGAATCCTTTCCGGTTGTCCTTGATGAGATAAAGCAGGGCCAGAACTGCCATGACGAAAAAGGCAATGGGAAGTTCCGTTTTCGTAAAAATGGAAGGGCTGCCGGAACGTCCCAACTCCTGCCAAATTTCAGCCATATAGTTATCCCGGAAATCCCTATACGCCGTCAGCACTACATACAATGTCAGCAAAAAACAAAGACCTCCAAAAAATTGAGCGAAAAACTCTTTGCGTTGCTGTCGGGTCATGGGTTCCCTCTTTACCCTTTCAGCCACGTCTTCCGCATTGGGCGGTGGAATCTGATTCAACATCCAAACGGCCAAAAAGAAGAAGGGGAGAAAAACCAAGCCGGCTACCGCCGGCATCCATATACCAGGGACACCGACCTCCATAAGATAGGCTCCGACACTTTTGGCGAATCCGCTGGCAATGATAAAGGAGCAACTCAACCCGGCACCCAGCACCTCAGACGTTTTACGACCTTCCAAGTAGCTGAACACCAATCCCCAGACAATCCCGAGTGGCAAGCCATTGAAAAAAATAGCCACCACTTTTCCGTAACTGGGAAGAACGCCAAAAAGAAACAGCGCACCTTCCGCAGCAAGAATACTCAGAACAAGGACTCGAGCCCGACGATGCGGATGCAATTCTGATAGAAATTTTACCCCGATATATTTAGAAGAAGCATATCCAATCAATTGGCTGATGATCAGTGCTGCCTTGATCTCCATCCCTCCAAAGACATCCGGCTGGTTTTCATAAGAGGCAACGGCAAAGGCTTTGCGAAACCCGTACATGCAGAAATAAGTCGTGAAGGCAGCTACCACCGCATACGACATAAACATGACCGTCGGCGCATTTTTCAACCACTGGGAGATGCGAGATGTCGGTTGCTCCATAGGACTGATTGATCAGAAATGATAACTGAATTTCCTATTTAGTGACCCCGGGTGAAAACGGTTTCGAAAATGAAGCATCCTCATTCCTTCAACCGGTAAAGATGTTCCCCGGCTTTGCGAACCAAAAGGATGCCTTCTTCCTCACGATTGTCAAAGGATTCAATATCGATGCTTTCGGGATCTCGGTAGGCCAGATTGATCTGATGGCATTTCTCCGGCGAAATCCCCGTTGCCAACGTAACGCGGACTCGTGGCGTTTCAACACCATTTTCAAAGCTGCCCGCACCGTAGACATGGGACGAATGTGCCAGAACCCCCCAGGGATATTCCTTGAAACGCTCCCATTGCTTAAGAAAATAATCCCGACAATGGTATCCGATCTCTTCTATAACCGCTGCATGAGTCACACTGACCTCGGAAATATGCGGTGCGTAGATGATAAGTTCCCCACCTTGAGCCAGCACCGGTTCCAGTTTGTACATACATTTCCCCCCTGTCCACAGATCCTGATACATCGTCGGACTGCAGGATAAAACGGTCTTGAACGGTTTTTCCTTATAACGAATATGAAGGGTTGCTGATAGATCCGCCGCCTGTGACCAAGCTTGTTCAGGAGGTCCGAAAAACAGACCGGACATGCCTCCATCAGTATTGACAACCATGCAGAAACATCGTTTGAACAAGTCGACCATCGTCCCCGCACGATCGACGACCTGCCTCACCGGGGTCATTTTCCGCCCGATGATCTCCGGATTGCTGATCACGGCTCCAAGCCAGTGGAAAAAATTAAGAATCTCGGGGCCACCCACTCCGGGAAAGAGGTATTTATTGCCTCCCGAAAACCCAACGACTTCATGAGGAAATACTGGCCCTATAATGATCAGTCGATCGTAATCAAAGATTTTCCGGTTTATTTCCACACGGACATCCATCTCGAATTTCCCACCACTCAAAACTCGGACTTCTTCTTTCGAAATCGTGCCAATGTGTCGCAACTCGTCTGCATCATCCCAGGAATGATTAATAAACTGAACAGCGGAATAAGCCACCTGTCGCTCTGCCTCTGAAAGACCGAGACGCTTCCTGATTTCATTCTCGGACATGGGTTGATGCGTGCCGAGAGCGATCATCACGTCAATGCACGCCACCCCACTGCCGATCTGTTCGAAAAGCGACTTGAACACCATATCAACCGGAGCGGTACGGGTCGCGTCTGGAACGATGACCAACACTTTGGTTCCTCGGTATTCTTCAGGGCAACAGGCTTCACCAACAATCCGCCGCACTTGTCCGATATCGAGGGAAAGTCCTGAATCATGTCACTGTTATTCATAGGTCAACGAGTCTCGAATTGCTTTCTGTAATTCCCTGAGTCTCTACAAAAACAACGGGAGCGTGATACTCCCTAAATCGTCTGAGTTAGAAAACCACCATCAACCCGAACGTCGGTTCCATTAACGAAGCTACTTGCTTGAGAACTTGCCAGGAACACGGCAACTCCCACTAACTCTTCGGGTTTCCCAAACCTGTTCATGGGAGTGTGGTTCCATATCGACTTGGTTCTATCTGTCGGGGAACCGTCTTCGTTAAATAAAAGTTTTCGATTCTGTTCAGCAGGAAAAAAACCGGGAGTGATAGAATTAACCCGGACACCGGTTTGTCCCCACTCACGCGCGAGAAACTGGGTCAGGCTGACGACGGCAGCCTTAGCAGCAGAGTAGGCCACCACCCTGGACAGAGGAATGTGTGCAGAGATACTGGCAATGTTAATGATGCTTCCGCAACCACGTTGAACCATCCCGGGACCGAAGACCTGACACGGTAGAAATGCCCCACCTACCAGATTCAAATCAAACCCCGCCTGCCAATCCGGCAGAGCGATCTTCTCAAACGGCTGATCAGCAGTGACAGTCACACTGGGTGAGTTACCTCCCGCTGCATTCAAAAGTATAGTCGGATTCCCCAGTTTCGATTGCACCTCCTCCTGCACCTTTTTCAAAGCCTCGACATCGGTGGCATCCGCCTGAAAAAACACAGCTTCTCCACCGTTATCGACTATGGCTTGCGAACAAGCGGCACCGCGTTCCTTATTCCGCCCCACCACAGCAACTTTGGCACCGGCATCCGAAAACCCACGGGCAATCGCTCCGCCGAGAACACCCGTTCCTCCAATGACAACAGCAACTTCTTCTTTTAGATTAAACATTTTCATTCAGTCTCGATCAGGGACGACATTCAATCAATCGTCCGGTTAAGGTTGAAAATAGTCGTTTATTCTAGGGGAGGAGACAAAGAAAAAAACAAGCCGTAATGTTCCCCTCAGCTTTTTATGATTCCCTTCTGGTCAGCAGCAGCCAATTCCGATAGCATCCATCGCCTATGGTCCCGCTTTTCGAACCTGAAATTATTTTTACGCACGAAAGCGACTTGGATGGTTTTGTTTCAAGTCTCCTGCTAAAAAACTTGGCGGCACATCTCTACAATGTGGATGTGCCCATCAAAGCCTATGGTTATGACAATTGGAAAAACCGGGCAATGAACGAACATAGAGCTTGGGTTTGTGATCTTGGTCCGGATGCCAGGATCGACAAGACAAACTGGCTGATTGTCGATCACCACCAATTGACTTACCAACCCAAGAAAGCACAACTCGTTCACGACACTTCAAAATCTGCCGGATCTCTGTGTTTTGATCTGTGCCGATCCAACGGATTGGACGTTGATAAGTGGGAACGCCTGGCTGAGTTGAATAACATTGCCGATCTTTTTCTACAGGACTCACCCGATTTTGTTGAAGCCTGCGATTACGCTTCACTGATCAAGACCTATCGCTTCTGGAATATCTTCAAGCTCATCAACGGAAATCTGGATAAATTGATCGATCATCCACTGTTGGAGGTGATACAGGCCAAGCGCCGGATTGAAGATCCTATCGGGCTGGAATGGAGTCGGAATCACATCACTCGCATCAGTTCCCGCATTGGATTTGTGGCCACCTGTGTAGGCAATACAAATTGGCTCATCAATCAACTACTCAAATCAAAAGACGTTCCTTATGCGGTATTGATAACGATGTTCAAAAAATCACCTGGGCCCGTCTCTGTCAGTTTCCGCAGCCAAAACGGAGAAGCTCTGCAATTCGCGGAAACACTCAAGGGTGGCGGACACCCGAATGCCTGCGGCGCCAATCTTCCCCGATCCATCAAAACCATTCTCGAAGCGGTCGACTACCTCAGGCAGATATTCGAAGTCCCACTGGACTTGAACACCTCGACAGACAGCCTGGAAAGCATATTCTCAGATTTGGACTGATCTAGTTGATCGGCGCCTTTCAGGTGAAAGTTCAGCCTGAATCCATTCACATCATTTTTATAAAACAGACTGTTCATGAACGATGCTCAAGAATCTCCAGAAATGGAACTTAGACACGACAAACGAAAACCGGATCAATTGCGTCCCATTCGGTTCATCAACCATATCGCTCCTTACGCTGCGGGTTCCACGTTGATCGAATGGGGAAACACACGGGTTATCTGCGCCGCTTCAATCCAGGAAAGAGTGCCCCGCTGGATGAAGGAACAGAGAGTCCCCGGTGGCTGGTTGACCGCAGAATACAGCATGCTCCCCTATTCAACTCTAGATCGAAAATCACGCGATATTTCCCGAGGAAAAATCGACGGACGATCTCAGGAAATTCAGCGCTTGATAGGACGTTCCCTTCGTTCTGCCATCGATCTCACAAAATTGGGTGCAAGGACCCTGTGGATTGACTGCGATGTGCTGCAGGCTGACGGAGGCACACGTACCGCATCCATTACCGGTGCCTATGTCGCCATGCAATTAGCTATTCAAAAACTGATGAAGGAAAACAAACTGAAAGGAAATCCGATTCAACAAGCCGTCGCCGCCGTGAGTGTCGGAATTGTCTCCGGTGCTCCGCTGCTCGACCTTTGCTACATTGAGGATGCAGACGCAGACGTCGACATGAACTTGGTCATGACAGACAAAGGAGAGTTCATAGAAATTCAGGGAACCGGCGAACAAACTACTTTCTCCGAACAACAGTTGGCCAAGATCCTGGAACTGGGAAAAATCGGAATTCAAACTCTGATGGAGAAACAGGCGGAGGCCTTGAAAGAGAATGTCCAGTGACACCGGTTCCGGTTTTCAGTAATCCATGACCAGAAAGCCACCCCAATCTTCCGCAAGAGGCACCTACCGAAAAATCTCCGTTACAACGAGCCTTTCGGCGGAAGAACCGATCTCTGCCTTGATGGAATCTATTTTTGGATTATCGCCGGTTTCATGGAGAACACCGGAAGAATCCGTCATCACGATTTCGATTTATCTTCGCGAAACCAACCCTAAGATAAATCGTGCCAGAGCTCAGATCAGGAACTTAAAAAACGGCATCGTGGAATTGGCCGAATTGGGGATCGATGTGGAATCCGGGGCGATTTCAAACACCAGATTACCGGAAGAAGATTGGGCGGAATCCTGGAAAATCCATTTCAAACCCATCGAGGTTGAGCAAACTCTTGTCATCAAACCGGGCTGGGATCGAAGCAAGCCCAAAGTCGGACGCAAAGTCATTATCCTGGACCCTGGATTGAGTTTCGGAACCGGACATCACCCAACAACCTTATTCTGTTTGAAACAGCTGATTGATGTAAAACGACATGGATTGCATCACTCGATGCTGGATGTAGGCACGGGTTCTGGATTGTTATCAATCGCAGCGGCAAAACTAGGGTTTGGGCGAATTCATGGTTTTGATTGGGATCCGGATGCCGTACGATCCGCAAAGGAAAACGCCCATCTCAATCAAACCTCCCATTTAATCCGTATTACCCGATACAATCTATTGAATCTCACCGAAAATCCACGGATCAGATATACCTGCATCTGTGCCAATTTAACCGCTGATTTGTTAATGCAGGCTTCGGTTCGATTCTGGAATCGACTCAGACCCGGAGGCAGACTCATTCTGGCCGGAATTCTTACCGTAGAATTTGATGCGGTGAAACAATTCTTCCGAAACGCCGGGTTTATACCG
>DUCD01000054.1:0-14901 GCA_012959985.1 Verrucomicrobiales bacterium | reverse complement strand
GTATGTTGTGAGGCAATACCAATTAAAGTTATAGTCCCCATAGGGATTAAAGTTCCAATGAGTGGACTTCAGGAAGTTTTGAACGCCCTGAATAGCCATACTCCAATAGCCAAGGCTATTTCATCAACAGCATCTGTCGAGATCGTTTGATAGATCGGCTCAATTGCCGTTGAAAATGCGCGGGCAGACCCGTGTATTTACGGGGCAGAATCCGTCCCAGATCGGTGACGTAACGTCGAAGAAGATCGACATTCTTATAATCCAATTCGTCGATAGTGAAATCAACCTTCGGCCGAGGCCGAGGGGTTCTCTGCATCATGGTGGTCGTTCCACGACCCCCTTTTCGATTCTTATCGGATTTCTTTGAACTATTTGGTTTCGGCATAAATCGTTATTTAATTTCTCGATGGAGGGTCCGTCTTCTGAGGAAAGGATTGTACTTTTTCATTTCAATCTTTTCCTGCTGGAGTTTCTTGTTGCGGCTAGTGAGGTAACGCGATACCGGCTTGCCTTCTTTTCGGGCTTCCGTGCATTCTAATGTGACAATTTCTCTTGGCATCCGGTATTTTCTCCAGTGTTAATAATTTATTTTTCTAAAGTGGCAGATTTTGAATCTGAATCGTCACCATCTCCCGGTTCAAATCCACCTTTTCTGTCCACGGACCCTAATTGACCGAGTCCTCGCTTTTTCAGAGCACCCTGTTTTTCCAACTTGGTCTGAGCTTCGACAGTATAACGAGTCCATGGTATGGCATCTAAACGATCCTTCGATATGGTTTTACCTGAAAACTCGCAGATTCCATAGGAATTTTTCTCAATTCGCTTCAAAGCTTCCTCGATTTCATAAACAGCGTCCTTATCCGAAGAAAGCAGGCTCAGTGCAAAATCCCGGTCGAAATTATCGGTACCCGAATCCGCCATGTGGAGACTATAGTTTGACATCACCTCAGCGGACTCCTTGGCTAAACCATCCATTTGCTGTATAAGATGCTCTCTCAGTTCCAGTAGATTATTGTAATACTTGGACCATTGGGGTTTTATTTTAACCGCATAAGGAGTCTTCTTTTTTCCAGAGTTCCCTGCCTCCCCCAAAATTGAAGCTGCGGTCGCCGTCCCAACCATTTTGCCACCACCGGAAACAGTAGTCGCTTTCTTTTGAACAGTCTTCGTTGCGCTTTTGGCGACAGACGCCTTTTTGCTTGTCGAAGATTTTTCCTTTTCTGTGGTTTTTTTCTTAGTGGTCACGATTCCTTACAACCTAATGGCCATATTTATTATCAATTATCATACGGAACCGTTTTGCATTCGACTCACGGTTCACGCAAAGGTGCGGAAACTTACCAGAGCAAACCAAAAGTGCCACATAAAACTTAAAAAAAATAAACTTTTTTTTAAATCCACTCTATAAGAACAGGTTACAGTATAGGCATCGGTTGAAACAAACTTCGGTCAGATCCCTTTTCTGATCCGGGCAAACGCATTATGCAGATGAATACTCTCCAGATTTTCAACTTCGACAGAATATCCGGACACTTCAGGCGTTTGCTCCAGATCAACGGCAACATTTCTCACTAAATCCTCAACAAAAACAGGGTTTTCATAAGCTTTTTCCGTCACAGCTTTTTCATCCGGTCGCTTGAGAAGAGAATACAACTCACAGCTAGCTGACTTTTCTACAATTTCTATTAAGTCTTCAATCCAGACGGTGCCATCGGTCTTTATCTGGACCGTGACATGTCCCCGTTGATTGTGTGCTCCATATTCGCTGATGGCTTTTGAACAAGGACATAAAGTGCTCACCGGTACAGAAACCGAAATCTTAAGATCCAACTCAGCCTGAATCCAGGCAGCCTCCAAAGTCACCGAATAATTCATCGGCCCCTGCAAACCGGTCACAGGTGCGGATTTAATGATGAAAAATGGGAATTCCAACCGGAAAAAAGCATTTTCTGAGTTCAACCCTTCCTGCAGAGATTGAAGAAGACTTTGGATATTATCAGCCTGGATCAGGTTTCCATACGCATTCATCGCTTCGATGAACCGACTCATGTGTACCCCTCAATTCGGCAGTAAGGTCTACCGAAAGAGCAGCAATACCGACCGTGGACTGAATGGCACCCGATTTATCCTGAATGCGTATCGGTAGGTGAACGCCCCGGATTCCGACCTGGTCAATAGGTAATCCACGGGAATCTCGTTCATTCTGCTTATCTTCCATCTGGACTGAATCTGTATTATTCTTAGGATTCACCGCTGGGGAGCGAAACAGTCCCTGCGGTTTCAACAAGCGGGAAAATAGCCATGGACGATCCTTTAATGCAAAATTATTCTCTGATTTCTTCAAATATTAAATACCCCTGAAGGTAGAATGACCAAGCTCAAGCTAATTCATTTGTTCTGTTTCCTCTTTGCTGTGAACTCGTTACCGAGTGAGGAATTACCCATTGAATTCACCATTGCTTCGTTCAATGTCAAGGGTTACTCAGACGGAAAGACCGGCTACCGAAAGGCAAAACCCCCAGAATCCCGGACTCGGGTAGAACAAATCATTGGGCATTGGAATCCTGAGATTCTAGTCATTCAGGAGATGGGAAGTCGAAGTATGTTCCACCAATTCAAATCGGCTTTGAATGATCGTGGCAGTCGTTATCCCTATGAGGTTTTTGCTGAAGGAAACGACACAGAGAACCATATTGTTGTCCTGAGCCGATTCCCTATTTTTAAAACCTCAATCCACACCGATGACTCTTTCGAACTTCATGGAAATCGATTTCGAATGAGCAGACCTATCCTGGAACTGGATATTCAAGTGACTGAAAATTATTCCTTCAAGCTCCTTTCAGTCCATTTAAAATCAAAAAGAAAGATACTTTCAGCGGATCAACAGGAAGTGCGCGAAAAAGAAGCCCGAGTTTTAAGAAGAAAAATCGATGACGCTCTATCTAAAAACCAAAACCTGAACCTGGTTGTAATCGGTGACTTGAATGACTCGCCACAGGCACTTTCCACCAGAACGATTCTTGGAAAAGGCCGAAACCGTCTTTTCGATACTCGCCCCATTGAAGAGGGGGCGCTCCTTGGGAATCCATCCAAGACCCTGACTTCTTCCAGAATCCTTGAGATTGCATGGACATATTTTTACAAGAAGGAAGACAGTTATTCTCGAATCGACTATATTTTGATCAGTCGAGGGATGAAAGCGGAATGGAATCCGTTGAAAACGTTCATTCCAAGGTCTGCTTATTGGAATGCAGCCTCAGACCATAGAATGATTCTGGCTGGATTCATTATCGCCGGGAGGCGATGAATTCACACATAGGGTCCCGCCATACTGAGATTTGACTTTAATATTATTGAGTCATCATTAGGATTTTCAGCAATTGATATGAAATGGTACAGAAAGTTACATTGGCAAATCATCATCGGCCTGATTGGGGGATTGATCTACGGCATGATCGCGACCCAGGCTGGATGGGGTGAGTGGACGGAAAACTGGATTTCTCCGTTTGGGGTTGTTTTCATCCGACTTTTGAAATTCATCGCGGTTCCTCTGGTATTGACCTCACTGATTACCGGGGTCACTTCATTATCCGACTTCAAGAAACTTTCCAGAATAGGCGGGAAGACGATCTGCATCTACATCGGAACTACGGCCATTGCCGTCACGCTGGGTTTGATTGTCGTGAATATTCTAAAACCGGGCGATAGTCTTCCAGACAGCATGAAGACAAAACTTCAGGATTCCTATCAGAGCAAGGTATCTGAAAAAGAAGCCGCAGCAGAAACCACGAAAAAACGTGGCCCCCTTCAGCCGATGGTGGATATGGTTCCGGACAATTTCTTTTCTTCAGCCTCCGACAACAGGGAAATGCTTAAAATAGTATTCATTTCCATTATGATCGGAATCGCCTTACTAAAGGTCGCCCCCAAAGAAGCAGAACCTGTAATTCACTTGATTCAAGGTTTGAATTCGACAGTGATTCATCTGGTCCACCTGATCATGCTAGGGGCCCCGATAGGGGTATTCGCCTTAATGGCGAATACCATCACATCCCTGGCTGGAGATAATCCAGGCCAGATAATGGAGTTGATCCGAGCCCTTGGGTTTTACTGTTTCACCGTAATCCTGGCTCTTTCCATCCAGGCAGCGGTCGTCTATCCCGCCATTCTTCACTTCTTGACTCCCATGCCGCTGAAGCGCTTTTTCAGTGGAATTGCCCCCGCCCAATTAGTGGCATTTTCAACAAGTTCCAGCGGGGCAACCATGCCGGTGACTATGGAGCAATGTGAAAAAAAACTGGGTGTATCCGAAGAGATCACTTCTTTTGTGATTCCTCTGGGCGCAACCATCAACATGGACGGAACCGCACTCTATCAAGCCGTTGCAGCCGTATTCATTGCCCAGGTTTCCGGGATTGAACTCACCATGGGAAATCAAATCACGATTATCCTCACCGCAGTTCTGGCATCCATAGGAACAGCGGCAGTTCCAGGTGCCGGCATCATTATGCTGGTGATTATCCTGCAATCGATAAACGTCCCTGCCGAAGGAATCGCTCTCATACTTGGAGTGGATAGAATCCTGGACATGATCAGAACAACCGTCAACATCACCGGGGATGCTGCTGTGGCAACTCTTGTGGCGAGTGGTGAAAACCAACTCGATCTTTCAAAGACAGTTCCTACGAAAACAGGTCCATGAATAAAAAACTTAAGGACGAACCAACCGGTTATGATCAGGATTCAACTTCGAATCTTGATCTGCAATGTCGGTACATCTCCAGGCTGAACCCATCACCCGAGAATTAAATGCCTCCTTCGGCCTCCGCAATCGGATTAATTCTCTGTTTCTCCACGATCAGTTTCTTCTTCGCTCTGGCCGAATCGGCCCTGTTCACTCTGGGCAAATGGAAAGCTAAACGCCTTATTCATCTCAACCCCTCTCGAGGTGAGTTAATTCTAAGACTACTCGAGAAACCTCAGGACCTGCTCGCCGTCATTGTTCTGGGAAACACCACATCCAATTCCGCCATCGCCGCTGTCTCGCTGTTGATGGTTTTCAACGGAAACTGGACCTTGCTTGCCACATTCACTTTGGTCCCCATCTGGGTTCTTACCGGTTGCGAAATTATCCCCAAAAACCTTGGCATGAGGCGTCCAGACACTTGGTCCATTCGGATTGCTCATCCGATGAGAATCATGAAGACCTGCCTCCTTCCACTCGCCAGATTCGCGGGAAGCATCAATGCATGGATCCTATCCAAAACGATTTTCACGTCCTTTAAACCCTCGACTCCCTTTAGTGACGAAGATTACAAGGAACTGGTTGCACTTGGTGAAAAACAAGGATACTTGGTTCAATCCGAAAAGCAGATGATTCTGGAAATCATTGAACTGGATCATCACACCGCCGGGGATGTCATGAAACCCAGATCTCAAATTGCCTGTATCCCCGATGATCTTGAGTTGGATGAGATGATCGAACAATGCAAAGAGTTTAAATACTGGCAACTGCCTATGTTCGATGAGACTCCGGATAAAATCGTATACGTCCTGCACACGCGTCGTCTTTTTTTGGATCCCCGTCATGAAATTGAGCAAGCCATAGAGTTCCCCGCATTCGTTCCAGAAACAATGAATCTTCTCGAACTGTTAAAGAGTCTTCAAAAGCAGCAAAAACGTCTTGCAATCGTTTTGGACGAATTCGGGGGCACCGCCGGAGTCGTGACCATGGAAGATATCATTGAGGAAATCGTTGGTGAAATACGGAGTGAGGGAGAAAGCCCGGCTTTTCAGATGGCGAACATCTCAAAGGGAAAATGGAGAGTCAATGGCCTGATGGAAATAGACGAATTCGAAAGAGCTCATGGAGAATTCAAAGAAGAACTAGAAGTCCTGACGATGGGGGGCTTGATGACCTCCGAGCTCGGAATCGTACCGGAAAAAGGACAATCGATAGAATTTGAAGGGCTTCGAATAACGGCAACTTCTGTCACCAATCGTCGGATTAAGGAATTGATCGTGGAAAAAATCAACGGGAATTAAGGACTGGCCGGATGGAATCAGAAATTGCCATAGTTGCCCTGTTTATCCTCTCATTCGGATTTTCTTTTTTTCTGTCGGGAATGGAAAAGGGGCTTCTGAGTCTGAGCCACCTGAGGATACGTAAATTGCGACGCGAGGGTCAAAAAAACGCGATCATTTTAGAGACCTTTTTAAACGATCCTGAAGATCTATTGAACACCATTCTCATTGGAAACACCTTGGCCAATCTGGCGGCATTCGGGACGATTGCGATACTGATTCATTCGGTTATTTCAGAATCCATCTGGCTTTTTCTCACCCTCTTTTTTCTGGCTGTTTTTCTGTTTTATACCATCTGCGAACTGTTGCCGAAAATGCTGTTCCAAAAATTCCCCAACCGCCTCTGCCTGTTTTGTGCCAAACCCTTTCAAGGAGTGCATTTCATCTTGTCCCCCATCAATCTAGTCCTGTCAGGACTATCTACACTGCTTCAGAAATTGACAGGCGACCCTGTGTTTACCGGTCACCTTTTTGAAAACAAGGAAGAGTTTCATCTATTGATGCAGGAATCGGCAGCCCAACTGACGCCTGAAGAGAGAATCATGATTGGAAAAGTCCTTCAGGCAGGCAATTTGACCCTGCGACAGATTATGACACCCATCGAGTCCGTCCTTGGAATCAGCAAATCGACCCCCATCAGAGAAGTTTTGCGACTTGCCCGACAACAGGATGTCACGCGGGTACCCGTTCGGAAATCAGACGACCGAAACAGCCCGATCATAGGCATCTTAAGTCTGAAGAAGATTCTCTTCAATTCTGTGCTGGATCCCGATCGTCCCTCCGGAGATTTCCGCCAATCCTATATGAATCTAAAACATTCATTGCGTCCCGAAATTGCACTGAAAAAAATGCAGAAGAAGGGACATCATCTGGCAGTAGTGGTGGATGATGAAGGACATCAGGTCGGAGTGGTTCACCTTTCGGCTATCCTGAAAGTACTATTCGGAGAGATGGAATTATAATGCTGTACTTCATATCTCAGAATGCCCTCAACCTTCCGATTCTCGCGACAGCAGGCAGTCTTCACGAAGAATCCTCCGCTTTGTCCCTGTCGTTGAAACTGGTTCTGGTCCTGTTTCTGGTTGGATTGAACGGATTCTTTGTCGCTGCCGAATTTGCCTTGGTCAAAATACGCCTGACTCAACTCGATACAATGGTCCGAAAAGGAAGTCGGTTGGCAAAAGTGGCCCGCAGAGTGACCGGCAACCTGGATGCTTTCCTCAGTGCCACGCAATTGGGAATCACTTTAGCCAGTCTCGGTTTAGGGTGGATCGGAGAAGACGCCTTTGCCGCACTGTTGACTCCCCTGTTGAAACTGGTCGGCATCCAATCTGTGGAACTTCAGAGCTCGATTGCCTTCTTTTCCGGTTTTGCAGCCATTACATTTCTTCACATTGTTGTTGGAGAACTGGCCCCGAAATCACTTGCCATTCAGAAACCGGTTGCCACATCACTCTGGATATCCATCCCTCTTGAACTTTTTTATAAACTGTCCTTCCCCTTAATCTGGATCCTTAATCAATCCGCTCTCAAACTGCTGCAGATAATTGGAATCCAACCGGCCAACGAGTCGGAGCTCGCACATTCCGAAGAAGAACTTCGCATGCTGATCGCCGAATCAAAATCCCATGGCACGGCCTCAATTGGTCAGGAAAACTTAGTATTGAATGCATTTAAACTCAAGGACCGGGTAGTCAGAGACGTCATGCGGCCTAGACAGGATATCGTTTCGTTGGACACCCGCGCTGATATCGACGCTTGTATGGAAACCGTCGAGAAAAAACCCTTTTCCCGATTTCCTCTCTGTGAAAGCGGTGATCTGGATAAAACGCTCGGCGTAGTTCACCTTAAGTCTCTGGTCCGAGAACGGCATTTTGCCAAACGCGGAGGCGACCTGAAGAAAACGGCTAAAAAACTGATCTATGTCCCGGAAACCGGCTCTCTTGAGAAAGTATTGAGCACTTTTCTGGAAAGGCGACTGCACTTCGCCATTGTGGTTGATGAGTACGGCGGCACGGTGGGAATGATTACCTTGGAAAACATCCTTGAAGAACTGGTGGGGCCTATCCAGGATGAATTCGATCTGGAAGAACCTCTGATTGAAGAAAAAGGAACGGACAACTGGATCATCGACGGAAGCCTACCCATTCATGAACTTTCCGAATTAATTGGAGAAGAAGTCGGAGAAGAAGGAATCACCACGACCAACGGATTGATGACTCATCTGTTAGGAGAATTCCCGAAATTAAACGATTCTGTGAAAATAGCCGGATATCAATTGTCTGCCATAGAAATGGAATCCGACAATAAGACAATATCGAAACTCAAACTTCAAAAGTTTCCATAATCTCTACTGAGTCTTGAACCTCAATTCCCCGTTCCAAACAATCGGGAGAGAAGGGAACGAGATGTCGCTTGAAACCGATCCGTGGCCTTGATGCGAAACTCCGCCTCAAGGCGAGTTCGGGCCGAGAGGTAGAATCCACCATTAATCCCTACTGAAAGAAAAACATACAAAACCATTGGATGGATCCAATCAAACAGTGCGCCTGTCATGAGACCGTCGCTGATCAGGGACACCAGAAACAGAACCCACGGCAGGACCATCACTCTTGCCACAGCGCGACCGAAAGCTCGATTGATTCTGCTGTCATTCATTCCGTGCCACATGCCAACCCAGGCGAGGGTGATCAAATCCAGGATGAATATGATGACGAAACCAAGGTAGCTCCACAACCAATTCGCCTGGACATTTTTCGTGCTGTCTATGATCATCAGGATGTAGAAAATTAAATCGATTCCCAGGGCGGACAGAATCGCTGGACGAAACTGCCGCACGAGTGACCCGATTCGTCCACTCAGAATATCACGAACCGAGAGCGGCGTACACAACACCAACTCCAAAGCGTTGGATTGACGATCAACAACAAACCTCCTGGCCGCCTCTGAAGCAACACTCAATTTCAGAATGGTATGTATGATGAAAGCAGTAAAAAAATAATTGAAGGGCTCGAACCAATCGGAACTGAATTTAATGCCGAAACCGATCCAGATTACCGCCACAAAGACGATTGGAAGCATCGAAGAAATGCTTACTAATCGATTTCTGCCGTCGAGCCAAATATAGGGGTTTAAATTCAGCAACCGACGTCGACGAAAGCCCTTCGATTCATCAGTTCCCCACTTCCAGCGATTCCAAACTTCCCTCCACCGGACAGGCTTGCTACCGGCAACCTTATCCTGCCAGGTATGACGCACGAAGAGACATGCCAGTAGAAGAGCAATCCAACTCATCAGGTTTACCGCAATCAAGTGCGTCTGAATCGCCTGGTAAGTCGCTTGTAGGGCAACTCGGGACTGAACCACTTTGTAATAACCGTATGCGGGACTGAATTGCGCCCAGTATTCAGTCATGAGGGGTCTCGAGGAATGAAGAATCTGAGTATCAATGAACACACCCATCAAAGGGGGACTGACGAGCAGAAGAATAATGATCAAAAAGGTGCTGGAAGAAGCTCTGACCTCATTTCGGGAAATCGAAGACATCAGCATACCACAGGAAAGCGAGAGAAACAGTGTATTGAGCAATACAACGATCAGAAGACCGACCTGCCCCGGCGTTACCCCCCCCATCAACAAGGGCAATGCAAGCAGGGGAAACACAGAGAAAAATGCGTAGACCGAAGATAGAGATCCTGCGGCCATTTTCCCGATAACGATATCGTAACTTTTTAAATCGGTCAGAAACAGAAGCCCTAAAGTATTCTGTCTTTTTTCCTCACTTAAGGAATCGCAAGTTGTGGCGAGGGAAGCAAACAGGCAGTAGAGAAAAGAAAGAAACGCCAGAATATTGAAGAGAACGATACCGGTGTTTTTTGGGTTTTCACGGCCAAATGTGCCAACATAATAGATGACTCCAAATATGACCCAGGCAATCGACGCGGTTCCCACTCTGGAAAAAAAGGTGGATTTCTTTCTGGAAGCAACCCGTAGCTCCCGGCCGACAACCGGTAGAACCGTCATGACTTTTCAAACTCTGTCATTCCTACTGCACGTTATTGAGTTTCCCCTCGAGTGACTCTGAGAAACACTTCTTCCAACCCGAACTCGTCCTCCTGAAGCCCCTTCAATCGAACCCCCGCTCCAACTAGTTTCTCAGGAATAAAACAGGGTTCAGTGTCATGATCCTGTAGGTGAATCTTCAATCGTTCATCGATCTGTTCGATATCAGCAATCTCGGGACAATCTTTCAATATACCGGCGGCCTGTTCCACTTGATCCAGTGGTGTTGTCACCCAAACCACCCGTGTGGGGGACATCTGTTCACGAATTCCTTGAACCGGCCCCGAATAAATAAGTTTTCCTTTTTCGATGATGGCCACTCGATTACATAAATTTTGTAATTCACTGAGAATATGGGAGGAAATAATGATCGTTTTACCCATTTGCTGTAGCTCCTGAAGGATGGCCATCATTTCAATCCTCGCTCGGGGATCCAGCCCACTGGCAGGCTCATCCAGCAATAGCAGCTTGGGATCGTGCACCAGCACCCGCGCTAATCCCAACCGTTGCTGCATCCCACGGCTCAAGGCTCCAATGATCTCTCCTCTTTTCTCAATGAGCCCCACAAGCTCCAAAACATCCAGAACCGTCTGTTCTCTCTTTTTCGAGGGAATCTTATAACAGGCACCGAAAAAATCGAGGTACTCGGTGACTTCCATATCCTTATACACTCCAAAAAAATCAGGCATGTAACCGATATGGTGACGCACCTCATCCGCATTAAGAACCACATCATGTCCCAGTATCCGGGCTTGTCCTCTGGTCGGCACCAGAAAGGTGGCCAGTATTCTCAGTGTGGTTGTCTTGCCCGCTCCATTGGAGCCGATAAATCCGAATAGATCGCCTTGGTTCACTGTCAAATCCAGTGAATCCAACGCGAGAAGTTCTCCATAGGAACGACTGAGACCCTCGGTTTGCACCGCAGGAACTTCAGGGTCTGATTCTGTTTCTCCAGTCTTCATTGTTTAATATGTTTATTCTGCACCAGAGTCTTCTGTGGAAACATTGACAACAACCGGTAAGACCAATCGGATCAAACTGTCTCGGCTTCCCACACTCTCTTCAAAACGATTCAAGGACACTGACGGAGCGTAGCCGGGCATCCAGAGAAACAAAACCGCCTCTCCCCGCCCCACGATGTCCGACATATCAATCCCGGTAGATCCCATAAATATCGGTTCACCTCGGTTTTCCCGATTACGGTTACTGCTCCGTCCATTGTTGCTTCTTGGGTTTGGACCAAGTCGAGTGAAAAAAGAGGTGGCAATGAGGTGATTCAGGTCTTTAGGCACAGGAAAGCTGCGTCCTCCGGAAAGAGCCTGATTCCTTTGTCGAACGGCAGATTGAAACACATGAGGATAGTTTTGAAGAAACACTTTCAATTCGCGTCCTCCGTCAACCGCAACCCTCTGTTCAGTCTCAGACTCAGAGATATAATTTGCCATTGAATATAGTTTTTCCTGATAAACCAATCCGGACTGGATGATCGGTTTATTCGTCTGGTTGCGAATATTGATGACTAATTCCTTATCCTCAAGAGTGATCGAGGCCGAAAGGATCGGAGCGTCCATTTCGCTAATCCAATCAGATACCAGAAGTTGGCTGGTCCATACAGGAACGAATACTTCAGCGGTGAACCCTTTGTTTTCAATGGCCAGGTCAATCCGGGCAGAACTGGACCCGCTGTAAACACTTACTTCACTTCGAATGGAGGCAGCTGCAGAGGAGTTCTCCAAGGCATATCGGGCATTTACGGGCGAATAGAGAGATCCATAAGTTCTGCCGCGAATCAGAGTTTTACCGGATTCGGAAAAATCAAGATCGACCAGATGCAATTCATTCCACTCGGTTGTTCCGGCCCGAAGTTTGAATCCAATGAAATAGATCAACCCCGAAAAAAGGACGACATAGGCTGGGAATGTCAGCCATGTCAGCATTTGCCGGTTCAGCTTCTTTAACAGGAAATAATCCAGAGGACCAATGACCAGCAGGTAAACAACAAGTAGGATCAGAAGAACTGCGATTGGCAACTTTCGCACTTGTCGACTGTCAATCATGGAACCGAAGACTCCGTCGATGCTGGTCCCCATGGACCCATTGTAATTAGGATTGGAATCAGAGCGGTTGCTACCTACAATCAGACTGGGGGGAACCTCTGCAATTTGAGCCCAGAACCATGGAGCATTCGACCAGGAAAGAAAGGGTTCCCGTTCGGGACTGAAGGTCAACAAGGTCACCTGCCCCACCCCACGGGAAGCTCGGACAGCTAATGGAACCTCTTCTGTTCCAATCAAAACACGCCCGTCGATAAGTCGACATCCGGCAACAACCATTGGCTGACTATCGAATTTGGGATCCGGTTTCAATTCAGAGAAATCCAACCCTTTCCTTGTTTCGATAACCTGCTCCTTCACCCAACTCCGGATCTGATCCTGTGCCACCATGGAATCAGCCCCCTGTAATTGGCCGGGAATAAAGTCTCTCAACCATGGCAGTGCGTTGATGTCCGCTGCTTGCTCAACCCCGATAATCAAGTGACCTCCGAGCCGGACCCATTTGAGCAAGGCATCGAACTGATCTGTTTCAAGCTGCAGAGCCCGCTCTGAATTCAGGTAAAAAACCTCCAGACCTTCGAATGCCAACGGATGGTCCGGCACCAGGGTCTGTTGAAGGCGAACCACTCCCGGACGTAGATCCCTATTCCTCAAGCCACTGTCAGGAAAAGTCGGTAATCCCTTAAAGATTCTGGAAACTCCTCCCAATAAAAAAGAACTGGAATGATATTGCCTAAGGGGTCGTATTTTTTCCAATTCAGCCACAATGTCTCCATCTTCATCAAGCAACCTGGCATTCCAACTCTGCAAGGTGTTATTGGATGCAAAAACGGGAATAAAGAAGCGCTTTCTAGTATCCGTGGGCAACTCGACAGGAAATCGATACACCTGCCCTTTGGAGCCTGAAATCTGACTATCTGATAACTCAAATAATGTATTCAAGGTGGGACCGTCATTATGAACCTCACAGATCATCGGAAACCAAGACATGCGTCGCAGAGACTGGCCATATCCAACCTCTACATCAAATTGCAGATCACCGAAACCTGAGCTGAGACCCAGCAAAAGAATGCAAAGAAGCCAACCGGAGAAGGATTTTGAAATGAGTGAAGGCAAATGCACAGGTTCAATTGGATGTAACTCTCTGCAAAGCGTTGATGTCCCTGGCGCATCACCCCTTAAATAACTCACGTTTCACAGTATATCCAAAACGTTTTCCGAACAACGAAATAATTTGACTCATAGGCAGGCGCGCTGGGTCGGCACACCTGTCCACAGCCTACTACCCACCTAGCAGAAGAGGCATCTGTTCGACGTCATCCCCCACATCATATCGGGGAACAGCCTTGAAGGAAAAGGTCACCGCAACTGTAAAATCGGTGGAGTCGGTCCGCGACTCCCGCACTCTGAAGGTGAGTCCGGCCGTCCAACTGCGTAAATCCCGGTAAAGCGTGTAATCCTGTTCCTCCATAGTCCCGTCGCGTGCCTCAAAATAATGCCTGAGGTTGATTCCCCATTCTTCGTTGAACCGATAAAAGAAATTGGTGTAAATCAGATTATTACCTTCAGGGTCGAAAGGCCCGGGATCCGCGATATAGGGTCGCCGGAGTAATCCATCGTTCGAATCCAGGAACCAATGCCCCAGTAAAATGCTCCATGTCTCATTCGGGCGGTAATCGATGGAATGATTTGACTGATTAAGCCGACCATCGTCAGCATCCACCCTGACTTCTGATGTTAGAATCAACCAGTCTCTCGGTTTGAAATCCAGATAGGAATAAACATCCGAATAATTCTTGTTATCGATACCGGGATCAAGGCGCCAGTCCATCAGCAGGTGCCAATGAATCAAATTATCGATCTTCCCGTTTCGTTTGGTCTGGAATTTGTTCCGAATTCCGAACCGCAGTGTATTTTGGCCGTCAATGGCATCGATGGAATTAAAATCCGGAAAATCAATTGGCAGGAGCCGCAGGTGAGGCTGCACTGTATCGAATTGGGGAATCTCACCGGGCCGGGCATCAGGTTTAGGAACAAAAACATAATTAAGAGTGGGTTCGAAAATATGCCGCAGACCATCGACTTGCAGAAAATCACTTTTGGTGTTCTTCCAAACACGCCAGACTTTGGTCGATAATTCTACCCCGGTGTTGAAGATCCAACGGTCTCTTTCATTGGTAAGCCCACCGGACCCTCCCGCTTCCCCATAATGTGTAAATCGCCCCCCGGCTTTCGGAGTGACATTCAACCAGTTGAAAAACGTCTTGGGAACCAACAGTTGATGATAAGTATCCGCTCGAAATGCGGTGAATTCCGGCAGCTCGTCATCCACGAATTTATGACGATAATAACCCGCAGAACTTTCGGATTCGTAAAAAATGGGAGAAACACCCAACTGCTGCCGGAGTGAAGTGTATTTCAAATCAGGTAGCCGCTCCACGGTTTCAAAAAAATCGTTCATCCGAGCCTGACTGAGCAGGTTCAAGCTGGAGTTTTCCCATTGGCGGTTGATTTCCAGAAAAGAGTTGGGTTCGACATTTTCCCGATACTCGGATTCAAAAAAATCACGGATCACCTCCCGGTCGCTCTGCTTGCGAACAACAAGTTTGGCTGTAAGATTGGTGGAAATCTCTCCACGGTATACGAAATCAAACCGGTGACGGTCTTCATTGATATCCTTATCCCGGTAATCATCCCCCGG
>DUCD01000053.1:3813-7135 GCA_012959985.1 Verrucomicrobiales bacterium | reverse complement strand
GCGTTACGATTACCTGTCTGAAATTCCGCTCCTCTATACACTCCAATTGTGTACCGTTGTCTTCATGTTTATAATCCCACCCCTGAAAACACACCCGGATGAGGGGAAAATAAACATCCGATCAGTTGTAATATACATACTTTTTTAATCATCCCTCGGGAGTGCCCAATTCACGGGTTTTCAAGGTTTTGATGACGAAGCCGTGGTCGATGTTTCCTTTGCCTGATCGGAGATGAATCATTCGGCGATCCCCATCAATATCTCTAACTTCCAGCCGGAGCAATTCACCCAGGCGCAGGCCGCAGGAAGAAGTCATTGCTCGTCAAATCGATCTCCACCACATCTCCTTCAAATACGAAGTAGAGGTCGTCGTTCAATATCGGCGCTGCCGCTCCGCTGATTCCATCGTGGATGATCACCGAGGCAACGTTGAATAATCCATTCTCGGTCCTGGTCCGGTATTCAAATCGATCCTCTCCAAACGCAAGTCCATCCGGCGGGATATACTGATAAACACCAAACTCCGTGTTGACTAAATCCCCCTTGAGTTGGGACATATCGATCTCAACCTCAATCAAGGCCGTCGGTTCCAAATCCGTCATCCGGCTCAAATCAAAATCATTTCCTAAAACATCAATGGGGATGAATTCCTCATCCGCATTCATCAAAACAGCGTCATTCACGGCATAATAAAATGATTCCATATCCGCTGCTGAAGTCGTGAGCGCTTTGTGAATCTGGGAAGGTTTTGCCGTAGGATGGATCTGCTTCAACAATGCGGCAATGGCGGCCACATGGGGAGCCGCAGCGGAGGTTCCCGGAAAGGGCGTCTGGAAACCACCGGCTCCCGAGACACTGACATTCGACAAACCCATTACATCGACAGTGTTTCGCGTAAACAATACCTCCTCACTTTCAGGGTCCACGAGCAGTGACGGCCCCGTGCTGGTGTAGACAGCCGGAAGGTGAATGAAGAAGTCAACCGGATTGATGTGATCCACAGCCCCTACCGTGAGCATGCCCTGCAAAGTAGAATGCCCAATCAACTGATTGGAGCGAGTTTCCTGACCCTGAATCGGTAAGTTCGAAGTCAATCGAAACGGCACTTTTGACGCAGACCGGCCATCTTTCTTATATTGAACCAGAACCACCTTCACGGTGATTGAAAGATCACTCTTATTTGTATAGCCCTTCAATTCGTCGAAGGAAATGTTGCCGTTTTCAACTGCTCCGAAAGAATCAAGGATCGAGTATTTCAGTTGATAATCTGAACTGGAAAAGGTTTCCGCTAATTCGAGATCCAATTACAAAGTCTGTTTTGCCGGAACTTCAATCGAGACAAACTCGCTGCCGTCGGAAAATCGGTGATGATAAGAATTCTCGTTTTTCAGGACGGGATTAAAATTATCCGCGAGAATCTTGTGAGCGTCATTGCCGCCCGCAGTAATAAAAAGAATTTCGTCATCAAGAATCAGGCTCTGAATTTGGGTGACAAATCTCCCGTTTTCGGGATCGCCTTGAGGAGAGACATCAGCGTCCAGAAAAGACAACCCATCGCCGGAGAAACCGATATCATCGACAATTATGTCCACGTTGTTTTCCAAAAACCAACCAACCCCCGCCAAAAACCTCGTTTCCGCATGATCCCCATTGAACCGCGAAGCCCCCCCGACTCCGGCAAAATAGATTTCCACGCCCGGAGCCAGGTCAAAAATGATCTCCATCATGGCGGTTCCCTCCGCGCCACTGGAACCGACTTGGGATTGAATCGGCCCACCGAGCAATTCAGAATTCTTATGTAGCTGACCCTTCGGAATGTCTTTAGAAGCTATGGCAGTTTCCAAGCCGGCGATTCCATCAGAAATCAGGCCTATCCGCACGGGACGAACATCTTCATCCGGCAGGTCCAATGCCCCTCCGTTCACATTGAACTGATCCCTCAACACGAAGGCCCCCATTAGCAAATCCCCAACGGTATATGATTTCCCCAGGCCCAATGAGCCAAATCCCCCATCCGTGCGTGCCACCCCACTCCAGTCCACTCTGGATCGGATAAAACCCATTAAATCCTCAAAGCACCGGATCCCGTCGATCTGCTCAGTCCCCGAATTGGGATTTCCGGAAATCAGCCCTTTGAGTTGCCCGGCGTCCGCCAAGGGGATCGGGATTTGATTCAACCATGAACTCAGTCCGCCCGAAAACACGGTCTTAAATTGGTCGTGAACTAATTTCAGCGAGGCGGCAATCAGTTCGCCTTGGGATGGAAAATTGATTTGCGGAGTGACCTCGATTTGATCCCCATTGCCCCGGAGTGTCCAGACGCCCGCCCAAGTCAGCGGCAGGGGGTTCAGCTCAAAACCCAGGGAAATATCCAGGGAGCCTTCCAAATTCGCCCGCCAATCTATTTCCATATCCGATGCAAAAAACGCCCGTTCGTTGCTGTTCGGCAAATCGAGGGTGACGGAAACTGCTTCATTCTCCGGTTTGATTTCACCCGTCAAACTGACTTCATATTCACCGGGTAATGAATAGCCCCCGGTGGTTCGGCTTTCAGTAAACTGCAAATCCAGTTGCAGATTGGATTCCGGCGACAGATAAATTCCATCTTTGGAAACTCCGAAAACCCATTCAATGCTCAAGGAGCTCTCTACTTACAAATCGCCCTCGGCAATCAATTCAACGGGATACTCCTGAATGAAATCTGTCCAATTGTCGGGCAAGGACATGGGGGAGGACACGGAATCAGAATCCCAGTGACTTCGGAATTTAACGAGCTCATTGCCTGGATCAGGTGAGGAGGGTATTGAACCAACGCCTTCCAATAAGTAATCAATCGAGAATCCTGAATCCCTCAGTCAAGAGGCCACCAACTCCGCCGATAAGGCGTTTTCCAGATTGACAATATTACTAAGAGACCCTTGTGCCATTTCTTCCAGCAACGATTCATACGTATCAGGAATAAAGGGAAATCGATTCGAGAAGGTTCGGATGGAAGATTCAATCGGGCCGATCAATTCAGGCACCTTCCTGAATCCAGTGATTAATTGCGATTCAAGAAAAACAAGTTCGCTTGAGGCCTGAGAGATTTCGGTTTCCCACAGGATGCTCGTTTCCGAAAATTGAAAATCAGCCTCTTGACCATGAACTAATAACGGATGCTGTATCGTCTTAAAAGCACCTATCTGATTTCCAAAACTGATCAGTTGAACCGAGAGTAGATCATTGGGAACCGGATCCCCCTGGTCCACTATACTCTTACGCATCAAGTTTTCGGATTTAAACCTCGGAATTCTTCACAAACTTGATGCCGGGCAGAACAGGG
>DUCD01000053.1:0-3729 GCA_012959985.1 Verrucomicrobiales bacterium | reverse complement strand
ACTTATATTCCAGCCCATCAAGTCCGACAATTTCAGCCCCTGGGATTTTCCGAAAACTTGATGCCGATCAGTATAATATCAATTCACCATCCAAATCAGCTTGCCCAGAAACATTTACACTATTGTGTGCCAAGCCTTCTTCCCCTGGCGTCACGCCGATTAATAAGGAACCGGTCTCCGTTTGCTGAAAATCTCCCTTAACTGTCAACACACCCGAGACATCATCGAACTGAATCCTACCTTGGTTTACAAGGAATCCATTGATAGTTCCATTGCCTAAAAGGGTTCCATCTTCACGCACTTGAAGTGTATTCCCCACCGTCAATGTTCCCTGATCAAGAATAAGAGAACCATTCACTCGAACATCGTCACTGACAACTATCCCTGAAAAAACCGAAAGTGTCCCACCCGATTCAATAGACAACTCGTTGATCGTGATTTCGGATGGGACAATAGGCACTTGTATGGATTCCTTCGGAATAACAACAGATGCGTCCACGTCCGGTACGCCACCCAGGGACCAATTCAGTGGATGATCCCAATCGTTCGCATTTTCTCCGTATCCACCGATCCAAGTTCCCGGAGGTGCCCGGTAGTTGATATTGGCATCCTCGAGTCGATTTTCCACGTTTGGAAAAACCATCACCCAATCCAGAATGTCTATGTCCCCGTCCCGATCCAAATCATATACCGTTAAAATCTCACCGGCGGCATCCGCTCGGTTGTAGTTCTCAAACAAAGGCAGCAATTCATCAGGAGTCACCTGACGATCTCCGTTGGCATCCCCGTAAAACACGTGGAATTCGTGAGTAGAATCTTCTCCTTGTTCACCCGACGATTGACTATTGAGCAGACGTCCATCCTGATCACGAATTTGTTCGGACAACCAACAATCGCACTAAATAATTACCCTCCTCCAGGACACCGTTTTCCAACCCGGGAAAAGTCCAGATGAGACTTCTATCCGCCTCGGCATACTCAAAGTGCATGGCTTGAGGGGAAACCGTTCCACCTGAAGTTAGATTATTTAAAACTAAGGCGGAAGCGTTGGGTAGTTCCGCAAGGGGCTGGTTCAACTGAAATTCTATGCTATCAATGCCGGATCGTTGCACACCTCCCTTGTTCAATCCAAAATCGATGACGGTAAAAAAGGAAACAGCGACTGGTTCAACGGCATTGAGGCTGGTTACACTAAGGAAGTCATTTTCGATTTTTCCTGAGGACTCCTCTTGAGACCCGCCTTCCTGATTCATTGCCAAATCTGTGTCTCCGGCAACCATTTCCGCAAATTCAATACCCCCTAATTCATCATCTGTATTGTCTGCGAAAATTGCTTCGATCGAACGAGTGACATCGGATGCAGTATCTTTTGTCCATGCCTCTCCCCAGTCGCTCAATTCGATAGCTTCCTCGTTCAGTAGACCAACCTCTGCCGACAATAGAATCCGTGGTTCCAATACCTTAAGCTTAAAGCGATCCTCAGAATGGGTTCTCAAGGTCATTCGATACTCCCCTCAAGCTTGGCATCATTTTACCAAAAGGTAACGGTTTTATTAGCTTAATTCATGTTGAAAGTCAATGATTTATAAATCGCGACTTCCTTCAGACCTACCTCTCACAACCTGCTGCATGATTTTGTCCGAGCTCTCGTCTGATAGGGATCATTCACGGCCGCTGCACGACCGTGCGGGTGCAGTCCAAACCCCGGTAGTGAAGAAGTCCGTTGTCGCCATGACACTGCAATGACTCTTGAGGAACTCCGCCCAGCTAGACTGATCAAAATAAAAAAACCCGGATCCATTGCCTTCGATCATACAAAATCAGTCCAAAACAGCCACCTGAAACCTTCGTGCGTCACCTTCTTAAATCGGCCAAAATCAACACTTTCCAAATAGTAAGCGACTTTTGGCACCTTACGCCGTGTCTACACTGGGTGGAGTTGGAAGTCACGGAACGGGAAACAAAACTCGCCGATGTAAGGTTGAGATCAGGGTCAAGGATTGACCAAACCGGTCGTGCGTTCCTGGAGCCACATGACGTCATGGTTACCGGGACTCACCACCTCCAACGCGATACTCCTACCGGGCACGATCGGAACTCTGGTTCTTGGGTCGAGCCATTTCTTGATTTCCGAGTGTCCGTCGGCAAACGTGATTCCGCCGGCGCCGTTATGATAGCTTGCCGGGAAATCCCACCACCTCAGCACCCTCGACCTTCGCGGGTTATACCCCGTCATATCTACTGCGAAAAAGCCATTGTTGATTCGGTCTTCGCGCTGATCCATCACGACAAACGTTTTCGCGGGCGGGGGAATCGTCATGTCGGTCAGCTTTTTCATGATCTTGAAACGACCGGGGCCCCGGAAGCCGTTTGGAGTGTTCAGCCAACTGTTCATAGATATGCTGCGCACCCTTGGATAGATGGTCCCCCGGTGACGCGAGGTGCTCTTGTCAGCAGGACATTTCCACACTCCGAGGGCCTTATGATATGGCCACAGATGACTTTCCTTAAGAAAAATTGTGTTCGTATTGTCACTAGTCGAAACCGAATACTCCAGCCACCCCTTCACCCAGTTATTGGGCGATGTCGGATTGATGTTGTTAGGCGCCAGTTTGCCTTCGTTGTCGTCGGCGTACATGTACCACGAAAGACTGATCTGTTTCAGATTATTGATGCATTGGATGGCATGGGCCTTGGTTTTCGCCTTCGCGAGAGTCGGGAGAAGCATGCCGGCCAAAATCGCAATGATCGCGATAACGACGAGTAACTCGATCAACGTGAAAGCGCGCAGGCGTGTCGAATTCCGCACCATCAAGGGGAATGACGGGATCACGATTCGAAAGAAGGGTTTCATAGTGTCGAAGACCCTACCAGATGGGTGCTTCATCAATCAACTGTTAAAACCCAAGCTGTTTTGGGCAATGTTTGCATTTCTGATTCCATTTTTCTCTTGATTTCCAATATTATTTTCAGGATATAACGAAAGGGGAACACTTCACGAAATGAATAACGCTGATTTCTTCGTCCGGCTTGCATTACTGGCGTTCTTTTTTCATTTCCAAATTTCAATGCTCGGTGTGGTCGAAGGTAATTGCAGTGACAACGGAGTATTCTGAGTAGGTTGTTCAAATGCAAAGCATGTTGTCCGCCGTGTCAAGTAGGCTGTGCTGTGGCGGAAGGTGAAGATGAGTCTCTCTATGAAGGAGTGGTTTATGGTTTTTGAATCTCCCGATTCCACTAGAGCTTTTTCGATCTGATGTTATGATCCGATGATCATTCGTTTTTCCACTTTGACGATGGTAGCGAATCTTCAAAAGCCCTCGACCGAAAATCTTAGATGGATTTCCTGGGCAATTGGGTCTGGGATTGACATGACCAGAACGATGTCAAATCCGGCCTCACCGCGGCCGGCTTCAAGTTTGGAAAGGCCCTGGACATGGTTTTGTTCCTGAAGGCGGGGGCGTCGACCCCGGACTCCGGCCTCACCGCGGCCGGCTTCAAGTTTGGAAAGGCCCTGGACATGATTTTGTTCCTGAAGCTGGGGGCGTCGACCCCGGACTCCGGCCTCACCGCGGCCGGCTTCATGTTTGAAAAGGTCCTGGACATGATTTTGTTCCTGAAGGCGAGGGAGACGACCCCGGACTCCGGCCTCACCGCGGCCGGCTTCAAGTTTGGAAAGGCCCTGGACATGGTTTTGTTTCTGAAGGCGGGGGCGTCGACCCCGGACTC
>DUCD01000052.1:2707-7189 GCA_012959985.1 Verrucomicrobiales bacterium | reverse complement strand
CGAGGATAAGGGAGGCGTGCCTCTGATGCGGAATGACGATGTCGTCAAGCGTCCGGCCGATCCTGCGGAACTGACGAAGCTCTACACCGACGAGGCCATTCAATTTATCGAAAAGAACAAGGAAGGGCCGTTCTTCCTCTATATGCCGCACACCATGCTCCACAACCCGCTCGGCGTGAGCGAAGAATTCAAGGGCAGCTCGAACTGGGGCGAATACGGCGACGCCATTCAGGAACTCGATCACAATGTCGGCCGTATCTTCGATTCGCTGGAACGGATGGGCATCGCCGACGACACGATCGTCATCTACGCCTCCGACAATGGCCGCGGGCCCGGACGCACACCGGAACAGAAGATTCGCGGGCGCAAACTTTCAACCTACGAAGGCGGCATTCGGGTACCGGCAATTGCCTGGGGACCGGGGCTGGGATTGCAGGCGGGCGAGGAATCCTCGGCGGTCGTGCGCGCCATGGACTGGTATCCGACGCTTGCCACCTTCGCGGGGATTAAAATTCCCGATGGCCGCGTGATTGACGGACGTGACATCAGCCCGCTCCTGAAGGGTGAGACCAGGATCGTTCCACCTCCGGGAATGAAGAAATCACTCAACGCGTCGGTCCCACTTCGGCGTCGATGGAATCCGCCCGGCGAATGGGCGCCCCTGATCAATCGCAACGAATACAATAACGCCTTTTTTTATCACGGTAGTCAAGGAGCGCTGGCTGCCGTACGCTGGCGCAACTGGAAACTTCATTTGAATCCGAGCCTTCAGTTATATGACTTGGCGGAAGACCCCGGAGAATCCAAGCTGGTTCGGAATCGAGACATCACACGCAAGCTGCGCGGCATGGTGGTTCTGTTCCAGGAGGAAATGCGACTCGACTCTCGTCCGGCAGGACAGGCTCCACGGTAACATCGCGCGGACGGACAATTCGAGAATTCTTAAACGACGCCGACCCGGGGAGCCACCAAAATCTCATCTGCTCTTTAAGGCTTAACAGGCGTTGCGGCTTATGTGCGTCAGAGCTCAGTAAATCAGGCGGAAACGAAGAAATACGTACCTCCCTGAAGCTGGGGGCGTCGACCCCGAATCATTGAAATCTGAACGCATTTCTTCCCTATTCCGGCCTCAGCGCGGCCAGCTTCAGGTACGACGGCCTTTGACAATGGGGATTTCAAATTGGCAATTCCGATCTCTCGGTTTAGCCATTTTACTGGGTTCTGGTACGGGTATCCATTTCTTAGGGACCGCTCAAGAATAGTGGCATGATTGGGATCATTCGAGTATTTGAATTTATTTGCCGGTTTTCGGCGGTAGTTCCAGATCCTTAGGGGACATTTGGTCATGGGCTCCGTTGAGAGGAATGTCTTGTTTGGCAGTCCACAGGATGGCGTTCACGATCGTTCTTCGAAAAGCATTCATTTTGAAATTACGATAGTAGTGACCGAGGGTCGTACCGTAAGACCGACCGCCGTCGGGTCGTTCGTAGGTCCACGCCACGACCAACTTTTCGCCCTTGGTGGTTACTTGCAGAAAAGGCTTGGCTGACGAACTAAGACGAGGATTCAGATAAAACTCGTCATGCAATTCGTATTCTTTCCAACCACGGCAAATGGGATGCGACGGATCCAATTGGGTAAGTTTCGATCGATCGATGCTCAGTCCGACATTGCTGACCCATGTTCCTCCGAGATATCCCATCCAACGTTGCCCGAGTCGATCAAAGTTCTTCTCGTAAACAGTCGAAGCCCAATGAATGGTCACCAAGCCCACACCGTCTTTCATCATTTTTTCAAATTGCGTTTTCCCCGGTCCGTCGAGTAGGAACTCGGCGCCAGGGTTGGTGTAGACAACGATGGCTTTGATGTCTTTAAGTCGATCGGCATCGCTGGGCCAACCGTTCGATACGAAGGTTTTTATTCTGTTGGATTGTTCGACGCTCTTGGCCAGCACGCCGCAGGTATGGAGGTACATATGCGAACCCCAGGGATGGTCCGCTTGTTTACCGATAAAAAGGATCGTGTCATCCGCGTTGGCGCTGACTGTGAACAAAACCGACAGTGCAAATCCAATGATGCATCGTCGGGTGGTTCGCTGGAATGGGTTTTTAAGATTATTCATCTTTATCGATTGCGGCTGCTAATACTGGGTGCGATTAAAAGTGCAGGGAATGATTTGCTGTAGCGTCGGCTGTCCTCAACCGAAAATACCGCTGGTTCCACTGGAAATGCGCTGAGGACAGCGCACGCTACAGTTTAAGGCGTTAACCTGTTCTCTCCCCGCACTTTTAATTACACCCGCTAATACCCGTTTGAAATTCCAACTCTCGATCAGGATTACCACACCATGGTAAATTAAACCACCAAACATTCATCCGCTAGCTTATCCGGTCTTTCATCGGCGCCTCCTCCTCCTCGTCTCGCTTCCTCGCCGCATTCAATTCGGTCTGGAAATTCCCTATGGTCGAGTCCTTTCTTCTGAAAAATGACCTGTCCGGAATGGCACTAAGTTAAGACGGGGTTTCGATGGAATTTCTGGGCAATTGGGTCTGGAATTGACATGACCAGAACGATGTCAAATCCGGCCTCACCGCGGCCAGCTTCAAGTTTGAAACGGCCCTGGACATTATTTTGTTCCTGAAGCCGGGGGCGTCGACCCCGGACAATGGAAAACCAATCAGGACGGAACATAATAACTTAGTGCCAGACCTTACTGTCTCCTGATTTTAACCAATGCCTCAGCGAAGCCCTTGCCGATCTGGGCCATGATTTTGGCACAACCCAGATAATGATACTCTTGGTTGGAGACGCCTTTTTCGAGGATCTCCATTTCGCGCTGCGTGAATTCTTCCGCCCGAAATCGTTCCAGAGTCGCTTTTTGTTCTGCACGATTGAACTTCCGTTCTGATTGAAGGTCCTTCATCTTCCGCTTGACCTTGGATTCCCGTGCCCGCAGTCCAACCAATTCCATATCCCAATAATTCTCGGTCAGGACGGTTGCCACTTTGTCTTTGAATTCAGGCAAGGCCGCAGGCGCAGCCATGGCCAGGCGGAAATTCTGATGAATCCCCGCGTAGCGCCGTTGGTCGGGCAGGTACTTGTCAACCGGACCGCCGACCCCCATCACGCCAATGACAAAGGGCAGGGTGGGGGCCGAGAGATCCTTGCGCACATCGCGAATGAAATGCGCCAAGGTATCGCTGTATCGGTCGTATCCGCCTGTCTTGTCCCGATGGGGATAGACGCCGCGATCGACCATGTCATTCCAACCCTGAAACCAAACGAATCCAGCCAACTCATAGCCCTGATCGGAATCGTAGTCCGGAACCACTTGTTTGATATCCGCCAAGACCTTCTTCACGTAATCGATTGTCAGACGGTAGTAATGACCCGTGGCCTTCACCCTTGCAGCTTTGATGGTTTCTAAATCCTTGCCCTGCTTCCTGAACCCCTCGAACTGCTGCTCGTTGAATTCATAGGCACCAGCGCTCGGTGGCCGAAAATCGGTGTGCAGACTTTTACCACCCCAAGCGGTCTTGATGATCAGGATCGGCTCGTTCAACATTTTTTGCATGTAGATTCCGAAGGTGAATTCCGGGCCAATCTTGCTTTCGTCCGCACCAAAACCAACGGTCAAACGCCCTTGTTTTTCGCCTCCACTGGAAAGAGACGAGATCCAGACCTTCTCACAGACACGCGTCACTCCGGCATCATCCTGCATCTCGCGAAGCAAAGGTAAGGTCTTGAGATCCATGCCGATATGCTCAAAGGTGCGAACACGAGCGTGCCCCTGCATATTGGACTGCCCGACGAGGACAAATACCTTGAGCGGTTTCTGATTCGCGGCCACGGAGTGGCCAGACAGCCCAAGCAAACTAACAGGTATCAAGCATATGAGTGAGAAGTGTCGGAGGCGTTTCATGAATGTCTTCGATTGGGTTGTGAGTAAACTTTGTTTCGGTCGGATGGGGTTTGACCTATGTTTCAATCCTTCGTTGATTTGACTAACAGTTATTCCCCATTTCAGTTTCCGTTGGTCAGGGCCGGGTCTTTTCCCAACCATTCGGGGATACCTTCGTTTTTCAGACGCTCGACTCTTTTTCCGTAGGAATCCAAGCCTCCGTCCTTCATTGTGGACGGCAGCGTGTTTTTCGTCGGCAGATACTTTTTGAATCTTTCTTTAATCTTCGTGAACTTTGGATTCGACGCTTGATTCACATGCTCCAGGGGATCCGTCGCATGATTGTAGAGTTCCTCGCTTCCATCCCGATAACGGATATATCGCCAACGTTGGCCGCGGATGGCGTGGTTGTTGTAATACCAGGTCGTGACCGCGGGTTCGCTGCGACGAGTTTCAGGATCTTCAAGTTGAGGCAGCAGGCTGATGCCCTCCAAACCTTTCATCGGAGGCAAACCGCACAACTCGATCAATGACGGATAAATATCCAGCAGACTGACGGCGCGATCACAGCTCCGGCCGGC
>DUCD01000052.1:0-2695 GCA_012959985.1 Verrucomicrobiales bacterium | reverse complement strand
TGACCGTGCCTGGAACATGAATCGACAGGGGCACGCGCGTGGATTCCTCCCAGAGCGCCTGTTTGCGCCAGTGTCGCTTTTCGCCGATGTGCTGGCCGTGGTCCGACCAGAAAACGATGATCGTGTTGTCCGCGTAAGGGCCGGCCTCCAGTGCATCCAACACCTTGCCCGCCTGGGCGTCAACAAAAGAAACACAGGCCAGATACGCGCGCGTCATTTCCTTCCAATAGTCCGGTCCGATGCTGAGCACATTCCAATGATCGCCCCCTTCGATCGTGCCCTTCGCCATCGCTTTGCCATGCATCGGGATGTCGTCCATTTCGTCCTCGGGGACTTTGGGAACGACTATGTTGTCCATCGGATAAAGATCGAAAAACTCTTTAGGCGCTGTGTAAGGAACGTGGGGTCGAATAAAACCCACCGCGAGGAAAAAGGGGGTATCGTGCTTTTGTTTTAATCGTTCGACCGCCCAGTCGGCAATCTGCACGTCAGGCATGCCTTCGGGCGGCATGTCAGCCGTGTCAAGCGCGCCCCAGCACAGCGATTGCCCGCTCACAGCCTTTTGATATTTTTGGTAGATCGCGCCACCATCAGGAGGAAAAGGATGAAAGTGTCCGCCACTCTTGCCCTGATAGCCGTGACCGCGGGCAGCGAGCGCTTTGGGCCATTGGTATTTAGGCCGCGTCTCCGTCCAGTAGTCGTAGCCCTTGATGTCGCTGGTTCCTTTGTGAAAAACTTTTCCGGCGGCCAAGGTTTTGTAGCCGTTGTGCTTGAAATGCGTAGGCAGGGGAATCGTCCCGTTCAAAGCCCTTTCATAGTCCGCTCGCTTTTTGGAACTGTTGGTATACCACCCGGTGGTCGATGGCCGAAGCCCACTCAGCAAGGAATGCCGCGAAGCGCCACACACGGGTGCCGTGCAATGCGCGTTGCTGAACAAGACGCTCTTCGCCATCAGACGATCGAGATGGGGCGTCTTCGCCTGAGGGTGGCCGCCCAGTGCTCCAATCCAGTCGTTTAAATCATCGATGGAGAGGAACAGCACATTCGGTCGCGCGGTGGATGGGGCTTTCTTCGACGCAACAGCGGTAGTCGGTTTCGCATTTGCGAGAGACTCGCCTAATGCTACCGATAATTGAGACTGATGAACCGTTGCCACAGCCATCAGGCAGGTGGCAAGGAAGTAACGCGCCAGGAAAGATATCTTGAGGCTGATCATAATTGAGTTGTCCGGAATGGATTATATTCCTTTAGGGTATTGAAAAGCAATTTTCCTGTCTCGTACTGTTCCATCTTACCGGGATTTAACCCGATGAGGTAACTGATTCTAAAGCGTTTCAAGGTATTGAGAAGAGAACTCCATGGTAAAAAAGATGAGAAATCTTTCAAGACGAAAGCATGAATTTCAAATCACGCCCTGCGGCCTTTCGACCGAATCTGTCTAGAATCCAACGCCTTTAGTCCTGGTCTGAATCCGGCACAGATACATGTCTGATGTCAGGTAGAGGACAGTACCGTCGTTGCCCCACCCAACATTTGCAATACTTTCTCCGGTGACGATACGACCAAGCAACTTTCCTTCGGGTGATAAGACAAGCACACCACCCGGTCCGGTCGCAAAAACGTTGCCCTGCACATCAACCTTCAGTCCGTCACCACCCCCTTGAGATATGCGATCGTCTTTCGAAGCGTCAAAAAACGGTTTGGGGGTTCCGAGATTTCCGTCTTCCTGCAGGGGAAATGCACGCCAGATTGGATCTCGGCCATCACTGTTGGCCACGAATAAAGTTTTCTCGTCCGCGGAGAAGGCAATACCGTTGGGTCGAGATATTTCTCGGGACTGCAGCGTGACTGTTCCATTTTTCTGCAGCCGGTAAACTCCACAGAAGTCGATTTCGCGCGACGGATCGTCCGCACGTTTTGGGAGTCCGTAGATGGGATCAGTAAAGAATATATCTCCATTACTTCGAATCGCCAAATCGTTGGGACTATTGAACCGCTTCCCATTCCAGCGATCCGCCAGAGTCAACTTTCCTCCATTGGCCGTTAGCACTGAGATTCGCCGGTCGCCGTGTTCGCACAAAACCAATCGTCCCTTACGGTCCAGAGCAAGCCCGTTACTGCCTGGCTCGGCTCCGTAATCCGCCACGCCGGTATATCCTGCGGGTTTCATGAATGTCGTCACACCGATACCCTCCTGCCACTTCATCACCGCATTGTGTGGAATGTCTGAAAACAGCACAAAACCGCCATACTTATTATCTTCCTCCGGGATCCAAACGGGCCCTTCGGCCCACTCGAAGCCACCGCAGAGGACTTCGATGACGGAATCCTTTGGGATAAGCCGGTCGAGCGATGGATCAAAGCGGTCCACATGTCCGATCCGTGGGAAGTTAGTGGTGTTCTGGGCCTGGGCTTGGGACTGGCCGGCCAGCAGAGCCAGCATGAGTGGTGCGGTGGTGATGATTGTTCTCATTTGTATTTCTTTTGGTTCGATGGGTGCTGGCAGCTTGTCTTCGACAAACCAAGCCTTACACTTATAGTATGGAGCACATCATTTTTCAAATCTCTATTGTATACTGATCGGCATCAAGTTTTCGGAAAATCCCAGGGGCTGAAACTGTCGGACTTGATGGGCTGGAATATAAGTCCCGGCGATTTCCTGAAGCCCGGGGCGCTGAACCGGGACCTTTTCATG
>DUCD01000051.1 GCA_012959985.1 Verrucomicrobiales bacterium | reverse complement strand
CTGTTCTGCCCGGCATCAAGTTTGTGAAGAATTCCGAGGTTTAAATCCGAAAACTTGATGCGTAAGAGTATAATAGCCTCATCAATGGGAGAGTCGAAG
The DNA here is from genome assembly GCA_012959985.1 of Verrucomicrobiales bacterium. Classification (GTDB taxonomy): domain Bacteria; phylum Verrucomicrobiota; class Verrucomicrobiia; order Limisphaerales; family DUCD01; genus DUCD01. The sequence continues at coordinate 7,140 of DUCD01000051.1, read as the reverse complement.
TAGGGTTTCAGCAGGGTGAGTGGTGACGGGAATTCTCCATCATTGTTTTGCAGATAACCTTCTAAGGCATTTTGTATTTTGGGTGCAAATTTCCCTTCACCGGTAGCGCGAAGATTGCCCATAGCACGGCGCATATCTTCGTCGGTATTGAGTTCCTTTTTGGCGGCATTCAACCAATCTTCGTCGGTCAAGAATTGTAACTCGGGAATCCAAGCCGCGGGAGTTTGCTCTAAATGCTCCTTCAATACGCTGACTCGGTCCACCCAGAATTTTGCAGCAATTTCAGTCGCATCCACCGATTGGGGCTTTGCATGGGTCTGTTCTTTCAAGTTGTGTTGCAATCGGGATATTTCGCCTCGGAGATCGGGAAGTTCGGCGAGATCCCGGCGCAGTCGGTCCATTTCATTTCGCGTTGCAGCCAAACGGCTCAACACCTCACCTCGCTCACGCCGCAATTCGCGGGCCTGTCCGGCGTCCTGTTCTTCCAAAGTTTGTATTTGTTTTCGTAAGCCCGAAACCTTGTGCGTTTCAAAAACTCCCGTACCGACGAGGGTCACCAGAGTGGTGACGATGATGGACTTTTTAAATGTAGTCATAACAATGGTGTTGATGATGGCTCCCGTAGTGGTGACCGTGGTTCCGGCAACTAGAGCGGCTTTCGAAATCGTGACAACCAGCCCTGCAGGCGCCGCACCGACGGCATGGGAGGAAATGGCGGAGATGAGTCCACCCGCCTTGATGGGGAAGCCCCGCTTGCCAAAAAATCGACGCAGATGATCCACAGCACGGCTGACACGTTTTTGAGCAACCCCTTCGCTAGTGCCGAGAGTTTGGTCAACTTCACGGAGACTCTTATTTTCACAAAATCGGAGCAGGATAGCGCTGCGGTCGGTCTCATCGAGCATTTGCATGGCTTCATCGAGCAAGGGTTCGATTATTTTTGTCCATTGGGTGTCAGGGGCGCTCATGGCATTCATTTCGAAGGCAATTTGCTCACGCACCTGGCGGCGAGATTCGCGGCGAACCACATCGATGGCCTTTCGGCGGGTGACTTGATAAAGCCAGGCTGTAATGACGGTTTTGGACCTAAGACCTTGCGCACTTCTAGCGAGATCTGTGAAAACGGCCTGGGCGACTTCTTCGGCGAGATGCGGAGCTCGAACCTGTCGGAACGCAGCGAAATAAACCAGATCAAAGTGGCGGACCAATTCGGTAAACGAGTCTTCAGCGTGGTGTCGGATATACTGATTGAGTAATTGCAGATCGGTGTCGCCCATGTTTTTAAACATATCGTCACTGATGTGAGGAATCCGACAAAATATTCAACAATTTTAATTTTCAACCTGTGTGGCCAATTTCATCGGCCGTAATCAATTCAGGCCGCTTTTCGGCAGTAAGAGTTTAACATCCCTCCCAGATCACTCTGACATCCCAGTGCCCCTTCCACGTCAATCTCCAGGGGCGTCAATAGTTTGTTTTTGACGCCTTGGTGATGGCATCACGCATTGTAGGGTTCCACTTAACTTCGGATCATCACCTCAAGATGTCACCGGTTCAGGCACTTTCCGCTAATGGGTATCCCGATAATTTCCTTCGGGAAAGTGTGGTCCGACCAAGTAAGACATTCATTCGTTCGCCGGCCCAACAAATCTGCGCCAAGTGATGCAAGCGAAAACTGTCAGTACAGCAAACGATCTCAATCCGACAACCGGGGTCTCTTTTACTTTTTGTCGACTTTGTCTTTCGTTGCGGCAAAAGCCCAACCGTGACCGTTGGGAACGATCGGCTCACCGGCACGGATCCTTGGAATCTCACCGAGCGGCGTCAGCGTCTTCGACCACGCCCTGTGCTGGGAGGCCATCTGTTTGACGACATCTGGATGCTTTGACGCGAGGTTGTGTTCTTCCCCGGGATCCGACTTGAGATCAAACAACTGCCAGCGATCCTTTTCGTATTTTTTGTAGAGCCGCCAATCGTGCCAGCGAACGGCGATCAGGTGTCTGCGGACCGCGTCATCCGGCTGGTTGTTGAGCCAGAGGAGATACTCGTGCGCATCGCCGGTTCGCTCGCCCGTCAGATACGGAAACAGATCCACACCGTCACAGTGATCGGGAATCTTCTGACCGGCCAACGCTGCGATCGTGGAATAGAAGTCAAAGTTTGCCAACAAACCGTCGTACTGTTTTCCCTCTGGAAGCACGCCGGGCATGGAGAAGATTGTGGGCACGCGAACCCACCCTTCCTTCTGCGTCCCTTGTCCTTTTCCACCGGTGTAAGGACTCGAGCTTCCACCATCGCCGGTGTTGGCCCCATTGTCGCTGGAGAAGATAACCAGTGTGTTCCGGCGTAGCCCGTGCTTGTTCAGCACGTGCAGCAGCTTACCAACTTGATCATCGACCGAGACGATCGCGCCTCCCAGCTTTCGTCGTTTGCCCCGGGCCCCCGTTCGATCGGCCAGTCTCCTGGGGACTTCCGTATTGAATGAGTGGATCGCCTCCGGTGACCAGTAGAGAAAAAACGATTCGGCTTTGTGGCGATCGATGAAGTTGACCATGGAATCGCCGTCGTAATCGGTCAACCACATCGTCTCGCCTTTTTCGTTGACACAGAAGTACTTTGAGTGACCGTTCTTTTTGGCGATTTGCTTCTGCAGCTCTCTCGGTGCGCCGTCGAGTTCTTCTTTGGTATACTGCTTTTTCGGAGGGCTCTTCGCGACCTCCATGAATCCGACCTTAAGGGGCCCCTGCCGTTTAGTCCCGATATCCCATTTTCCAATCTGGCCGGTGACGTAACCGTGATCGCGAAGAAACATGGCCAGCGTCGGTCGGTCCTCCGGAATCGGAAGACCGCGGGACATACCGTACTTCCCGAAACGCTGACCGTATTGCCCCATCATCAAGCTGCAACGACTTGGACAACACGGCGGATTGGTGATGTAGGAGGCCGTGAACCGGACTCCTTCTGTCGCTAACCGATCGATGTTTGGGGTCGGGATGTCGGTGCATCCATACGCGCCGATGTCTCCGTATCCCAAATCGTCGATGTAAATCAGGACCACATTCGGTTTCGAGGTCAGATTCTGTTCCGCAGATGTTACTAGAGCGAGAGAGACGAACAGGAATGCACTCAGAAGGACGTTCGATGTTGTTTTCATAGCGAGTTTTCTACAGGTATGTGAGGGGTGCGTTGAAGAGAGCTAACTTATCAACTCGGGAATCACTTTTCCGCCAAACTGCGATAGCTGCTTGAATCGGCCCCCGCTGAAGTAGGTCAAACGGTTGTCATCAAGTCCGAGCAAGTGGAGCAGGGTCACATGAACATCTCGAATGGGATGAACGATATCGACCGCTTCCGCTCCGATATTGTCGGTGGCTCCAACCGTGGTGCCTCCGGCGACACCGCCTCCGGCGAACCACATAGTCATGGCTTTGGCGTTGTGATCGCGACCGTAGGCTTCGCCCCCTTGACGAAAGCCGTTGTCCGGAGTACGGCCAAATTCTCCACACCAGACGATCAATGTATCATCTAGCAGACCTCTTTCCTTCAGATCCTTGATCAGGCCAGTGATCGGTTTATCAACACTCCTGATTCGTGCGCCATGGGCGCGCTCCAAGAAATCGTGGGAGTCCCAACCTCCGGTGTAGGCTTGGACAAAGCGGACGCCTTTCTCAACAAGGCGCCGGGCGAGTAACAATTTGCGACCAAAAGTATCTGTGTCATCATTTCCGATACCATACCGTTCCTTGGTTTTTTCATCTTCCTGATCGATATCCAGAATATCCGGCACCTGCATCTGCATACGGAAAGCCAACTCGTAGTTTTCCATCCGAGCTTGCAGGTCATCGTGCCAGGGATGCGCCTCCAAGTGATCGCGGTTGACACGGTCGAGCAGATTCAAGTTCTCCCGCTGATGTTGCGCGGTAATTCCGGCCGGTGGTTTGAGATCGAGGATAGGGCTACCCTGCGGCCGAAGAGGCGTGCCCTGGTAGTGCGCCGGCAAGAACCCGTTCCCCCAGTTGGGAGAACCCCCTTGTGGATAGGAAAGGTTGGGCAGAACTATAAAGCCGGGCAGATCCTGATTTTGAGATCCCAATCCGTAGGTCACCCATGACCCGATCGCCGGGTCACCGCCGAAACGGTTGCCCGTATTCATATGGAACAAGGCCGTGGGGTGATTGACCGACTCAGCCTGGCAACCTCGATAGAAGCAGATGTCATTGGCGACATCGGCCAAGTGCTTCCAGGGTTCGCTCATCCAGGCGCCCGATTGCCCGACTTGACGGGCCTTCCAAGGGCTCTGTACGTAGTAGCGAGTTCCTAACTCCATGGCCGATTGGGTCTCTCCAGTTCGAGTAAACCGCTGCCGGTGCATCTTGTTCAAGCGAGGTTTCGGATCGAAGGTGTCGATATGGCTCGGCCCCCCCTCCATCATGAGGAAAATACAGTTCTTTGCCTTGGGTGGATGGTGAGGTTTTTTCAGCGACAGCGGGCCGGACGCGGAATCCGAGGCATTCGCATGCGGTGACATCATTCCCGCAAGAGCCACACTTCCCAAACTGGCACCCATGCCATAGATAAAGTCACGACGATTAAGCGACATGTTCGTCACCAAGTCCTCAACCTGTGCCCGTTTCAGTTTCTTTTTCATCTTCTTCGGAGCCTAATAGACATAAATGAATTCGTTTGAATTGAACACGACTAAGCACACCTCAGCCAGCGCACGAGTCATTGAGTCGACGTCGCCCAATCCTGCATCGGGCACATAATCATCGAAGCTAAAAAGCCGTTCGGTAAATTCAAAGGACCTTCCCGTCAATTCGTCCACCGCGGAACGCGTTACTTCCCTGGGATATGACCTCGGTTCAAAGGTGAGACCCTCATGACGCTTTTCCATACTCTCCCAATGGGCCAAATAGATCCTGTGATCAGCGCGACTCGGCATGCGGCCATAGGCTCGAAGGAAAAGAGCCTCAATAACAGCATGACGACTCTTGTTTTTCTCGAGCAAATCCAGTGCGGTGGCGATGGACCGGTTGAGAGTGTCCTCGCCATTGAACAAACTGAACACCTGGGGTGTCACCGTGGAATTCTGCCTGACTTCACAGGATTCATCCGGACTGGGTTGATTAAACACCTCCATCATGGGATTTCGTAGACCTCGGGCTTTTTTGGCATAAACGGAACGTCGATTTCTTTGCTCGGGCGTGCGCGCTGGCTCATAGGCGGCGGCAAAGGATCCCATGATCTGCCGGGGTTGGAGAGCCACATCCATATTAATTTCCGGAAGCGCCGGTAATCCTCCTACCAAAGGATTCAGCTCACCCGAAACATAGAGCATACTGTCGCGAAGTTCTTCCGCGCTTAAACGACGCTGCTTGAAAGTGGTGTAGAATTTTCCATTGGGATCTTTCTCCGCCAAACGATCGCGGTGTTTGTATTCGGTCGAGCGGCGATAGGTTTGGGAGGACATGATGAGTCGGTGCATCTCTTTAACCGACCAACCGGATTCAATAAATCGAGTGGCAAGATAATCCAGCAGCTCAGGATGGGATGGCTTGCCTCCCATCGCTCCGAAGTTGTTCGGCGTATCCACGATTCCCTGTCCAAAATGATAACTCCAAATACGGTTGGCCATCGATCGGGGAACCAGCACGTTCCTTGGACTGGCCAACCACTTGGCGAAAGCCAGACGTCGACCTTTGGGAGTCTCAGGGATGGAATTCCAATCGGTGGCTTCCAGACGATCGTTTGAATCGGGGAGCGCGCTAAAAACACCGGGAGTGACTTCGGCCCCTCGAGAAAAAGGATCTCCTCCGGTGAGGATGTGGGAGGCTTCCGTTTCGCCCCCACTCATGGGGTTGTCAGGCATCGCAACCATCTTACCTGATATCAACGGAGTGTCTGGAGACACTCCGCTGTATACCGAAAGCGCATAGGGTTCGAATTTGTTCATTTCGTAGGTGGTTCGCAGAACGTTTTTGCGTCCCACCTTTTGTATCCCCAGTTCCTGGAAGGTTAATCCCAGTCCAAGAGGAGGCAACTTCTCAGCAGGAATACCCAGCTTGGCAAGTTGGCCTCGCCCCTTGTTTGGAATGCCTTTTTCAAGGCACCACTCCTTGACCGCCGCCGCTTCCTTGGCGGACAACACTTTTCGCATCTTGATAAAAGACTGGAGCCTCTTTTCCATCACTTCCTTTTCCTCAAAACCGGTAAGGGTTTCGCACTCCTGATACGGGATTTTCCGGTCCACAAACTGAATCGTGGCAAACACGGATTGAATTCGATAATAGTCCTTCGTCGGGATGGGATCGAATTTATGGTCATGGCAACGCGCGCATTGAAGCGGATGAGACATGAACACCTGGCCAACAATATCAGTCACATCGTCAAGGAATTGCATTCGGGTAATGCGCGCCACCGACATCGAGGTGTTTTCCCACGAACCCATGCGCAAAAAGCCGGTGGCGATCAATGCATCCGAATCATCTGGATGCCATTCATCTCCGGCTACCTGTTCGAGGATAAACTGATCAAAGGGTTTATCAGTATTGAATGAACGAATAACATAGTCTCGGTATCGCCAGGCGGCAGGCCGTTCATAGTCGTTGGCAAATCCGGCTGAATCCGCATAGCGAACCACATCCAACCAATGCCTTCCCCATTGTTCTCCGTAACGGGCATCGTCGAGCAAGCGGTCCACTACCCTGCCAAAGGCCTTTTTATCGGAGTCGCGGTCCTCTAGGAACGCATTCACTTCCTCCGGTCTGGGCGGCAGGCCAATCAAGTCGAAGGAGGCGCGACGAATCAACGCGCGGCGATCGGCCGGAAGGCTGGGAGGGAGCCCAATGTCATGAAGCTTTTTGTTGATAAAGGCGTCTACCGGATGGACCTTCTTCGATGTGCGGGGCACATCAGGATCACTCAATGGTTGATAGGCCCACAAATTCTCCTTGTTATAACGACGGTTGGTCCAGTCCTCGTCCAATCCCCCACTGGTTTGCACCACAACCCCTTCGGCATACTTTTCCTGAATAATGGCTTGGTCCTCTTCGGAGGGCCACGGGGCTCCCGCATCGATCCAGTCTCTGAGAATCCATGTTTGATCTTCAGTCAACTTGTCCGCTTCCTTGGGAGGCATCT
>DUCD01000050.1:4447-7298 GCA_012959985.1 Verrucomicrobiales bacterium | reverse complement strand
TTGAAAAGATTCTCCGTCACTGCGGTTTATGGGATGAAGATCCGGCCCGGACTCCTCCTCCTCCAGAAGAGTGGGTTGAAGGTTGCCGTTGAAGAAAAGAAGGAGAGTGAGCCTAGGTGTCCGAACCGGATTATGAAAAATGTTTGCGGGCAACTGAAGGCTGGAGCATTGAGTTCATGCCACTGAAATCACCTGCAAACTTACCTTTCTAAAGGCTTCAGATTGTAGAATCTGCCTGGGCCTGGAATTAAGCCAATGCCAAGGCGGATTCTGCAATCCAAGATGAGTTTGAGGGCCATTTTTATTGAAACAACACATCAGAATGCTCAAAGCAACACCGCCGGGGCGGGGTGGTCGGCGTCGGCGTCGTTAGCTAACATCAATGAATTCCCATTTTGGACCGAGATTGAATGGGCGACGTTCATTGTTCAGCGATTGAACTTTGAACGATATATCAGCTCCAATATATTGATTCAATTCAGATCTCAATTCGGCACAGAAATAGAGCGATTTTGCCTGGTTTACTGAGGTCTGACCCACCGTCGCACGGTGAAAAAAGGATTTTTTCATTCGTTTTCCACAGGAATTTTGAGCATTTGAGCGGGATTGGAAGGGTCATTCGCGAAAGTGAAATTTTTGTCGGGTAGTTTTGAGCGATAGCGGAGTATCCTATTGCTGCATTGACAGCGACGAAAAGAACCATCAACCATCACATTTGCCCTGATGTCATTCGTGTGTTTATCGTCACGCTGTCCGCATTTCTATTGTTGCCTTCGTCAGCGTATTGCGGGACACGACCCAATATTATCTTCATCATGGCCGATGACATGGGCTATGGCGATGTCGGTTGCTACAACGAGGAGTCCCGGATTCCCACCCCGAATATGGATCGGCTCGCGATGGAGGGGATTCGATGTACCGACGCACATTCTGCCGATTCGGTCTGCACGCCTTCGCGCTACGGTTTGCTGACCGGACGCTATTGCTGGCGCACGCCGCTGACTCGTGGTGTCCTGTTTAATTACGAGCCTCCGTTGATTGAGCCGGGGCGGATGACCCTCGCGTCGCTGCTGAAGGGGAAGGGATACCGAACGGCGATTTCTGGGAAATGGCATTTGGGTTTAGGGTTCACAGCGAAAGCGGGTCGAACCGTTGACTTCGATGCGCCCTTGCCCTGGTTATCGGGTCCATTGCCGGATCGAGTCGTCAGTGAAAGCATTGATTTCTCGATCCCTGTCTTCGGAGGGCCGGAGGAATTGGGCTTCGATGCAACGTTTTATACCGCCGGTTGCTCGACGGATCAGGAACCGTTTTGCTTCATAGAGAATGGTCGGTTTCGCAACATGAGCGAAGCGAGCTACCGCAACCCGGAGGGAAGTTGGCGCAGTGGGATGGCCGCGCCGGATTGGGTGAATGAAACGGTGGACGTTCACGCGACGGAATGGGCGCTGCGCTTTATTGAGAACACCCACAAAGCCGCGCCCAAACAACCGTTTTTCCTCTATTTGCCTTTGTCCTCCCCGCACTCCCCGCATGTCGTTGCCGATTTCGCGATGGGGAAGTCGGAAGCCGGGGTCCGGGGAGACATGGTCTGGTTAGTTGATTGGTCCGTGGGGGAAATCATGGCGCAACTCGATGCGCTGGGATTGTCCGATAATACCCTGCTGGTTGTCACGAGCGACAATGGCCCGTTACCGGGATCGTTGGAACCGGGGGCTCGCGAAGGAACGGCAAAGATGACAAACGGGCACCGGGCCGCTGGCAAACTGCGCGGCGTAAAGGGACGCGTCTGGGAAGGCGGGCACCGGGTCCCGTTTATCGCCCGTTGGCCTGACAATATCCCATCCGGCGAGGTGAGCCATCAAGTCTTTTGCTTCACGGATATGCTGGCGACATTCGCGGCTTTGGTCGGCGAGGACTTGCCAGAGGGAGTCAGCGAAGACAGTTTCAACCAGCTTCCAGGATTGCTCGGGAAGGCGATGCAACCGCGACCGGCGATGGTTCATCATTCCAGCTCGGCGTTTGCGCTGCGACACGGCAAGTGGAAGATTGTTTTTGGTGTGGGGGAGAAGCGGGTTAAGTCCACCGTGGGAAAAGGGTATCTCTTTGATCTGGAAGCAGATCCTTTTGAAATCAATGATCTCTGGAAGGTACGCCCTGAATTGGTTGAACAACTGACTGAGCAATTTAGGAAAATAGCCGAAACCAGGAGGAACCGATAGTGACTATCTACAACAATGTGAAAAACGTTTACTTATTGCTTTTCCTCGCCTTCTCAATCGCCGTTTCCACCGCGGCGAAGCTGCCATTGGACGGAACGGCAAATGCCAGGCATAAGCAAGTCCGTCACGGACCTCGGACTTTGCCCAACGTCATCTATATTCTCGCTGATGACCTTGGTTACGGCGATCTGGGCTGCTATGGGAGTGATCTTAATTCGACTCCCAACATCGATGCACTTGCTGCCTCCGTCTGACCGATTTTCACGCCGCGTCCTGGTGCGCGCCAAGCCGTCGCGCTCTCATGACTGGGTGCCATGCCAATCGTCCATGGTTCAACAAGGAGAAGAAGTGGGGACGATTGGCCTCCGCCATCACGATCCCGGAAATGCTGAGCAAGAGAGGATATTCCACTGCTTTGCTGGGCAAGTGGCACCTAGAGTTGGGCAAAGGTCTTCATCCTCTCGACCAGGGCTTTGACTACTGGTTTGGCACTAAAGGTAGTAATGATTGGGACGGCCCGCGACCCAATTATGCTTCCTTTCGCGATAGTCCAGAAGGAGCCTGGAAAACTCCGCTGTATATTAACCGGGAGAACAAGGGCCCGATCGTTCCTCAATCCGGGTTTATTC
>DUCD01000050.1:2576-4378 GCA_012959985.1 Verrucomicrobiales bacterium | reverse complement strand
GCCGATTTTCGCGTCCGAGCAGTTCAAGGGGAAAAGCAGGAACGGCATCTACGGTGATGTGATCGGAGAGGTCGACTGGTCCGTCGGCGAGATCATCAAGGCGCTCAAAGATGCCGGCATCCTCGAAAACACCCTCGTCGTTTTCACCAGCGACAATGGCCCCTGGAGCATGTTCAAGGAATGCGGCGGCATTGCCGATCCGCTGCGAGGCGAAAAGTCGACCACTTGGGAGGGCGGCGAACGCGTCCCTTTCATCGTGTCCTGGCCCAAGACCATCCAGCCGGGTGTGTGCGCCGAACTGATTGCCAATTATGATATTTACGCGACTCTGGCGGTTCTCACAGGAGCACAAATTCAGCATGGACATGCTATTGATTCGCTTGATATGTCCCAAGTCCTGCTCTCCGGCGAGCCAAGCCCCCGAACCCGCCACATCTACTTTCATCAGCAACCGATGGCCTACCGGAGCGGGGGCTACAAACTCCACCTCGCGACGCGTGAACGTACTCGAAATCCCGAAACAGGGAAACAGGAACCGTCCGTGCGCCACGATCCGGGTTTGTTGTTCAACCTGAATGACGACATCTCGGAAAGTAAGAATATCGCGGGGGAACATCCCGAAATCGTCGAACGCTTGAAAAGAGAATTCGAAGAAGTGCAGATTGCTCTCAAAAATTGGATTCCTTTTTGACTCATCATGAATGTGGACATTCCTGTCTGCTATTGAGTAGCGTATAAGCTGAAGGCCTGCCAACAGATGACTGTAAGCCCAATCCAAAGCGGTGACACATCACCGCACTCCAAAACCTGCGGAAATTCAGGGCGCCTGGGTGAACGCGGTAGCGTCCTGGAGTGCTGTCGCGTAGATATCATCCAGTTGACATGTATCATCCACCTATGCCGAACATGGTTTCAGCTGACAAGCTTCCAATCACTTATCTTGAAAACCGTCCTGTTGCGGAGTGGTTTGAGGAAATGGCAGAAGTTGACTGCCATGAGCGATAGGTCAAGAATTCTAGATTTGGTCTGCCAGCAATGGACCGTCTCGGTGCGAAAGTAATCGGGATGATTTCTCTAATTTCGGCTTCGCAGTTTGGAAAGCAGTCTCAAGATTTCAAGATACAACCAAACTAAAGTTACCAACAAGCCGAAGGCCGCGTACCACTCCATAAATTTCGGAGCTCCTTGTTCGGCACCCTGTTCGATGAAATCAAAATCCAACACTAAGTTCAGTGCGGCAACCACCACAACAAACAAACTGAACAGAATGCCGAAGGTTCCGCTGGAGTGAATGAAGGGAATGCCTATGCCGAAGAAGCTTAAGACGATGGAAACAAAATACAGCAGCATGATACCGCCGGTTGCGGCAACGACTCCGAGCTTGAAGTTTTCGGTGGCCTTGATCAGACCCGATTTATAAGCCATCAGAAGTCCGAATAAAGTTCCGAAGGTCAAACCGACAGCCTGAATGACGATCCCGGGAAATACCGCTTCCAATTTTGCCGAAATTCCTCCTAGAAACAACCCTTCGCAAAAGGCGTAGATTGGAGCAGTCACCCCGGCCCACTCTTTTTTGAAAAGCGTTACCATACCGATGATCAGCCCTCCGAACATTCCACCGTACATCCAGGGTGCGATATTAGTCGCGCCGCTGTAATACTCATTCCATACCCAACCCGCTGAAATCAGTAGGCATGTCAATAGTATGGCAGTTTTGTTGACCGTGCCCTGAATCGTCATGCATTGCGAACCAGTGCTTGAATAACCGAGATTCTGAAAAGTCTTCGCGTTTAAAGCGGGAT
>DUCD01000050.1:0-2538 GCA_012959985.1 Verrucomicrobiales bacterium | reverse complement strand
CATGGTATCGTCTCTTTCCTGGTGTCGTTTACCGGTTCCAACTGGATCAAACTCAATCAATTAAGTAAAGCGAGAAGAGGTGGTCACCGTGAACGTTTTTTGGATGCTATTTCTGCAAGATGGTTTTTTTGTTTGACCATGGGTTACACATAAGAAAATACGAAAATGCCACCGTGCCTGCGAGTCCGAACAGGTTCCAACAACCGCACTGGGGCCCATTTTGAGAAATCAATCGTTGAGTTCGCTATTCCGTCCGGCCCACCGGGAACGGCCTGAACCAGTAGTGCGTGAATCTCGCGCATTGCTCATGACTTTGCCTTCCCTGCAAAGCGTCCGGACCTTGATCCGGAAGTGTCGGTTCATAGTGAGTGGAAACAAAAGACGAGTTGGGCAATAACATGGGAACAATGCGACGCGTCACGCGGTTGGCCGCGAGTCCAGAACGGCGATGCGGGAAATCTGAAAGGCTCTGAGTCGTTTCCAGGCGACGGTGAAAAGATCCTGCATCACTCTCTCTTCTGAAGAATTTCCGTTTACGATTCCCATTGACTCGGTAATTCACTGCCCAACGGTCGCCACTCTTGTAGACACTTGTCATATTGGTAACTTTCTGGCACTGACCACTGGTAATTCTCTTCTAATATCTGCCAGTACCATTTGTGCGGAACTTGCGTAACTCCTTGATTAACTGGTACTCCCACCAGGAATTGAACCCGGATCAATGGTTTAGGAAACCACTGTTCTATCCATTTGAACTATGGGAGCATGTTGACTATAAATAACTTAAATATCGAACAGAACGGTTTTCATAATTTTGATTACCAGTGTTGATTACTCCTCGGAATATTGTATGTTTTATTGCAGTAATCAACCGAAGGTTATCAAATGAATCCGGAAGCCCAGAGCACTCCTCGAAAGCAGTCCTGGCAGAAAATGCGTGACACAAATCTTGTCCGGTATGTTCCATCCGGAGTTTTTTATGCCCGAGTCCGCGTCCAAGGCAAGTTTATTCGGCAGAGCCTAAAAACCAAGTCGATCACGGTCGCCCGTTTAAGACTGAAGGATTTCATCAATGATATCCGATCCAATCCACTTCCAGTCAACCAGGCGGCGACCTTCAGGGATCTTTCTGAGGAATTCCTTGAGAAATCCAAAAACAATTACCGAATCAAACCACAAACAAAAAAATATCACTGCGATTGTGTGGCCTCGATTGAAAAGCATTTCAATCGATTCTTTTTGTCCAACATTGCCAAGCTGACGCAATCCGATTGCTCCAAACTAGCAGAAAGCCTTGCACGAAAATACGGTGCCACCCGTTTCAATGGAATTATCTCCACGTTGCGAGGCATCTTCAATATTGCTGTCGAAAACGGATGTCGTTATGACAATCCAGCCGTTTCCATAAAGAGAGCCAGAGTCCCAAAGAGGGAACTACAGCTCCCATCTGAAGGAGAATTCAGGGAGCTTGTTGTAAGCGCTGAGGAATTCTATGCTGCAGGATCCCTGATGATCCAATTCCTGGCTTACTCCGGTTGCCGGATTGATGAAGCTCGACATATTCAATGGGGCGACGTAACTCAAAATGAAATCATCATTCGTGGTGATCCTGAAACGGGAACGAAGAATTCAGAAATTCGCCATGTCCCAATTATTCCACCGATGCGTGAATTGCTGTTGAAGCATCGCCCAAAAGATACCACCAAAAGTGGAAGGATTCTGAAATCCGATTCATGCAGGAAAACTTTAAAAAATGCTTGTGACACTGTCGGCACCCCACGTTTAACCCATCACGATCTCCGTCATCTGTTCGCGACACGGTGCATTGAATCCGGAGTGGAAATTCCGACCGTCAGCCGTTGGCTCGGTCATAAAGACGGTGGTGCCTTGGCAATGAAAACCTACGGTCATCTCAGAAATGAGCATTCAATTAAGATGGCAGAGAGAGTTGCCTTTTAGGAATTCTGGGCGTCCTTAGCTTGCGAACAATTATCTCCAAGTTGATGTTAAAATGTGGTAAGACTTGAGGATGTGTGATTTCAGTAAAATGCCTAAACTTAAAACACATCTGGAAAAAGTTCGAAGTGATGAAAATGTGATTGTGAAAGTGACAGATTTTGAATCGAATCCTTCTATTCCTAAAAAATTCGAACAGTCGCCTGGTGTGTATGGAATAAATCCTTGGTTTATCATTCTAAATAAGCAATTTATCGAAAAACCAGAGGCAAGTTATCCTGACGATCGAATGGTTGGTGTCCTTTACCATGAACTAGGTCACGTAAAATACCGAAAAAAAATAGATCCCGTAACCCCCGACATGAAAGATGATGAATTTCAAGCGTTCAGCTACTCACTCAAAAAATGCTACGCGATAGCTCAAGCTGATGGTGATTCCGGTCCGCTTGACACCAGTACGCGTGGCATTCTCAATCGATCAAAAAACCCCAACGAAAATCCAGAATATTTAAAAGCAATTCACAGGTGTCCCATAGAGAATGGAAAAAAGGTTGGCTAATGTGTTAATTCCTGCCACTCAGC
>DUCD01000049.1:33070-41794 GCA_012959985.1 Verrucomicrobiales bacterium | reverse complement strand
GTGCGAAGTACAATCTGCTGGATCATTACTTTCATTGAATCAATAATAATTCAAGCGAAGTCTTCTTTTGCTGCTTTTAACAAGTCCCTTGCCAATTTCCTGAGGTATGACTTCGGACGTTTCATGGCTGAATCAATATCTGTCAGATCCGGTGAAACACAGAATATCCGGGTGAAGTGCTTTTCGGATAAACGCCTGTTTTTCAGATGACCTGTTACTGCATAACACGGTTTGCCCTGCTTGCGGCTTAAAGCCGCGACTTGTCCCACACATTTCCCCATCAGCGTGGATCGGTCGATGGCTCCTTCTCCGGTAATGACCAAATCCACTTTTTGAATTCTTTCTTTCAAGCTGGTAAGCTCAGAAAAAATATCAAATCCGGGTTTCAGGGCGGCTATAAGAAAATAGGCCAGACCGAAACCAAGCCCGCCGGCCGCGCCTGTTCCGGGGCGTTCCGCCAGGTTCCGTTTCGTGTTTTCAGAGACAACTTCTACTAGACGGCTCAGACAGGCTTCCGCCAAGGCCATGTTTTCGGGCTTCAGCCCTTTCTGAGGACCATAAATTCGACTGGCTCCCTCAGTGCCCAGTAATGGGTTCTTCACATCAACCGCCACAATGGTTCGCGGAAAGAGTTTTATTCTGCGTGGTCGTCTGATTTTGCTCAGTTTAGTCAACGAGGTCCATTGCTGAATTTCCTTTCCATGATGATCCAGGAATGTCCACCCCAGAGCCCTTGCCATTCCAAAACCCCCATCGTTGGTGGCACTGCCCCCGATACCAAGAATACAAGTGTGTACTCCGGTTGAGGAAACATCCCGGAGCACTTTTCCCAGGCCGAAGGTATCCAGGTTAAAGGGGTGATACTTACCGGAAGGAAGATTGGCCAAGCCAATGAAGCGTGCTGTTTCGATCACAGCCGTTCCGGTATTTTTACTCAGCCACCACTCACCACGAATGCTTCGGTGTGCGGCATCGAAGGTGGAGGTCCATCGGGATGCCGCCTTTAGATTTCTCCCGAAAATCGGTCCAAATCCGTCTCCGCCATCACTCATCGGAATGCTTTCCAATTGGTCCTGGGGATACTGCTTTCGCCATTCGGAACCCACGATTTCTGTGATGGTTTCGGCTGTCAGAGTTCCCTTGAATTTATCCGGAACTACCAGGACTTTTAAATCAGTCGACCGCATAAGATAGCGAGATGGTAAATTGTTTTACTCATAAAACTTGCCGGAAAATCAGAGATTTCTGAGCGCCTGTTTCTCAAATGGCTTTCCTTGCTCAATTATAGGTTAATCTTGTTTTATGGGTTGCAATTTTTCATTGTTAAGCTAGTTTTCCTCGTGGTTGACAATAAAGAATTTATGGCAGCAAAAGACATGAAAATCATTGCATATCTGAAACCGACATGTGGCTGGAGCCAAGGGGTTAGAGCCATTATGCAGAAGTATTCACTGGATTTCGAGGATAGGGATATCATCAACGATCCAGTTCAGAGGCAGGAAATGATCGAGAAAAGCGGTCAAATGCTCAGCCCTTGTGTTGAGGTGGATGGCAAAATGCTTGCTGACGTCAGCGGGGACGAAGTGGAAGCCTATCTCCTTTCCAATCAGTTGGTTGGCTCAACTGAGAAAGAAGCATCTGCTCCGACTGATCAGCCATGTGCCCACGAAATGGCACCGGAATCTCCTATTAATTTCCGGTAAGTTAGGCCATTCAAAATCAAATTTCAGGGGTTCCTGCAATCACAGTATAGAATCTGGATTGCAGGGCCCCCTTTTTTCTTCAATAATCCGTTTATTATGAAGGTGGTTCGATCCATCCCTTCTGCAAGACGTCTCATGGAGCAATGGAAATTGTCCGGGGTACCGGTAGGTTTGGTGCCGACGATGGGTTTTCTGCATGAAGGCCATCTTTCTCTGGTTGATTTTGCCCGGAAAAAAGTCGGTGACAACGGGAAAGTGATTCTCAGTATTTATGTGAATCCCACCCAATTCGGGCCTGCAGAGGATTTTCAGGATTACCCGAGAGATTTGCGTGCCGACCTCCAACGCTGTCGAAACCGAGGCGTGGATGCTGTGTTTACTCCGGATGATGAGTCGATGTTTCCCTGGAGAAAAGAGGGCGGGAAGGGAACGTTTGTAATCGAGGAGGCATGGACCCAAGCGATGGAAGGGGCAAGTAGACCCACTCATTTCCGTGGGGTGACGACTGTGATCGCCAAGCTGTTCGGGATTCTCAATCCGGATTATTCAATTTTTGGGAGCAAGGATTTTCAGCAGGCAATGGTGATTCGCAAAATGGTTGTCGATCTGAATTTCAGTACTAAGGTGGAGATGGCACCCACGGCACGTGAAAAAGATGGTTTAGCGATGAGTTCCAGGAATATATATCTATCGGCAGACCAAAGGCAGCAGGCCCTCTGTCTGCGGCGGAGTCTTCTTTCCGCGCGGAAACTCGTGCGTGGATCTGCCGCTGGTTTTTCGTCCAAGCAGATGAAAAGCCGACTCGAAAAAGAATTGTCGAAGTATTCGGAAGCCAGGCTTGATTACATTGAGTTTTTTGAATCACGAACCATGAAAACCGTTCGGAAGGTGTCTCGAGGAGATCATATGGCTCTCGCCGTGTACTTTGGAAACACCCGATTAATCGATAATGGAAAACTGTAATTCAATGAAGACATGACCCCTTCCCAGTTTCAATATGATTACTTGGTAATCGGCAGTGGTATCGCCGGATTGTTCTTTGCCTTGAACATTCCAGCTTCTCGCCGAATCGCAATTGTTACAAAGAAGAACAAAACAGAATCCAATACTAATTATGCTCAGGGCGGTATCGCAGCTGTAATGGCAAAAGATGATTCGTTTGAGCTTCATTTCAGGGATACAATCGAAGCTGGTGCAGGATTGTGTGATGAAACAGTTGTGCGCCGAATCATCGAAGAAGGTCCATCACGAATCCAGGATTTATTGGCTATGGGGATGAGGTTTTCTGAGTGGGTCCCCCTGAGTACAAGTGAAGACACCCCCTTTGATCTGGCTAAGGAAGGGGGACATTCCAAGAGGCGCATTCTTCATGCCAAGGATATGACCGGGCGCGCCTTGGAAAAGACCTTGTTGAACGCCATTAGTAACCGTCCCAATATAGACCTGTTCGAGGACTTCTTTGCCATCGACCTGATCACGACACAGAAATTGGGTGAGTCGGGTCCAAACCGTTGTATCGGGGCATATATTCTGTCGCTCGAAACTCATGAAGTAAATGTTTTCTCGGCAGCTGAAATTGTGCTGACAAGCGGAGGTTGTGGGAAAGTTTATCTCTATACTACAAACCCGGATATCGCCACCGGCGATGGTGTAGCCATGGCCTATAGGGCCGGGGCTACGGTTTCCAATATGGAATTCATTCAGTTTCATCCGACCTGTCTTTACCACCCGGATGCCAAGTCGTTCCTGATCAGCGAAGCTGTCCGGGGAGAAGGCGGCATCTTGAAAAACCTGAAAGGGAAAGCCTTCATGAAGGATTACCATTCACGGGGCTCGTTGGCTTCCAGGGACATTGTCGCCCGGGCCATTGATAAGGAAATGAAGCGTTCAGGGGATGATCATGTGCACTTGGATATTACCGATAAACCCGCAAAATTCATCATGGAACGCTTTCCCAATATTTACCGGACTTGCCTGCGCTATGGGATCGACATGACGAAAGAGTCCATTCCGGTTGTGCCGGCGGCTCATTATCAATGCGGAGGGGTCAAAACGGATCTGAATGGCAGAACGGATATCCAAGGGCTATCAGCAATCGGTGAAGTGGCCTGTACCGGCCTTCACGGCGCCAATCGATTGGCCAGTAATTCACTGTTGGAAGCCTTGGTTTGTTCTCATCGCTCGGCCATGGCCACCTTGGAGAATCCCTCATTTGATTTGTCCTGTGAGATTCCAAAATGGCAATCAGGCAATGCAAATGATCCCGATGAGATTGTTGTGGTTTCACATAACTGGGATGAGGTTAGGCGACTCATGTGGGATTATGTTGGAATCGTGCGATCCAATAAGCGGCTTCAACGTGCAGGTACCAGAATCAAGAATCTCCTCGAGGAAATTGATGAGTATTACTGGGATTTCATTGTCACTACGGACCTGCTGGAATTGCGGAACATTGCGACGGTGGCACAGGTGATTATCAAGAGCGCTTTAAGTCGCCCTGAAAGCCGTGGCTTGCATTTTAATTTGGATTACGTCGAATCAGATCCAAAGTTGGCGAGTATTCCAACTCTGCTACGAAAATCCTGATTTGATTGGGAAATCAGATGCGTCTACCCTTGATCTAGCGGGAGGAAAGGCTTGCCAAAGGAGTTGGGTCGAATCATGGTGGGCTTCAAGAAGGGCGCTTAGCTCAGTGGTAGAGCATTACCTTCACACGGTAGGGGTCACTGGTTCGAACCCAGTAGCGCCCACCATCCTATTGATCTTCTCTTTTCAAATTATCTATATGGGCATGAAACCTGCTCATCTTGTTTGTCGTATTTAGACTTAGATCTGGTATTAGCCGGAATCAAATGACCAAATAGGAAAGGGGAAAGTGATATGAATCACATCGTCACAACACAAAGGGACAATGGAGTGAACAGGTCGGCAGCCGGAGCATTGGGTTTGATAATGTGGACACTACTGGTTGCTGGGTGTGATCAAAAGGAGCCGTCAAATTCAATCATTGCCGAGGCAACGCGAAAGATGGGAGACGAAGTGCAAACGGTGGGGGGGGCAAATCAAGCAACTTCAGAAAAAAGCGGTCATTCGGATGAAATCAATCAGGGAACCATATCGAAAGAACCATCCAGGATTACTCCGGTATCAAATGCCAAGCCCGGATTATTGGCTCGTCGCTTGAAGTTGAATGGGGTTCTTCATTCTGACTCAATGCGATTGGCATTGATTAATGGAACGTCTTTTATGGAAGGGCAGGCACAGGAAGTTTCCCTGTTTTTCAACAAGTTGCTGATCGAATGTCTTTCGATTCAAAACAGATCGGTCGATATTCTGGTGGGCAAGTCAAAGATTCCACACCGATTGGAATTGGAAGAAAAAGTTTACCCGATTGAGACCTGTAATCACAAAGTTCCGAACTCAGCGCAGGAATAAAAGGCATTGGATTTTTGCCGTTCAGAAGCGAGCCTTCCCGCACCATTTTTTCTTTCACTGAAAACAACTGATTCGTGAAATTGTTCGGTTCGTGCATGTCTTGACTGAATCCTTGGGGATGTTCTAAAATCCTCGGATGCGAACCTTTTCAGAACACGCCAAAATACAGACTTCATTGATTCTACTTTGCCTGTTGGCAATGAATCCATTATCGGTATCAGCTCATCCCGGACACATGACTGGAGGAGATGTAATCTCCGGTTTCAGGCATGTCTTTACCGGCATTGATCACTTAATTCTGGGCGTTTGCCTGGGGTTTTGGGTTGCATCCACTGGTTCTTTGAGGTGTGCCCGCCAGTCTTTCATAAGTTATGCCACCGGAATGTTAGCCGGAATACTGATTCTTCAATACCTAGGATCTTTTGAGCAGGCGTTTGTTCAGGTTGCCATACTGGGTGTTGCGGGCATGTGTGGCATGGTCTACTCCATGAATTCCGCAAGAACCATGAGTCTATGCTGTATTTCAGCAAGTCTACTTGGTTTGTTTCAAGGTGCCGCCCATGGTCAATCAGGGGCGCATTCTCTGGGACTGGTCGCGGGCGGCCTTGGGATTGCAGCTGGGGCATTCATAATTCTTCGGGTTCTGCCTCAGAACTCCACCTTACTTCCGAAATTCCGATACACCGGTTGGCTTGGCTTCGCTCTGGTTCTGGTGCAAATAACCTGATTCTGCATTCCTGGATTGTTTGTGTTTCCGGATGATTCCGGAGCTTGGAAAAAACTTTTCACAGGAATTGAAAATTCGGGTTGCACACCAACAATTATCAGGATATTGTCACTCCATTCCCAATATTAAATACTCTTTCCGAGTGGAAAGAGGGCGGGTTTTGGCTCTTTGTACCGTGTGTGTGCCAAAACCCGCTTTTTTTTGAATTTCATCAATAGAACGGACAAACCTCATAGCCGGCAATAAAGGGAAATCTGATGCCCAGTGGACGAGGTTTGACACTGCCACTCGGATAAAGATTTTGTGGGAAGCTTAACCAACACTTCCAACTGTTAATAACAAGGGTTCGGTGGGTTTCTTTTGTTCGAGTTACTCTTCAGCCTGTTTTACAAAATTCACGCTAAAGGTTGGTTTTCAACTAATTCGACACAAAAGAGGGGTTAACCCAACAGCAGGAGATTTCGCTGAGTATCATTGGGTTATTGCTCTGTGCAACGAGAGAGTGATCAGGATTATGATATCATCCCTGTCTGTCGGGCATAATTGAAAAGTCCACCGGCATCAACCACAGGACGGACTTCTCCCAGAGATTTGAAGTTGAAAGTCCGGTTCGAGTCCTTCACTGAAATTAGATTGTTATCCAAATCCACAGAGATGAAGTCACCTGTTTTTAGTTCCTCACACAATCGATCACTAATTTCACAGGGATATAACTCGCCAGTGGCAACGCAATTTCTAAAGAAAATACGTGCAAAGCTTTCTGCCAGAACCACTTTTGACCCAGCTGAACCCAGTGCGATTGGGGCGTGTTCTCGGGAACTCCCACATCCGAAATTCTTACCCGCTACAATGATCGGATAGTTTGTTTTCGTTTTTCCGCTTTCAACAAAACGCATCGGATGCTGAGATTGAGGTAGACCGCATAAGGCATGGCCCCCCAGTTGATCATATTCTTCAGGAATTGTTGGGACCAGATTCAAGTATTGAGCGGGAATGATCTGATCAGTATCAATATTGTCCTTAATAACGTATACCTGACCTTCGAATACAGACTTCATGTAGGGAATTTGCCCGCTTAATCGAAGTCGTTCAATAACAATTCCATGTCAAAACGTCAAAGTGCTCATTCCGACGCCGGTTTTTTACTTAACCAAGTGGAAGAGAATATCTGCGGCAACAGTCTTCTCAATGTGGGTGAGAAAGTAGGAATCGCGGTTTCCGGAGGAGTGGATTCGATGGTTTTATTAGATTTGATCCATCAATTGGCTCCGAAATATGGATGGAAACCGGTGATGCTGCATTATAATCATCACCTGAGAGGTGACGAAAGTGATGAAGACGAATCTTTTACAAAAAATATCGCGGATGAGGGGCGAATTCACATCGAAATCGGTCATGGAGATGTTGAAAAGCTTTCTGCGTCACTAGGCATTTCGATCGAAATGGCTGCTAGGAAGCTGCGATATGAATATTTTGCCAAAGTGGCAGACCAATTGAATTTTACCAAAATACTGCTGGGGCATCATCGTGATGATCAAGTTGAATTGTTTTTTCTGAGAATATTCAGGGGAACAGGGGCTCAGGGCATATGTGGGATGAGCTGGCAATCAGACGCCCCTGTTCCTTCTCAACTGAAATTGGTTCGTCCGCTCCTGAATATCGATAAAAACGACCTTGTCACATATGCAGACCAAAAACACATTCCCTATCGAGTGGATTCCAGTAATTCATCGGAGAAAATCCCCAGAAATAAAATTCGGGAACACCTGCTGCCGCTGATCCGTAATGAATATCAACCCGCAATAAATGAGCATGTAACGAAGTTGATGGATCTCCTGAATTCTGAAAATGAAACCCATTCCATGATCTGTGAAGATTGGCTGAAATCTGGAATTGAAGCTAAAAAACCGTTCGAACGACTACCTGTATCGTTAAAGAGAAGAGTAATTAAAGATAATTTGCTGAAAAACCGAATTATCCCGAATTATGGAATGATCAATCAGTTGCTGAGCTGCCCCGATAAATTTCTGCAGGTAAACTCTAATAAACGGATAAGAATAGATGGGGAAACAGGTCATTTAATCTTCCGAAGAGAGGAAGTGGGGCCATTTTGGGATTTGCAGCAGAAGGAACTGAATCTTGATTCCAGCGAGAAGAGTTTTCTATGTTTCAACAGACTGATGATTCAATGGGAAATCAGGGACAACAATTGGGATTGTTCAGTGAATTGTTTGAAACCCACTGAAGGCGTTGAGTATTTTGATTTAGCAAAAGCTGGATCCGGACTGTTGCTTCGCCATTGGGTCGAGGGAGACCGTTTTCAACCGATTGGAGCATCACGCCCGATACGACTTAAAAAACTCTTCAATTCATTGAAGATTCCCGTAGAAAAACGACATAAACTGGTGGTGGCAGAAACCGAAGACAAGGATATTCTATGGGTTGAAGGAGTTCGGATTTCGGAAAAACACAAAATAGGTTCAACTACTGAAAAAATCCTGATTTGGAAATGGAAACCGACCGACCCGATGGCCTGAAAGGGAAGAGGGATCGGCGGAATAATAGTAAAATCCATTAAGTTGCGCTGGAGTATCACTCGTGTTAGGGTCAATGAAAGTAAAAAACATGTCGGAAAGCAATAACTCAAACGAGAAAAAGAGCGGTGAAGTTAAAGTGCCGCCAAAGACCTGGATCGTATGGATCATTATCCTGGCGTTTATTCCCCTCCTCATGCTCCTCAAGGATTCTTCCAAACCCAAGTTTGAGAAGATCGATTATAATCGCTTGATGGAGTTGGTCAAAAACGACCAGATTATCGAAGGGGTCATCAACTATGATCCACAGAATCCATTACGGGAA
>DUCD01000049.1:32511-32989 GCA_012959985.1 Verrucomicrobiales bacterium | reverse complement strand
AAGTGAATTTTCAACTGGAGATTCCATTGGATGAGATGGATCAGAAGGAATTGCTGAAATCCAACAAGTTCACTCCCAAAAGACCGAATACAATGCTTTTGAATTTTCTGTATGCTTTGCTGCCGTTTCTGTTTCTGGCGGCCTTGATTTACTTTTTCTTCATTCGGCAAATCAAGATGGCTGGAAAAGGGGCTATGAGTTTTGGAAAAAGTCGTGCCCGCCTACTGAATAAAGAGAAAAACAAAACAACTTTCAAGGATGTAGCCGGTGTTGAAGAGGCCAAGGATGAAGTTTTCGAATTGGTGGAATTTCTGAAAGACCCCAAGAAATTTCAGAAACTCGGTGGTAAAATTCCCAAGGGCGTTCTCATGATAGGCCCCCCCGGAACCGGGAAAACCCTGCTGGCGAAAGCAATAGCCGGAGAGGCTGATGCTGCCTTTTTCAATATCAGCGGCTCGGATTTTGTGGAAATGTTTGT
>DUCD01000049.1:23267-32347 GCA_012959985.1 Verrucomicrobiales bacterium | reverse complement strand
GTCGAAATGGACGGATTTGATTCCCAGGAAGGGGTTATTATCATTGCCGCCACAAACCGTCCGGATGTTCTTGATCCAGCTTTGTTGCGTCCAGGTAGATTTGATCGTCAGATCACCGTCAATCTTCCGGATATCAAGGGGCGTGAAGCCATTTTAAAGGTCCATTCAAAGAATGTGAAACTGAGCAAGAAAGTCGATCTCAGTGTCATTGCCCGGGGCACTCCGGGGTTTTCCGGAGCTGAACTCGCCAATCTTCTCAATGAGGCCGCATTGATTGCTGTGAGAGCAAACAAACGGGCAATCGACATGTCCTCACTGGAGGAAGCTAGAGATAAAGTGAAATGGGGTAGGGAGCGCCGTAGTCTTGCCATGACCGATGAGGATAAGAAATTCACCGCATGGCATGAAGCCGGTCATGCCTTGGTCAGTGTTATTCTGAAGCATACCCATCCGCTGCATAAAGTAACCATTATTCCCCGTGGGCAGTCTTTGGGTTCGACGATGTCCCTTCCGAAGGAAGATGTCTTCAGTCGTCGGAAAAAGGAAATGATGGATATGATTGCCGTGACAATGGCAGGGCGAATTGCCGAAGAGATTGTTTCTGAGGATATTTCGACAGGGGCTGCAGGTGATATTCAGCAGGCAAGTTCGTTGGCTCGCTCCATGGTTTGCGAATGGGGGATGAGCGATAAAATCGGTATGGTCCAATATGGTGATAACAGTGAATATGTTTTTCTGGGACGCGATATAATGCGAGGCAAGGAGTATAGCGAAAAAGTGGCTCAGGAGATTGACACGGAAGTTAAGCGAATGATCGATGCAGGTTATCAGGTTGCCAAGGACATTATTGAAAAGCATCGGGACAAACTCGAAACCATTGCGGAATCTCTCCTTGAATATGAAACACTGGACGGGGAGCAGGTTCGGGAAATTACAGAAACCGGGAAATTCACACCGCCTCCGCCTCCGGTTTCAGATTCGAATGATAAGGTCGAAGAGAAGAGTCCCGATGAAAATGCCAAGAAGATCCCCCCCAAGTTGGATCCTGGTGAATTAGGGTCTCCGGCACCTGCAGCCATCTAGATTTTGAAACAAATTCTGTTGAGTGTTCTCAGGGATGGTTCCCGATAATTCAATCGTCATTGCGCCTTCTCTACTTGCTGCGGACTCGGTCAAGTTCGGAGCGGAAACGTTGAAAGTCCATCGATCCGGAGCGGAATGGTTTCATCTGGATATAATGGATGGTGTTTTTGTTCCCAATATTTCCTTTGGGCCTGACGTCATCAAGAGTATTCGGCCATTGACCAATCTGTTCTTCGATACTCACCTGATGTGCAGCAATCCTGAGATTCTGCTGGAACCCTTCGTGCGTGCAGGGGCGGATTCCATCACTATCCATGTTGAGTTGGGTGATAAAGTGACGCCCTTGATCTGGAGGATAAGATCTCTTGGCATGAAGGTGGGGTTGGCGGTCAATCCTCCCACGTCTATCGAGCAAGTGAAACCGTATCTGAAACATATCGACCTCCTGCTAGTTATGACGGTCAATCCAGGATTTGGTGGGCAGAGTTTTATCCCCGAAATGTTGCCGAAAATACAAAAAGTTCATGACTGGCGAAAGTCTGAGAACTTGGGTTTTCGAATTCAGGTGGATGGGGGAATCACTCAACATACGGCTTGCGATTGCCACCGATCAGGAGCGGATACCTTTGTCAGTGGTTCTTATCTTTTCAAGCAACCCCGACTTAAAACAGGTGTGAGAAAAATGCGTCAAGCCTTGAATGTTGTCGATCAGCAATAATAAAATCAAGGGCGGCGATCACCGACGACCGTCATAAAAATATCCCAGGTGTTTGCGATTTCGAAAGAGGGTTGTTAGATGCAGCAATGCGTGGAAGATTATGCACAGCAATTCCCATTTGGAATATGAATAGAATTTGCGTCCGGAGCTGACATGTCGTTTCCGTTTGAGAATTACAAATCTCTGATTATGAGACCGGCCCCACTTCTTTAATGCCTTACTGAAGAAAAGTTCCTCCGCGGCATAATATTTCAGACTGAATCCTCCACAGGCTTTGAAGGCTTCAGCTCTACAGAAAATAAACGAGCCGGCTGCCATTCGGAAGATGATGGAATAGCCATTCCAGATTTTCTCAGCGACTCGCCCAACCCAGGGAGACGGCTCCATGCGGACGGTGCAACCTCCACCAAGGATTTTGGGATTCTTCAAATGCATTGTAAGTTCTTGAAGAGTATCCGTGTGTAATATCGAGTCAGCATCAATAAAGAGGAACCAATCTCCATTCGCTTTTTCAGCCCCCGCATTTCGAGCTCTGGAAATTTGGTTGATCGATTCAAAGACTACGGAAGCTCCACATTCCTCCGCGATGTGCGCCGTAGCGTCCGTCGAGTTGTTGTCGGTCACGATTACTTCATAGAGGAGATCCGTGGTTTGCTGATTTTCAAAGGCGGTCTGAATGCTGTCGAGGCAGGTTTTGATTCGCTTCTCTTCATTGAATGCGGGAACGATGACGGATAGTTTCATTGGATCACATTGTCGCCTTCATCGGCGGCGAATGAATGAGGTAATCTCGTATTGATTGGTTTGATTATCAACTTAAATACTTTTATTGCTCGCTCTTGATTAGGTGATCCTCAATAATTCAATCTTATGTCCCAAGGAAAGAAAACGGAAAAGTGGAGTTCGCGTTTAGGTGTCATTCTGGCGGTTGCCGGAAGCGCTGTCGGCTTGGGGAACTTTTTGAGGTTTCCAGGACAGGCTGTCCAATATGGAGGAGGTGCTTTCATGATTGCCTATTTCATTTCGTTGATTTTGATCGGGATTCCGATCTGTTGGGCGGAATGGACAATGGGGCGCTACGGTGGAGGGAAGGGGTTCAATTCGAGTCCGGGCATTATGAATATTCTGGTGCGACATCCCGCTGGGAAATATATGGGTGTCATTGGAGTGATCATTCCCGTGGTGATCTATATGTATTATGTCTATATTGAGGCATGGTGTCTGGGGTATGCTGTTAATTTCCTATTCACTGACAATTTGAAATTGGGCAGTGAGGCATTGGCATATAAGAGTTTTTGGCAGGATTTCATCGGGTTTCAGGAAAATGGATCTGCCATTGGGTTTGGTGTGGGGCAAGTCGGTTTTTACCTTCTATTGGTTTTCGTTCTCAATTTCTTTCTGATCTTTCGAGGCCTTTCCAAAGGGATTGAATTCTTCTGCAAATATGCCATGCCCACCCTGATTTTTCTGGCGGTTATTATCCTGTTCAGAGTACTGACTCTTGGCACTCCTGATCCATCCAAACCGGATCAAAATCTGATGGCCGGCTTAGGGCACATGTGGAACCCAACAAATCTAGGAACTCAGTTGACGAATCCCCAGTTGTGGCTGGCAGCGGCAGGTCAGATATTTTTTTCCCTGTCCGTCGGATTCGGAGTGATTATTACTTATGCGAGTTATTTAAGTAAGGACGATGACATTGTTCTCAGCGGCTTGACGGCCTCCAGTGCCAACGAATTCTGCGAGGTGGCTCTGGGGGGGATGATCACCATTCCTGCAGCTGTGGTATTTCTAGGAGCCTCTGGAGTGGCCGGTATAGGAATGGGAACCTTCTCATTGGGTTTCAATGTTCTTCCTTTGGTGTTCGCCCAGATGCCGGGGGGCACTTTGTTCGGAGCCATGTTCTTTTTTCTGCTCTTTCTTGCTGCCGTCACCAGTTCGCTTTCCATGCTTCAGCCCGGGATCGCCTTTCTGGAGGAAGCGATGGAAATCGGCCGCCGTCAGTCGGTCACGATTCTCGGCGTAATCACGGCCATGGGATCGGGGTTCATTGTCTATTTCAGTAAGGATATGAAAGCTCTCGACACCATTGATTTCTGGGTCGGAACCTTTCTGATATTTGTACTGGCAACAATACAGATTATCATTTTTGGATGGGTTTTAGGGATTGAGAAAGGTTGGAAGGAAGCGCACATCGGAGCCGAAATGACCATCCCTAGGTTTTTCAAGCCTGTCTTCAAGTACATTTGCCCAGGGTTTCTTCTTATCATTTTTGTATTCTGGTTTCTGGTTAATGTATTAGGTATAAATTTAAGCACCGGAGATAGGCAGGTCGTTTCATATGTATCCGACCTTTTCGGCAACGGTGGGGCCGTTCCCAGTAACGTCGCTAGAATGAGTATAGGATTGATCGTCTGCGTCACGGCTTTCATGATCATGACCGTCAAGAATGCCGGTCCTAAATGGGACAAAAAACTAAAGGATCAGGAGGATTGAATCATGGAACCAGGTGGATGGATAATTATGTTGCTTTCGGTGGGTTTCGTTACCAGCCTGTTCGTTAGCTGTGTTTACAAGGTGTTGACGCATAAAAAATCAACGGAACATATGCATGGGATGGAAATCGATACCGGTGATGTGGACAAGGATTGATAGGTGAATTGTTTACCTCTGAGGATGAGAGGATAACCAGTTGAATTACCAAGATTATGGGGAGGAAACACCATAAAACTTCGAATAAGAAGAAACCGATTCTGTCGAAGAACACTGCCGTTGCTCCATCGAAACTCAAGCTTCCGTATGTAACAGGACTCATAGTTCTGAGCCTATCCGCATTTTTACTTTCCAGTTATCTGGCATGGGTCAGTTTCTCCCAAACAGGGCCTGTAGGATGCGGAGTAAACAGCGGGTGTGGTGAAATTCTCAAGAGTCGTTGGTCAAGATGGTTGGGGGTTCCTGTCAGCTTACCCGCCGCGATTCTTTACGGTACCGTTACAGGGCTCTTATTCAGTCTGAAGAATGCTCGGAACAATTCGAATACCTTTAGAAATTACTCCCTTCTTCTGTTCCTTGTTTCCCTTGCGGGGGGCAGTGCTCTTTGGTTTCTAGGGCTTCAGGTGTTCGTTCTGAAGAAATATTGTTTCTACTGCTTGGGGATTCATAGCTGCGGTGCCACCTTGGCATGTTCTCTCTGGTTTAGTTTCGCCCGCACTGACCGGCCAAGGAAAAAAGGGAGTAATACAGGCCCTTCCATGGTTTTCTTTGGCTCACCTTACCGACTAGGTGTCTCCGTCATAGGTTTGCTGGCGATGATGGCAATCGGCCAGATCGTCGGTAAAGCGCCGGTGGGAAACACGGTTCAGAAAGTTGATCAGCTTTCTTCGATCAAGCTTGAGAAAAGGCCTGAAAAATCTCTGGCTCTGGAAAAAGAAAAAGTTCCCACATCCGGCAGAGATAATTCGATTGTAGCCAGAAAACTCGATCAATCTCCTGAGTCCGAAGACTTAAGTAATCCGGTTTCTCGAACACTTTCCCTTCATTCAGGGAAATTCATACTCGATCTGGATGTAGTTCCCATGTTGGGGAGTGCCGCTGCGGAATATACCCTCGTCAGTTTGTTTGATTATACCTGTCACCACTGCCGTGACCTACACCTTCCGCTCAAGGAAATGTTTGAGGCCTTTCACGGGAAAGTGGCCGTAATCAGTTTGCCTATGCCGATCGACTCGAATTGCAACCGATTGGTGAAAAAAACACGGCGAGCTCATCTCAATTCATGTAATTACGCACGGCTTGGGTTGGCTGTTTGGGTAAGTGATCGTAACATATTTGAAGAATTCAACGACTGGGTTTTTGCCCCCCCACGTCCTCCCGCACTGAATTTGGCCTATCAGTATGCCTCGAAGCTAGTTGGAACAGAGCTATTGAATGAATCCCTGCAGGATCCCTGGGTTGTGAGTCAGATCAAGCAGGACGTTGAGATCTATGCTATGAATTATCATACGACCCATAAAGATGCCATGCCCCAACTGATCATAGGGCAGAGCATTTCTGCGGGGTCTATCAAGGAATCCGAAAAACTGATTAAGCTGGTCAGTAAGGAGTTTGGGATTCAACCCGGTACCGGTTCTGTGAATAAATAAAGCCGCTCCCGGAATCCAGGAGCGGCTTGAAGGTGACAATGTTTTGTTGTCGTGGGTCCTAGACGGTTCCAGAAATGGTTTTCCCGCTACTTTGAAGGTCGTCACAGGCCTGCTTCATGCGGTTGGCCATGCCTTCTTCAGCAGCCTTTAGATAGGCTCTTGGATCATATAATTTCTTGGCACCGATCTCTCCGTCGATTTTCAGAACTCCGTCATAATTTTTCAAGATGTGATGCACAACGGGGCGGGTGAAAGCATACTGAGTGTCGGTATCAATGTTCATTTTAATCACTCCATAGGCAAGGGTTTCACGGATTTCCTCCAGTGTGGAACCGGAACCCCCGTGAAAAACGAGATCGAACTCTGCATCTGTCCCGAATTTATCCATGACCGCTGCTTGACCGTTCTTCAGAATTTCGGGTGTAAGTTTTACAGCGCCTGGCTTATAGGAGCCATGGACATTGCCAAAGGTTGCTGCGAACATGTAACGGCCGATGCCATCCAATGCTTCATGCACTGCCACCATATCTTCAGGAGAGGTGTATAGCTTTTCTGCCGGCAGATCGCTATTGTCGATGCCGTCCTCTTCTCCTCCGACGACTCCAGCTTCCACTTCCAGGATAATGTCGTTATCGGCACAGAGTTTCAGTAACTCTTTGGAAATTGCCAAATTCTCTTCCAATGGCAGTGCCGATCCATCGAACATATGGGCTTGGAAAAGATTTCCACGTCCTTCGGCACGGCGCTTTGCCGTCAACTCAATCAAGGGTTTCAGAAAAGATTCCACTTTTTCGGCTTGGCAGTGGTCGGTGTGGAGTCCGACTAAAATATCGTGTTTTTCTGCGAGCCGATGAACTGCCTCGGCCAGCACTTCGACGCCGAATACGGCATCCTTGACGTTCAGACCTGATGCGAATTGTCCCGCCCCGGTTGAGAATTGAATGATTCCGTCTGACTTCTTATCAGCAAAGGCCTTTAAAGCAGCGTTTATAGATGTAATAGATGTGACATTGACGGCCGGATACGCATAATCCCCTTTTTGGGCAGCGTCCAGCATGGCGGCGAACTGTTTTGTAGTAGCTACAGGCATAAGTTTACTTCGTTTTTAAATCAGCAGCGCCCATTCAAATCATGAGGCAAGACACTAGGCAAGGCTTAAAACGACAATTATTGCAGCGGGTTTGCTGTGCTAAATCCTTACTTGCCGTGGTGGCGACCTCGTTTTATAACGGTCGCGATGCTGGATATCAAACGGATCAGAGAAGAAACCGACCTTATTAAAAAAGGATTGTCGACTCGGGATGAAGGACTGGGGCACATTGTCGATCAGATTTTGGAGGCCGACCTTGAAAGGCGGAAAAGTCTTACGGAGGTTGAGAACCTAAAGGCTAAGAGGAAAACGGTATCCAAGGAAATTGGGGCCTTGATGGGGCAGAAGAAACATGATGAGGCTGAGGTCAGGAAAGCGGAAACAAAAGACTTAGGTAAGCAAATCTCTGAACTGGACGCTAAAGTATCGGCCTGTGAGCAAGGGTTGGAGGAAGCCATGCTGACATTGCCCAACCTACCGCATTCATCTGTGCCGATCGGGGAAAATGAATCTGAAAATGTCACGGAACGGGAGTGGGGGCAGAAACCCAATTTCGATTTCGATCCGGTAAATCATGTTGAGCTGTGTGATCGACTGGGATTGATAGATTTCAATCGTGGAGTGAAAATTGCGGGTAGCGGATTTTTACTATACACCGGCTGGGGTGCCAAACTGGAGAGGGCGTTGATTCAGTTTCTTCTGGAGATTCATACCGAAGAGAACAGCTATATGGAAGTTTCTCCCCCTTATATCGTCAATCGCGATGTGATGTACGGTGTTGGGCAATTTCCAAAGTTTTCAGACCAAGCCTACGCTGTACAGGAGGGTGAAGATGAAACTACAATGGGTAAATACTTTCTCCTGCCTACAGCAGAAGCTCCCGTCGCTAACATACATCGTGAGGAAATCCTTAAACAGGAACAGCTTCCCATTCAGTATTGTGCTTACAGTCCCTGTTTCAGGGCTGAAGCCGGGGCGGCGGGGGTCAATACACGGGGAATGATACGAGTTCATCAGTTTGACAAGGTCGAGCTTATTAAGATAGTCGAGCCGGAAAACAGCTATGATGAACTGGAATCTTTGCTGAAAGACGCAGAAGGAATTCTGCAGCGGCTCGGACTTCATTATCGGGTTCTCCAGCTTTGTACGGGAGATATGGGGTTTGGTAGCGCCAAAACCTTTGATATCGAAGTATGGGCACCCGGACAGCAACAATACCTGGAAGTTTCCAGTTGCTCCAATTGTGAAGATTTTCAAGCCCGACGGATGAATCTCCGCTACAAGTCGAAACAGAAGGGGAACCAATTCCCTCATATTCTTAACGGGAGCGGCACCGCGCTGGCGCGTCTCTTTGTGGCTTTTATAGAAACCTATCAGCAAAAGGATGGCAGTATATTGATTCCTGAAATCCTTCAACCGTTCCTGAAATCCGAGCGAATTCCCGTTGCGAACTCCTAAACTGGATCAAGACTATCGGGTAAAGGAATTATCTGTTAATGTAACCTCCGTTTGAGAATTCTACAGGCATCCAGTGAGGTGTTTCCGTATTCCAAATCGGGAGGATTGGCGGATGTGGTGGGCGCTTTGTCCTGTGCCTTGGCGGATACGGGGCATCGAGTCGGTGTCGTAACTCCATTATATAAATGGATTTTCGAAAAACATCCCGATTTGTATCGTTTCGATTACTCCTTGGAGATTTCCTTGGCTGGACGGTTTGTACAAGCCGAAGTCTGGGTGCTTGAACCACAGGAAAATCTCACTCTCTATTTCATTCATTGTCCCCATTTATATTTCCGTAATTCTTATTATCAAGAAAATGGACAGGATTATTCTGATAACGCAGAGCGATTCGTCTTCTTTTCCAAATGTATAGAACATCTGGCCCGCTACCTGACTTGGAAACCCGAAGTGGTCCATTGTCACGATTGGCAGACTGCGTTGGTTCCACTGCTGTTTCGAGAGGCAGTAATCCACCGTGATTGGCAGGACGTTCCGGTCTGCTGTTACACCATCCACAATCTGGCTTACCAGGGGATCTTTCCCGCTG
>DUCD01000049.1:444-23257 GCA_012959985.1 Verrucomicrobiales bacterium | reverse complement strand
AACATCAAACAGAACGCTCTTTTTTGTGATGGATATCATTGAAATCGGACCGGAATATTGGTCCGTTGAAGGACTTGAGTTCTACGGTAAATGTAATCTCATGAAAGCAGGTCTACTCTATGCCGATCTGATCACTACCGTCAGCCCTCGATACGCCTTGGAAATTCTAACTGAAGAATATGGCTGTGGATTAGAAGGCGTTATTCAGGATCGATCCGATCGACTCGTAGGCATTCTGAATGGCGTCGATTACCGGGAGTGGAAAACAAAGAAAAATCCGTTTCTTGATGTTTCCTATCATTTGAAAAGTATGAAGGGGAAGGGGGTGCTCAAGCTCAAACTTCAGGCGACTTACGGTTTGCCTCAGGACAAAGGCATTCCTCTCTTTGCGGTTGTCTCGCGATTGGTTCTTCAGAAAGGAGTGGACATTCTGCTGGAGTCCCTGGAAATCCTTCTTGCCGTCCACCGTTTTCAGTTCGTTCTGCTCGGCACCGGCATGCCGGAATTTGAACAACGGTTCCGGTTGCTGCAGGAGAAGTATCCTGACCAAGTTTCCATCAACATCGGATTCGAAAATGCTCTTTCTCATCAGATTGAAGCTGGCAGCGATTTTTTTCTGATGCCCTCACGGTTTGAACCCTGCGGATTGAACCAGATATACAGTCAGCGATATGGATCCATTCCGGTGGTCCGTCGCACCGGGGGGTTGGACGATTCGGTCATTGATATTTCGG
Source organism: Verrucomicrobiales bacterium (assembly GCA_012959985.1). Taxonomy (GTDB): domain Bacteria; phylum Verrucomicrobiota; class Verrucomicrobiia; order Limisphaerales; family DUCD01; genus DUCD01. The sequence continues at coordinate 22,523 of DUCD01000049.1, read as the reverse complement.
ACGAACCGGACTTGGCAACGGGATTGAAATTCAAGCAATACGACACCGAAGCTTTATCAGCGGTGATCGTGAAGGCCCTGGACCTCTATAGAACTCCTGTCGCCTTCCGGAAAATCCGTGCCAATGGAATGCGGGCTGATTTTTCCTGGGAAAAAACCTGCCAACTGTATGTCAATCAGTATGAAAAGATGAATCCCACTCGTGCGTTGCCGATATCTGAGGAATCGGATGTTCGATAGTAGATGGTGGGGGGGCAGCAACCGAAAGTTCTGTGGGTTGCACGGGAATTAGGCAGGCCATTTCAGGAACACCATTTTCCCGAATCGAATGCCGGTGCATTGAGTGCTTTTACCCGATCTTCCGGTAATTTATTGAGGTGATGATTCATAAATTCTTCAAGATAGCGAATGACCTCGACGGCGACTTCCGAGGTCCACTTGTTCGGTATCCATTCAGGCAAGGGAGTGCTCAAGGATTGTTCCATCCAGTAACAGGCAGGTGAAGAAAGATTGCTCTGTTCAAGATTTGGAAAAAGACCCAACCAATGGAGGAACTTCAACTCAAATAGCACGACAATTTCAGGGCTTTCCTCTATTTCATTTAATCGTTGAAGCCAATCCATGAATAGAGTGTAGAGCTCCGGAACGGGGGTGTTCTCTTCCGTGTTTCTTTCCAATAAATGTACCGCGTAGGAAGCCTGTTCCAATCGGTGATAACATTTTCTGAGAGCAGGGAAGAATTCCGGGTTTTCGGTTTCCTTTAGTAAGTGAAGATCGGATTGTTTCCGGTGAATAAAACTGAAGCGGTTACATCCGAATAGATCAAGCCTTCCTCGAAAGCCCGATTTAGGACGTTTTGCGCCCCGGGCGAGTGTTGATAATCTTCCGAAATCCTCTGTCAGCCAACGAACAATCAAGCTGGTTTCTGAAAAATTATGAACTCGTAAAACGATTCCTCGAGTCGTGAGCATCGTTTAAGATGGTTGGCTAAGGTCTAGGTTTTGAAAGTTGAATTCTGCGGCCAACTGTTCCACGAGATGATTCTCGCGTAACTTCATCGTGTCCTTTTCTTCGGTGGTCCCATCGTTGAAACCGATGAGATGAAGGATGCCATGTGCCAGATACCGGACGATTTCAGATTGCCAAGTTGTGGAAAACTCCATTGCCTGAGTACGGGCAATTTCGGGGCAGATGAACAATTCACCGTATAAGTCGGCTTCTTCGTCACTTATCTCCATCTCGCTGTGATCGAAAGTAATGACATCCGTCGGGCCTTTATGCTTCAGGTAGTCCCAGTTAACTTCCGCCATGCGATCGACGGTCACCAGATGGACTCCCAGTTGAAAGGTATTCAGCTCCAGATATCGATCCATCAAGGTGTGTCCCAATGATTCGAACAAGTCGACCGCAATGGGGAAAATTTCCTGTTCATTCAGGATGGTGACTTCCTTCATTCTGTCGTTCCTCTCCATGATTCATATGCCGCGATAATTTTCTGAACCAAACGATGTCGGACAACATCCTTTTTCTCAAACTTGACCTTCCCGATTTCTGGAATGCTCTCCAAGGCTTTCAGCGCCTCGATCAAGCCGGATTTTTTGTGCTGGGGCAGATCTATTTGAGTTGGGTCCCCGGTTATCACGGCTTTCGAATGATGTCCAAGACGGGTGAGAAACATGAACATTTGTTCTGTGGTGCAGTTCTGGGCCTCATCGAGGAGGATCATGGAATGGTTCATGGTTCGACCTCTCATATAGGCCAGCGGTGCGATTTCCACGGTGCCACGTTGCATGTGTTTTTGAACTTCTTCGGCAGGCAGCATATCGTATAAGGCGTCGTGAAGCGGTCGCAGGTAAGGAGAAATTTTTTCATAGAGATCACCGGGAAGGAACCCCAGTTCCTCACCAGCCTCAACGGCCGGGCGGGTTAGAATAATTCGGGAGACCTTTTCCTGTTTGAGGAAAGTCACCGCCATGGCCATGGCCAAATAAGTTTTTCCCGTTCCCGCGGGACCAATCCCGAACACGACATCTTTCTCACGAATACATTCTATGTATTTTTGTTGCCCCAGAGTTTTAGGAGTGATTGGAGCTTTTTGGGGAGAGGTGATCAGAGTTTCAGCATGAAGCTTTTTCAAGACCTGAACTCCGTCAGTACACAGAACTTGAAGGGCAATCTCAAAATCCCGATCCCTGATTTTATTTCCAGAGCGAATGGTCGATTCGAGTTGATTGAAAAATTGGCTGCCCAGTTCGATTGATTCCGGTGTGCCTTCTAGAACAATCCAATCATCTCGAGTAATGATCTTCAATCCCAGTTGATCTTTGAGCAAATCCAGATTTTTCGGTTCCTGATTGTAGAGTTGCTGGACAATTCGGGCGTTTTCAAATTGAAGTTTTTGTTCGGGCATAAGTTATGAAAAATTAATGAGAAAATGGATTTTCGATCAAAGTTCGGACATTTTCTGATAGGCAACTCTCAGTTGGTCTGCCAATTCCTGGAGAGCTTGCGGCACGACCGAAACATCGCCTATAACCGGCATGAAGTTGGTGTCTCCGCTCCATCTTGGGACAATATGAAGATGAAGATGTTCCACAATTCCCGCACCGGCCACTTGTCCGATGTTGATCCCGATATTGAAACCATCAGGATTCATGACGTCGGATAAAAGGCGGCGACACTTCTGAGTCAAGCGCATGATATTGATCAGTTCTTCATCGTTTAAATCAATCAGATCCGGTAACTGACGGTAGGGCACGACCATTATATGTCCGCCGTTGTAGGGATACGTGTTCAACAATGCAAAACAATGTGATTCACGGGCAAAGACCAAGTTCTTTTCGTCATCTTTGGATTCGGCGATTTGTGTGAAAATCGAACGTCCATCCTCTGGTGCTTTCTTTGGAGTGAGAATATAGTTGATTCTCCATGGGGCATGCAATGGCTTCATTGGGTTTCTGACAATCTAAACGTTCTTCTGCGGGTTCGGATCGCTCTGGAAATTAGGGCTTTTCGTTTCTAAATTTCTTCAAAAGTTCGGTCAATGTGAAATAGTCTTCGCGGATATCTTTGAATAAACTCTCTAATTCTGAGGTGCGATCTTCTAGGATCAGGTTTTCCAGTTCAATCAGTTTTTCAACCAGTATTTTTGCTCCGACATTACTGGAACTGCCTTTCAGGGAATGCGCCTTTTTTTCAACCTGTCCCCATTGTTTTGTTCGGAGTGCAATCTCCATATCATCGATAAGTTTTTTGCCGGTATTCAAGTACATATCGATAAGGTTTACCACCATGGAAGATTGGGATTTGCTGCCTGGTTCGATGAACTGTGCAAGAATACTTCGATCCAGGTCTGGAGAATCCACAGGCATGGAGGCGCTTTCGCTGATCAAGGCAGGTTTCGTGGATACTAGTTCAGATTCCTTCGGAGTGAGTTCGAGAGTGCGGCACAATGTGTCATGCAGGTCACTCATTCTCACCGGCTTACTGAGGTAGGCGTCCATACCGGCTTCCAGGCAGCGTTCCTGATCACCTTTTAAGGCTCCGGCAGTCATGCCAATAATTATTGTATGTCTTTCGGATCCTTCTCGTCTTCTGATTTCGCGGGAGGTAGCATAGCCGTCCAATTCCGGCATCTGGCAATCCATCAGGATAAGGTCATAGGATGAGTGATTCAGTGCCTCCAATGCCTCCTTACCATTTTCAGCGACATCTGCCTGCAAACCCAGTTTCGCGATCTGCCCAAGGACAACTTCTTGATTGACGCGATTGTCCTCAGCAATCAGTACACGCAATTTTCGACCCTCAAAGGTCAGGGAAGCCTGTTTAGGGGATGTTTTCCCTGGCACGTGATCACTCTGGGTAGGCGGGGAGGGAGCGGTTGAGGTTTTCCCTTCCATTACTCGGATAAGACAACTCAATAGCTTTGTCTGGCTGACTGGTTTTACAAGGTAGTCCTGCAAACCTATTTTGCTGATTTCATTGGGAGTAAATAAATGTGCCAAGGATGTCAGGATGACGATGGGTATGTCATTTGCGATCGGCATCTTGCGGATTGCCTGTGTTAACATGGCACCATCCATTTCCGGCATTTGAAAATCCGAAATGATGAGGTGAGGCGGCTGGAAATCAGAGTCTTTTCCAGCTAGGAAACTTAATGCTTCCGTTCCGGATCCAAGGCAGGTAGGCAGCATTTTCCACTGAGTGGTCTGGTGCTTGAGAATTTCGCGGTTGGTGGTATTGTCATCGATAATCAGGATTCGTTTGTTTGCAAGAATGTCTCTCCGGGGTTGATTTTGTATTACTACGATGTGTTCCTGTTTATCAAGGCACAGGGTGAAACTGAATACGGACCCGATCCCCACCTTACTTTGGACTTCCATGGTTCCTCCCATGTGCTGGATCAGTTGACGACTGATCGCCAGTCCTAATCCAGTGCCTCCATAGCGTCGCGTTGTTGAACTGTCCGCCTGATAAAAACTCTCAAACAGTTTGAAGAGTTTGTCTTCCGGAATTCCAATTCCGGTATCCCGGACTTCGACGGACAGTTCGACTCTCTTGTCGGTATCATTGACTGTGGAAACCTTTACTACAACCTCTCCTGATTCCGTGAATTTTACTGCGTTGGTTATTAGATTTGTCAAAATTTGACGGATACGTCCAGGATCGCCCCTGACCATGGAGTGGATTTGTTCGGGGAACGAGCAGGCCAGTTCAAGGCCGTTTTTCTCGGCACGTTCGGCAAGCATGTTCAGGGTATCTTCGATCATTTTCCTGAAATCGAAATCCAGCATCTCGAAATTCAGCTTTCCAGCTTCGATTTTGGAAAAATCGAGGATGTCATTGATCAAGGTCAGGAGAGAATCCGCACAAGTTTGAATGGTTTTTCCAAAGTGACGCTGATTCGGATTGAGATCGGTATCAAGCAGAAGTCCAGTCATACCAATGATACCATTCATGGGTGTGCGGATTTCATGGCTCATATTGGCCAGGAATTCAGATTTGAGTTTTGCCGACTTCATAGCCTCGTCACGGGCTTCAGCCAACTCAGACTCGAACTTCTTAAGTTGGGTGATATCCTTGGAAACGCCGAAAGTGCCCATGATGACCCCGTGCTTATTGTAAAGTGGCACTTTCGTCGTCAATACCCATGCTTCGGAGTTCTGTTTAGAGGTCTCAAGTTCGACAAAATTCAGCATCGGGCGGCCCGTCTTAATGATGCTCTGTTCTGCAGCAAATGCCTGACGTGCGTGTTGTGTGCTGAAAAAATCAAAATCTGTTTTACCTACCGCATCATCCGGGTGTTTCAGACCTATTCTATCGGCAAGAGATTTACTGATGGTGATGAACCGGGAATCAATGTCCTTGAAATAAATACTGTCGGGAAGACTATCCAAAAGAGAACGAAGGAGGTCTCTTTCGTATTGAAGGTCGTCTTCCATTTTACGGCGTGTGGTGACATCCCAGAAAAGTCCCTGCATTCCCGCCACCTTTCCATCGGCGCCATAGAGAGGTGTTTTGACAACCTGAACATAGGTCTTTGATCCATCTTTGGTCTGGTGGGCTTCCACCATGTCGATGCTCTCTTCTTTTCCGATGACTCTCAGATCGTCATGACGGTACTTGTCAGCCAACTCTTTTGGGAAAAAATCGTGATCAGTCTGTCCGATGATCTGATCAAATCTCTTGCCGAGTGCAGCGGCGAATTTCTGGTTCACAAAGGTGAAGCGGCCTTCGAGATCTTTGCGAATGATGTTCTGTGGTAAACTTTCTACTAACGAATGATAGAAAGCCTCGGCATTCTTCAAGGCGGCTTCAGTGGTTTGGTGCCTCTGATTGGATTCTTCCAGTTCGGTGATTTTTTGTTGAATTTCTACGTGGACGACAACCTGCCGACTTAGAATTTGAAGAGACTTTATTTGTTTTTTGGTCAGTTTGCGTGGGCGTTTGCCCAATACGGAAAGAGAGCCGAGGATTTTCCCTGTTGATCCGAAAAGAGGCGTTCCCGCATAAAATTTGAAGCCGGTTTCTCCTGAAACCAAGGGATGTTTCTCTTTTCCGGCTAATTCAGCATCTTCTACAATCAGTAGGCGACCGGATTCGACAACCTTTCTACAAGAGTGAATGGAAGCATAGTCGCCATTTTTCTCGAGGCCAAAACGGGTTTTGACAATCAATTGTTGGTCAGCAATCAGACAGATCATGGCTGCTGAGGTCCCGCAGGTGTAGGATGCCAACGAGACAATGTTTTCGAAATCCTCAACAACAGACTCATCCATGGAATATTCTTCATATTCCAACGAAGTGTTGTCTGTAGGGGACAATTTACTGGTTTTCCTGGTATTCACGTTGGCAGGCGGTAATGCCAAGGATTGTTGATGCTGTTATTGTCTCTCGAATAGACTGAAAATGACACTGATTTTCTCTGGATTCAAGTATTGATGAGTTGACGGGCGCCCTTCGGATATGCGCCAATCCGACGGAAAGTCCACTGAAAGGACTCAAATCACCCATGAAAACTCGAGTAAAAATTTGCGGGATTACGAATTCGGAAGATGCAGAGGCTGCCGTGAATGCCGGTGCCGATGCTCTCGGATTTGTGTTTTTTCAAAAAAGCCCGCGCTGTATTTCTCCCGGGCGAGCAAAGGAGATTGTCAGGTCCCTTCCACCGTTTGTCACGCCGGTAGGCGTTTTCGTCAATGAAGATAGGCAGGGGATCGAGCAGATAACGGAAATCACGGGAATTCGAGCCATTCAGATGCATGGTGACGAGAGTCCGGAATTTTGTCGTTCATTGTGCTTTTTGCCAACGATCAAGGCTTTTCGGGTAAGGAAGACTGCCGATATATCGCTTTATAAACAATACCATACAAATGCGTGGTTGCTGGATACTTATTCTGCGGACCAGTATGGTGGCACCGGAAAGACTTTCAGCTGGGAAATAGCGAAGTCAATCAATCGTCTCGGAATTCCCATCATTCTAGCCGGGGGACTCACACCCGACAATATCTCCAAGGCGATTGAAGAGGTGAAACCCTATGCCGTCGATGTGTCGAGTGGACTCGAAATGGAACCTGGAAAAAAGGACCCCACAAAAATAAAGGATCTTTTCGAAGCCATAGGGACGACCTGAGGGGGCCCCAATGTCAAGAAGCTCAATGAACGGATCTTTTGGGTAAACCTTGTCAGGCGGCTTCGTTTCAGGCATGAATACCCGGAATTTACTTATGAGTGATACGTTATCATCAACCGCTGAGGCCAGTGTTCCGGACTCCGGAGGGCATTTCGGGATTTACGGAGGATGTTATGTCCCCGAAACTTTGATGCACCCGTTGAAAGAGCTGGAGGCCGAGTATCATCGGGCGTTAAAGGATCCTGATTTCAATCGGGAGTTGGATTATTATCTGAAGCAATTTTGTGGACGCCCTACGCCCCTCTACCAGGCAGAACGATTGACGCAACATCTCGGGGGGGCTCGAATCTACCTTAAGCGTGAGGATTTACTGCATACCGGAGCACACAAGATTAATAATGCGATGGGACAGATTCTGCTCGCAAAGCGAATGGGGAAAAATCGGATCATTGCTGAAACTGGTGCCGGACAGCATGGAGTCGCCACTGCCACCGTCAGCGCCATGTTTGGTATGAAATGTGTTGTTTACATGGGTGAAGTGGACTGTGAAAGGCAGGCATTGAATGTTTACCGCATGAAATTGCTTGGAGCCGAAGTGGTCTCGGTGACCGCGGGGCAAAAAACCTTGAAGGAAGCGATCAATGAAGCGATGAGAGACTGGGTGACCCATGTCAGGGACACTCACTATATTCTGGGCACAGCCTATGGTGCCCACCCTTATCCCACCATGGTCCGTAATTTTCATCGTGTCATTGGAGACGAAGCCAAAGAGCAGTTCCTTAAAGAGGAAGGAAGTTCACCCGATTTGCTGATTGCCTGTGTGGGTGGAGGCTCAAATGCGATCGGTTTGTTCTACGCGTTTCTACCTGACGAATCTGTCCGCATGATTGGAGTCGAAGCGGGGGGAGAGGGGATTTCCCCGGAAAAACATGCCGCCCGTTTTCAAGGAGGTTCCCTTGGAGTGCTTCAGGGGGCGCGTTCCTATTTACTGCAAAACGAAGAGGGGCAAATCCAATTGACACACAGTGTTTCGGCGGGCTTGGATTATGCGGCTGTGGGGCCTGAACACGCGTGGCTTAAGGATCGTGGTAGAGTATCCTATACTTATGCTCTCGACAGCCAAGCTCTTGAGGCATTTCAACTCTTATCAAAACTTGAAGGGATCATTCCTGCACTTGAGTCCTCTCATGCCGTTGCAGAAGCGATGATTCAAGCTCCGAAAATGTCTGCAGAGCAGAGGATCATCGTCAATCTTTCAGGAAGAGGAGACAAGGATGTATCACAGGTTGCGGATCAGATTGATTTGGGCTGAAATTATAATTATTTTTAAAGATGATGAAATCGATGACTGGGTATGGGCGTGGGGATTACGTAAAGAATGGTATTCGCGCTATTGCTGAAGTTTCTTCTGTAAACCGAAAGCAATGTGAAATTTCCGTCAACCTCCCTCGAGAACTGGAGTATCTTGAGATTCGGGTGCGCTCTCAAATTACGAAACATGTGTCCAGGGGACGCGTGAATGTGAGGATCAGTATGGAGAATGCTGAAGAAGGTAACCATTCACTGCGAACGTCGATCAATATAGGAGCTGTGGACGAGTATGTGAAGCAGATTCGGATTTTGTCCAATCGGCATAAAGTGAAAGGGGATATCGATTTTTGCTCTATTCTGAGATTGCCGGGAGTTTTACATCCGAACGAAATTCTCAATGAAAGCGAACGCGTTTGGCCTTTGATATCAGGGGCAGTTCGAGTGGCCTGCAAGGAACTGATTTCTATGCGGGCAGCCGAAGGGGCTCACCTCCAGGCTGATTTGATCAAGCGGATGAAACATATCCTGAAATCCGTAGGAGTCATTCGGAAACGAGCGCCGCGTATCAGTGAAAAACACAAAAAGAACCTCATCGGAAAATTCCGAAATCAGGGATTGAAGACACCGGAACAAGATGACGATCGATTTCTTCGTGAAGTGATATATTACTTGGATCGAACGGATATCACCGAAGAATTAACACGTCTGGAGAGTCACCATCTTCAATTTGAGCAGAGTCTTAAGACCAAAGGACCTACTGGACGAAAGCTGGACTTTTTATCTCAGGAGATGAATCGCGAGATTAACACCATCGGTTCTAAAGCCAATGACAGCCAGATTTCAAAGGAAGTCGTCAACCTTAAAACTGAGTTGGAAAAATTTCGAGAACAGGCACAGAATGTCGAATGAAGTCATCCAATGAGCAAGGAAGCCGGCACCTCCAATCTGTTGATGATCATTTCCGCACCCTCCGGTGCAGGTAAAACCACTCTGAGTCAAAGTCTGCTGGAAAGAAATTCGGGGTTGACCCGGGCCATAACCTGTACCACTCGTCCACCCAGACCTGGCGAAGTGCACGGACAGGATTATTACTTCATGGCTAAGGATGAATTCAACCGCCGAAAAGACGGGCGCGAATTCCTGGAGTTTGCAGAAGTCTACCACGAACTATATGGAACCTTGAGGGAAGAAGTTATTAAGTGCTTTGACAAAGGTAAGGACGTTTTATTGGTCATCGATGTCCAAGGCGCGGAAACCATTCGCCGACAGGCAGAGAAAGACCCTTTACTTAGAGGCGTGCTGGTCACCGTATTTCTAATGCCACCGACTGAGGAAGAACTGCTCAATCGACTGGAACAGCGAGGCACCGAATCCGGATTGAAATTGAATTCGCGTTTGAAATCAGCTGCCGAGGAAATCAGGCAATGGGATCAATTTGACTACCTGATTGTCAGCAGCACCCGAGAGGAGGACATTCGACTCGCACAAGCGGTGTATGAAGTTGAGAAGCTGAAAACCCAGAGGGCTTTGTCTCCAGTTTGGAACGAAAGGTTGAAGACATGAAGAGGAAAGCTCCATTGATAATCGTGGGGGTTACTGGATCGATTGCGGCTCACAAGGCAGCTGACCTTGTCAGTTCCCTATCAAAGAAGGGGATGCAGCTTCAGGTTGTTATGACCGGTGATGCTCAGAAGTTTATCAGTCCGCTCGTTTTCAAGACTTTATCCAGAGCGCCTGTCATCACTGATCTTTATGATGAGGAAGAGGGTTGGAAACCGGCCCATATTCGAATCGCAGACGAAGCCGACCTTCTGATTGTGGCTCCGGCCACAGCCCACACCATTGCGCGTTTTGCCCACGGATTTGCGGATGATGCCTTGTCCTGTATCCATTTAGCTTTGAATTCAGACGCCAAAACTCTCATGGCTCCTGCGATGAATGGTAAAATGTGGCTGCACCCGGCGGTGCAGGCCAACGTAGCGCTGTTGAAAACCCGTGGCGTTGAATTCATCGGACCGGATGAAGGCATGTTATCCTGTGGCTATGAGGGAATCGGCCGTCTCTGGCCTGTAGAGGAAATTATTAATTCGGCATTGAACATGCTGCCAAATACGCCGTGATCTCTACGGCCCCATGCTGAAGTTTCTTGACCAACCGGAGTATAGGAGGATTCTCCCAAATCTCACTCAGGGTCTGGCCGCTGGTCTGGAAGACCCGGATCAGTTTCGTGGCCGGATCCGTATTCTGGAGAGTGTTATCAGCATTCCGGTCAGGATTTTTATCCTCCTTGTGGTCTTCTTCCACTTTGAAGGTCTTCTTTTCGCATCTGAATTTATGTTAGGAGGTGAGCTGAAGGCAATTTTGAAGAAGTTCCTGATTTTCCTAATTATTGTCAACGTGGCGGGAGGTGTCATTCTTTCAGAGATCAGGCGATTGACATTGGATTGGATGGTATGGGTGATTTTTCCGATCCAACTATTGGATGCCCTTTTTTTGGGAACCATGATATTTGTCGACAAAGGAGGAGGCTTCGATGGGATATTCTACTGGGGTTTTCTGGCACTGATCATCCGAAACTCGTTCATTTTGCAAGTGCCTTCTTTTCTGATCGTAATGAATTCTGCCGTGATCCTGTTGTATTTTCTGGCAGGGCTTTCCGATTTCCGATTTGTCAGAGCGGGTGATGTTGAGTCCTTTGTCCTTCGGCTGATTCTGCTGGCTACAATGATGCTGTGTTGCCTAGGCGTCCATATAATACTCAATAGAAAAAGAAGAGCGGAAGAGGAAGTCGAGGAATTCGAACGTCGTCAATCCGAGCTCCAGGCGACCGGCCGCTTGGCAGGGGAAATCGCGCATCAGTTGAAGAATCCACTGGCCATCATTAATAATGCAGCCTTCACTATCCAAAAACTTTCACAAAAAATCGATGAGTTGGATTTGATCGAACCCGTTAGGATTATTAGAGAAGAAGTGAATAAATCCGACCGCATCATTACTGAACTTATGGGATATGCGCAGTTGGTGGAAGGTCGAGTAGAAAGGATTGATGTCAACGTGGCGGTTAAACAGGATGTTGGCACCGTATTCCCCAAAGGTACCGATTACACAATCCAGCCACGTATGGATTTCGCGTTCGGATTGCCTACCCTTATGATGCAGAAGAGTCATTTCAGTGAAATCCTCATTAACATTCTTCAAAATGCCAGGGAAGCTCTGGATGGGGCGGGTTCCGTTCTCATAACTACCTCCTATTGTCACAATTATTCCGTGGACATAACTATTCAGGATAGTGGCCCGGGGATCGCAGCGGAAGATCAGGAGAAAATATTTGAACCTTATTTCACAAAGAAACCGAAAGGAACGGGACTAGGGTTGGCTATCGTCAAACACAATGCCGAAATATATGGAGGATCCGTGCGGATTGAATCTAAATCTGGAAGCGGTGCGACGTTTATCATAAACTTACCAGCGAAGTCCTCGATGAAAATCAGAAGATGAATTCTTCAATGGTGCCCGTATTAATTGTTGATGACGAAAGAAACATGCTTCTTTCGCTCCAAACCATCATGCGCAATGAAGGTTACGAGAGCCGCATGGTGGCGAGCGCGGAAGAAGCGCTGGAGGCCTTAAAGAAAGAATCCTTTTTCATGATCATTTCCGATGCCCGTCTTGGTGGAATGAGTGGGTATGAACTGCTGGAAAAAACAAAAGAGCAGAACCCGGATTTACCCTTCGTGCTGATCACGGCATACGCCACGCCCAAGTTGGCGGTGGATGCGATCAAGGCGGGAGCCACCGACTATCTCGCCAAGCCGTTTGCGCCGGAAGAGTTGCTTCATGTGGTTTCCCGCTGTGCCGAACGCCACAAGCTGCTGGAGAAAAACCAGTCGCTTCGTGAAAAAGCCCGTGAGGCCTATCGCCTGGATCACATCATTGGCGAATCGCCTCCAATGGTGGATCTCCGTAAGTTGATCAGCAAAGTGGCGCGATCACAGGCCACGGTATTGATCCTGGGAGAAAGTGGCACAGGTAAGGAATTAATTGCCGGAGCCCTTCACAACCACAGTGAAAGGAGTAGTGAGAACTATGTCTGTATCAATTGTGCCGCTATTCCGGACGCTTTGCTGGAAAGTGAGCTTTTCGGGCATCAGAAGGGAGCTTTCACCGGGGCCATCAAGCAGAAACTCGGTCGCGTCGAAGAAGCCGATGGAGGAACGATATTTTTAGACGAAATTGGTGATATGAGCCGCTCCTTACAGGCTAAATTACTTCGTTTTCTTGAAGACGGTACCTTCACCCGAATCGGAGGTAATCAGGAGTTGAGGGTAGATGTCCGGGTGGTAGCCGCAACGAATCAGGATATAATTGAAACCATAAAAAATGGCCAATTCCGTGAAGACTTATTCCACCGTCTGAACGTGGTTCAGTTTCGTCCCCCTCCACTGAGGGAGCGAGGGGAAGATGTCATGCTCCTGGCAAACCATTTTCTCAAGGGATTCAATGTGGTCATGAATAAATCGATTCAATCGATCAGCGAAGAAGCCACGACTATGCTGAATCATCATCTCTGGCCGGGCAATATCCGTGAACTGCGGAATGCCATCGAGCGTGCCGTCATTCTTGAATCGTCGAATGAGGTTCAACCGTTCAGTCTTCCGGATTTTCGATTGTCGACTGAACTTGGCAAGGTGCGCGATCTTCACTCGTCTTTCATCGGCAGTCTGGATGAGCAAATCGTCCAATTCGAATCGGAAGTGATTCAAAACATGCTGGAGAAAAACAGTTACAATCAGGGCAAGACGGCGGAAGATCTAAAGATCAGTCGTCATGCCTTGCGTTATCGAATGCAGCGATCTAATATTCCGCTGCGTCCTGAGAACCAATGATATTTCGACAATTTCGATACCTTTTAATTTAGTGGGAATTTCAGTTAAAAATATGGAAGGGTTTCTTGCAGTGGTGTCACAGCCCCAAAGCGGTTTAAGCAAGGGGGGCGGATTACTTCTTCAAGATACTCTGCTTCTCGCGATGGTTGGCCTGGCACTTCTACTAGCCCTGGCATTCATAGTTCGTCTTTTGCATAACCGTAAAAGGAATAGACGTTCCGCAACCACATCAAGCCGCAATCGATCTTCCCGATCCCGTATTCCAGAGGAGACCGGAGAGCCGCTGACCGAGCGCATAAGACGACGGAAAAAGAAACGTCGACACCCCCACCGTGAAAGAAAGCCGACTTTATCCGAAACTGGGGGATTGCCGCCTCAGCGGGAAGATGAATCGGGGAATTCGGCTTCCTGAAAATGAACCAAAGCGACCGGATTACCCGGAAGAGTTCTTCCAATCTCGCTCTGGCTTTCATTCTTTTACCAAAAGATAAAGGCCGCGCCATGACAGCATTATATGCCTTTTGCCGTTGCGTGGACGACATTGCCGACGAAGATCAATCTCCCGTAGAGGCGCGCCGCAATGAATTGTCGCAATGGCGTGAGGACATTGGGCGAGCTTGCGCAGGTAAGGAGCCTGAAATCCAGGTCAACCGCGAACTGACACCTTATATTTCAAAGTATCAATTGCCTCTTGAATTGTTCGAAGACCTGATCAGGGGAGTGGAGATGGATCTGGACATCAATCGAATTGAGACCCGTGAACAATTGGATTTGTATTGCTATCGGGTGGCGTCCGTTGTGGGGCTGTTGAGTATTCGGATTTTTGGTGATAAGGATGGTCAATGTGTGGATTATGCCGTCAATTTGGGTAAGGCGCTTCAGATCACTAATATACTCAGGGATGTGCGTACCGATGCCCAAAACAACCGGATTTATATTCCTCAGGATATGCTGGATCAATTCGGTGTCACTACCGATGAAATCCTGTCCTTCAAATATTCGGACCGATTCCGTAAACTGGCGGAGAATCTGGCTGAGCAGGCGAACGTATTCTATTGTAATGCAGTGGAACAACTTCCGTCAATAAGACGTAAATCCCTGATTGCCTCTGAGTTAATGGGAGCGGTCTACTGGAATTTGTTGAAGCAAATCAAATCTCATAGATTCAATGTATTTGGTCCCCATCCCGTCCGTCTGAGTTCCAGACAGAAATTTCGACTGATCCTGCGGACTTGGTTTCGTTTGAAATTCGGTTCAAAAACACCCAATTACGGAGATTCCTGATTGGATAGAATCTGAAAGAGGAGATTTCCAAGGGTTTGGGATGCCGATCTGATGTCTTTATTGAATTTCAACATCGGCAACCACAAAGTGGGTGAAAGCAGGATATCGCTGATCAGTGAGCCGATGTTAAACCTGAATTCATTGTCGTAATACCGGTTGAAATCCAGTGGCAAATCCATGTTGCTAGTATCGGAAATGACTCGAATAGTCGCCGAAGGGATTTTCCTTTGCCTGCAGATAGCTCGAACTTCTGTGGATTCCATCTCCACCGCATCCAATCCTGTTGCATGGAAAAGTTTCTTTTTCTCCAAGGAGGTTGTCAGGATTTGATCCGATTGGTGAAATGTGGCGGGTAACCCTTCTGACGTTGAAAGTCTTTTCTCCCAGACACTATGGGGATCCGCTGAGTATAGAATCTGACCGACTGGATGCGATGGATTCAGACCACCGGCGAAACCACAGGATGCCAGAAAGTCCGGACTGTTCTCTTTAATTAAAGCCTGATGAATACATCTTGAGGCGTTGGCTCTGCCGACACCGGACACCAGGATTTTCACACCGGGTAAATCTCTGGTAAGGCGGCGAAAACAGCTGGCTTCCTCCTTAACCGCAAAGACAAACCACAGGTTCATTTTTCGGTGAGAACAGCCACAGTTTCAATTTTTTCATCGGACCGGATCTTCCTGCGCGTAAGTGCATTCCTGTAGCTCGCCAATGCTAAAAGGGGCCAACTTATTCGATAGAGATCATATTTTAGATAGAAGACCTTGGGGAATCCTGTGCCCGTAATTTCATCCTCATCCCAGGTGCCATCAGTATTCTGTTGTTCCATTAGATAATTCACACCTCGTCGGATGCTGGGTCGGTCCATATCGTTGAAGGCAATTAATCCCATTAGAGCCCATGCTGACTGCGAAGCCGTGCTGGGCCCTTTTCCCTTGTTGATGGGATCATCATAGGTATCGCAGCGTTCGCCCCATCCTCCATTCCCCAGTTGAATACTTTCGAGCCAATCGCGCGATTTCATGAGTTGAGGCAAACTCATATCCACGTCTAATGCATTCAAACCACGAAGTACCTGCCAAGTGCCGTAAATATAATTCACACCCCAACGTCCGTACCAGGATCCATCTTCTTCCTGAGTCTGCCAGAGAAAATCAATGGCCTTGCTGACCTGTGGGTGATCCTGACTGAAATTTTCATCTCCCAGGACTTCCAGTATACGGGCAGCAATATCCGCACATTCAGGATCCAACATCGCGTTATGGTCGGCGAAAGGAACTTTTTCCAAAATGCCCTTTGTGCAGTCCTTATCGAATGCGGCCCACCCGCCGTTTTTGCATTGAAAGGTAAGTAGCCATTTCAATCCACGTTGATAAGCCTCGTCACGTCGAACCCGGTCTGAACCGGGCGAACGACGCAATGCCAGCAATACCATGGCTGTATCATCGACATCGGGATTCCACTTATTGTTGAATTCAAAGACCCAACCACTCGGTGCCACATTGACTGGATTCTTGTGTTTCCAGTCGCCGCGAAACCGGATTTCATTATCAAGCAGGAAATCCATGGCTTTGACCATGGCTGGATGTTCGGGAGATACTCCTGATTCCGCCAGGGCAAATCCGGCTATCGCTGTATCCCAGACAGGAGAGAGGCATGGTTCCATTCTTACAGAATCTGCTTCCTCATGCTCCAATGCTTTCAATTCCTTTTCCGCGCGGACGACTTCAGGGTGGTCATCCGGATATCCCATGGTCTTCAGGGCAATAAGGGAATTGAGAATGGCGGGGAAAATGGCAGCCAATCCGTCGGTCCCTTCCAAGCGTTCCAACATCCATGCTTCCGCCTTTTTCAAGGCGATTTTTCTAAAGGGACGTAGTCGGGCCTTTTCGATGAATTTCAGAAAATGGTCCAACAGGATGAAGAAATTCCTCCAAGTGAATGTTTTTTCCTGATCGCGTGGAAGTGCAAGATCACTTTCAAGACAGCCTTCAGGATACAATTCATCCACATTGAAATCCGGATCGGGTCTTCGGGTGGGTTGGTAATGATTGATGAGGGCAAGGGGAACCACCATGGAACGGGTCCATGAACTCATCTCGTTCAAATTCACATAAAACCACTTCCCGATCAGAATGATCTCCGAAGGGATGGTGGGAACGTATTTCCATGGGAAAAGACCGATCAATGCAAAATTCAGCTTGCAGAAAGTATTAATTCGCGGAAGGCCCCCTAAATGGATGGCTACTTTGCGAGCTTGCTGCATCCTTGGATCCGATATCGGGATGCCTGTAATTTTCAATGCGGTATAGGCTTTGATGGTGGCATTGATCTCTGAGGGGCCGTTGGGGTAGATATTCCACCCTCCCTCAGAAAGTTGTTTCGAAAAAATGTGATTGATAGCCTTACGTTTCCACTCTGGGTCGATTCCACCATTCCAGTAATGATAGCAGATCATATCCGATATCAGGGTGTCATCCACTATCAGTTCTCCTACCCAGTATCCTTTTTCATGCTGAGTCTTGAAAAAGAAATCCTGGGTTCGTTTCAGAGTCGCTTCCAATTTCTCGATATCCGGTGAAGCTGTCCTCTTCGCGGAAGAATTGAGTTCTTCCGGTTCTAACTCTTTGCCTTCAAATCGGTTATCAGCGTACTTCATGGCTTCAAATAGACTCATTATTGGATGATTGCACACACTTCTGTCCAGTGAATTCAATGTTTTATACCGCTTCACTTGAGATATTCAGCCTCATCCACTAGGTTTCCTCTTTACGATGGAAATTGAGTTCACCAAAATGAATGGTGCCGGGAATGATTTCATTCTGGTGGATGGACGCGACCCTGCATTTCAGCTTCAACCGGAACAGATTCGATATCTCTGTCATCGCCGACTAGGTATTGGTGCCGATGGATTGGTTATCTGGAGACAAGCTCGAAATCCGGAAGAGGATGAGTCGTGGGGTTTTTACAATAGTGATGGATCAGAGGCAGAAATGTGTGGCAATGCGGCCCGCTGCTTTGCGTCTTACCTGAAATCGAAACAAGAACAGGTCAGTGAACTTGGAAGCTTGCGATTCGGCACCCTCGCCGGTGTGATTCGCGCTGAATTTGAAGGCGATCAGGTGACCGTTACGCTCACGCCGCCTCAGGATCTGAAAATGGATCAATCGATTGAAGTGGATGGGAGACGGTTAACAGTGCATACCGTGGACACCGGGGTGCCTCACGCCGTCATTTTTGTGCCGGATCCGGATCTGGCTATGGTTCAGGATTTAGGGCGGAAAATCAGATTTCATGAGCAATTCAGTCCCAAGGGGCTCAATGTCAATTTTGTCACTGCGCCGGATTCGGATTCGGATTCGGATTTATTGGTGGTGAGGACCTACGAAAGAGGAGTCGAAGGCGAAACTCTGGCCTGTGGAACCGGTGTGACGGCAGCCGCTCTCGCCATCTCCATGAGCTCAACCCGTTGCTCACCGATAAGACTCAAAGTTCACAGCGGTGATATACTGGAAGTGCGTTTCAGTAAAACTCAATCCGGTTTTGAAGACGTGCATTTGACCGGTCCGGCTGTAGAGGTTTTTCAAGGATGCCTCAGACTTGGTGAGATGATTTAATTTTCCCTAGCTGTAAGCAAATCTTCCTGCTAGTTTCACTCGCTCATGTTTCGTCGGGTTTATACAGCTTTAGTAACACCATTCAGAAATCGCAAAGTCGATTTCGAGGTTCTTCAGGATCAGATTAAACGTCAGATCAAGGCCGGAGTGGCAGGAATCGTTCCGGTAGGCACTACCGGGGAATCTCCAACATTGAGTGTTTCAGAGCATAAGGAGGTCGTGCAATGTGCCGTAGAGACCGCTCGGGGTAGGGTTAAGGTTTTGGCGGGTACCGGAGGGAATTCAACTCGTGAGGCCATCGAATTGACTCAGGCGGCACAGGATGTCGGGGTTGACGGTTCGCTTCAGGTGGCACCTTATTACAACCGACCCAGCCCAACCGGGATTTACCAACATTTCAAATCGATCGCTGATTCTACCGATCTGCCCATTGTCCTCTACAGTATACCCGGCCGTTGCGGTGTGGAAATCGGAATTCCTGAAATGGTTCGCCTTCGTGAAAAATGTTCGAATATTGTGGGCATCAAGGAAGCCGGTGGCACGCCGGATCGGGTCAGTCAGATTCGACAGGAACTCGATTCTAAATTCTTAATTTTCAGTGGAGATGATTCTCTGACCTTGCCTTTCATTTCTGTGGGTGCGGTGGGTGTCATCAGCGTTGCATCGAACATCATTCCTAATGAGATGGTGAAAATGGTCGACGCGGCTTTGAAAGGAGATTTCAAAAAAGCGCTTAAGAAGCACGAACATTGGTATGGTTTATTCAAAGATCTGTTTATAGACACCAATCCCGTGCCTATCAAATCGGCTCTGGCAATGGTCGGACTAGGAAAAGAAGAATGCCGATTGCCATTGGTTCGCATGAACAACCGAGATCGGACTCAATTAAAGCGAACGCTTTCCCGTTACGGACTGATTTCCTGATTATTCTTCAGAACACCTTCCAAACAATGACTCGAATCATAATTGTGGCTTCAAAAGGGCGAATGGGCTTGGCGTTGAAATCCTGTGCTGCCCGTCAATCCGATACCCTTAAGGTCGTAGGGGAAATCGACATGGGGGATTCATTGGATTCTGTGATTGATGCTGCAGATGCCGTCATTGATTTCAGTTTTCAGGAAAACACCCTTTCGGTGGCTCAGTTATGTGCCTCCCGGCAAAAACCTTTGATCATCGGTACTACGGGCCAAAGCCCGGAGCACAGCATTGCCATCAGGAAATGTGCTGAAACCATACCGCTTGTCTGGGCAACAAATTTTTCTACTGGAGTTAATGTGTTATTCTGGCTGACCCAGAAAGCCGCGCACATTCTAGGTGACTCTTTCGATAAGGAAGTCATCGAAATGCATCATCGCCACAAGAAGGATGCGCCCAGTGGAACGGCTACCACCCTGGCCGAGATTCTGGCTGAAGCCATCAAAGTTCCTCTTGATGAATCCGCAAGGCATGGTCGACAGGGCATCGTGGGGGCAAGGACCGATCGGGAAATCGGGATCCACTCCCTTCGTGGAGGAGATGTCGTCGGGGACCATACTGTGGTGTTTGCAGGTGACGGTGAGCGTCTCGAGTTGACCCATCAGGCGGCCAGTCGTGATTGCTTTGCCAATGGGGCGTTAAGGGCTTCGGTTTGGTCCACTGAGCAAGCACCGGGATTGTACGACATGCGGGACGTTCTTGGATTAAAATGACGGATCCTGAATGGGGTGTGCTGTCCCTCGGATCGAATCTCGGGAGTTCGCAGAAAATTCTTACATCTGCGGTTTCCAGATTACAGGCACTTTCACTGCAACCGTTGAAAGTATCGTCATTGTGGAAAACAGAACCCATCGATTGTGCTCCGGGCACACCTGATTTTCTTAATCTAGCCATTGGTCTGATACCCTTATTGGAAGAAACCCCGGAAAGTCTGTTGATCCAATTACGTGTCATTGAGAAAGCCTTCGGGCGCGCGCCATCAAGACTTCGGAATCAACCAAGAAAGTTGGATATCGATTTGATTCTATTCGGTTCAAGACAGCTAGTGACAGAGGAATTGGAAATACCTCACCCCAGGGCTCATGAACGTTTATTTGTCATTCAACCCATTGCAGAAATCTTTCCCAACCTTGTGTTTCCGGGAATGAAGCTGGATGTCAGTCAGATGGTTCAGGAGCTTTCGAGGACCCAGACTGTTTCCCTACTGTGCTGAATCCCCCCCAGCCACCACCGCCTGGCGTTTCCATGATAAGTCGGTCACCTGTTTGAATCTCCATCTGGACGGTTGAAGGCAGAATCAGTTGGTTTCCGTTTTTCGTGATAAAAGTTTGTTTTCCCCGTTTTCCGGGGGATCCGCCATTCAAGCCGTAGGGTTCTTCAATCCGATGTTGAGTCAGAAGTGAAAGAGAGTAGGGGGCAAGGAAGGTGATTTCACGAAGAATACCATCTCCACCATGGAATTTCCCTTTGCCTCCTGAGCCACGACGAATGGCAAATCGGTTCAGAATGACGGCATACCGGTGTTCAAGAATTTCCGGATCGGTGATCGCTGTGTTTGTCATGTGAGTATGGACAGCATCTGCTCCATGAAATCCCTCTCCAGCACCGGCACCGCCGCAGAGGGTTTCATAATAGCTGATATCAGAATTTCCAAAGACAAGGTTATTCATGGTGCCCTGACTGCAGGCAGCCTTTTCCAAAGCGAGGAGCAGGGTGTCTACGATCCGTTGGCTGGTTTCGACATTGCCTCCTACAACCGCAGGGCATTTTGAAGGGTCTTCCGGAAAATAGGGATTCAACATTCCTCGGGGAATCTTGAGTGAAATCTGTCTGAGAAATCCCTCATTCAATGGCATGGACTGATCGACTATCAGGCGAAGGAAATAAATGACCGCACTCTGAACAATGGCAGGCCCTGCATTGAAATTACCCGGATGTTCGCCGGATGTTCCCTCGAAATCGATGCGGATTCGGTCTTTGTAAACGTCCAGGGAAACCTCGATTTTGCTCCCATCATCCATTTTCTGTCGGGCGGCATATCGCCCGTCCGGTATCTTTCGTATTCTAGCAGAAAGTATACTGGCTGAAGCTTCTTTGATGGCGGCCATATAGCGGTCGACCGTCACTCCACCAAATATTTCCGACAGTCGAGCCATGGAGCGGATTCCCTTGAGATTGGCAGCCACTTGTGCCCTCAGATCTGCCAGGTTATCGGAGAGGTTTCGAGTTGGGTAGGCCGACTTCAATAAGGCATCTCGAAGGATTTCATAGGCAGCTTTTCCGGAACGGAAAAGATGCGTCGGTGGAATCACCACCCCCTCTTCGGCAAGGCAAGTCGCTGAAGGGCTCATTGATCCGGGTTGGATGCCTCCAATTTCGGCATGATGTGCCCGATTTGCCAGGAACCCGGCAGGCTTATCGGATTGATGAAAGAAGGGAGTGATGACCGTGACGTCCGGTAGATGGGACCCTCCGTATGCGGGATGATTCGTCACGATGGTATCCCCGGGATTCATGGGGAATTCTTCCATGATACGACGAACACAAATACCCAATGCTCCAAGATGGACAGGGATATGAGGTGCATTGACAATTAATTCGCCCGAGGCATCCAGTAGGGCGCAAGAGTAATCCTGACGCTCTTTGACGTTAGTGGAGACCGCCGTGCGTTGAAGCATATTACCCATTTCTTCAACGACTGTTCCGAAGCGGTTGGTAAAGAGTTCCAGCTCCACCGGATCGGTTTTCAACGGAGCTTCATTTTTCTGATGTTGTTTTGTTGAACCGTATGACAATGAAGCCGGAGTTTGCTTTCGGAATGAATAGTCCAGCATCAGGGATCCAAGATCACCGCAACGCGCTGTCCAGTTCT
>DUCD01000049.1:0-425 GCA_012959985.1 Verrucomicrobiales bacterium | reverse complement strand
GCATGAACATCCTGAATGATGACCGGCCCTGAGAGAGTTGTTCCCGGTTCGAAATCATGTCTCCTATAAACCGGTAACGATGTCCATTTACCTGAAAAATATCCATTGATTCGATTTCGTTCAGACGGAGTGGACTCTACGGTTGGGAAATCTTCCCGAACGGGAACCGATGGGTGGGTCGATGCAATAATACGAATCGTTGTTATCTCAAGGGTTTTTCCGGAAGGGTAATACCCGAACAAGGATTCATAACGTGCTTTGAATTCGGTAATCAGCACTTCCGGATCACTCCCCGTAAAGTCGATTCCCTCATCGGATTCCTGACCCTTCAATCGGAGAAAAACACATTTTTTCCGAACTGAGATTGTGTTCGGAGGGTAACCTTCCTTCTCGAGTTCCAGCTCGGGTATAAGGACGCGGAGGTT
>DUCD01000048.1:3181-7395 GCA_012959985.1 Verrucomicrobiales bacterium | reverse complement strand
AGCTAATGTTCTTACGTTTTAGCACATTAACTGTCCACTTTTTTGGGGGAGGCTCAAAATTTGACAATATCTCCCATGATCGCAGAAGCATTCTCAGTACGCCAGTAGCACGTTAGATTGCCAGTCGATTTCTCAAAAAGCTTTTCAACACCAAACTTCATAACTAGCTTTGTGGGTCCGCTGAGTTCCAAGTCTAGATATTGGACGGCCTCCTCTATAGGCTTTTCACAATGAATCATGAACGGGAGATGGACATAGAAAGTTCGTTTTGTAATCACAAGGCTACCAACCGCACAACTTTGCCACCCGCGACCAGAGGATCTGTGCGTCCCGCGAAACTTTCGGAACGCTAATGCGCAACTGGTGCCTTCTTCATCGAATACGATGCCTTCTCCTTCAAACCTGTTTCGCGTCTCTTTCGGCAACTTACGAAGCCCGAATATACGATAGAATATACTCTTAGTCATTATGAGGGCTGAACCTGACATCTACCATGAAAATCACTGTTCCCTAAGTTGTTGCCTGTCTCAAGGGATCGACTCATTGGGCTAATGCATATGAAGAATCTCCCTGCACGATACCTGAAAGTCAATATTTCCGGCCCAGATCGTTGGCTCGGACTTCTTTCATCTTTGCTCTAAATTTCGTTTTAAAGCGATCGACGATCGGTTGGTATTCCGGCATGTGGGCCAGGTTGGTGAATTGTTTTGGATCCTTAACCATATCGAAAAGTTCCATGCCTTTGGATGCATCCTCGGCATACTGAATGTAAGCCCAGTCATCTTCTCTGATCAGGAACCCTTTTCCATTTACGCAGAAGGCCGCGTCCCGCACTTTGTATCCGGGATTCGACAACATCCTTGAGATATTCTTTCCCTGGATCCTATCAGGAACTCCCAAACCACATAAACTGGCGATAGTCGGATACAGATCCAACAACTCCACAATGGAATCACAGACCGCAGGCTTTTCTCCCGGCATGGAAATGATGAGCGGAACGCGGACGGATTCTTCATGCAGGCTGACTTTTGCCCAGAAATCATGCTCGCCCAAATGGTAGCCATGATCACTGGTGAAAATGACGATGGTATTCTCCTCGAGCCCGGATTCTTTCAGGGCCTTCAAAACCTTGCCTACTTGGGCGTCCATATAGGCCACAGACGCATAATAGCCGGCAACAGCCTTCTTCTGCCGGATCAGATTCATCTGCATGTTTTTGCTTGTCTTGTAATTAATACCGGCTTGGGGAATGTCATCCCAATCGCCGGGAAACTTTTCGGGTAGAACCATCTTTGAATGCGGGAAGGGCGAGTAATAATTTTTCGGAGCAACAAACGGAACGTGTGGCCGAACGAATCCGACTCCAAGGAAAAAGGGATTCTCTTTGTGTGTTCTAAGTAGCTCCACGGCTTTCGCTGCAGTCTTTCCATCAGAGTGAACCAGGTCATCTCCATCGGCGGCCACGACAACAAAGGTATTGCCGCCTACCACCGGCTTTTTCCCATCGGGATTGCCTTCCAAGGTTTCACCGACTCCGGGAGCTTTCCATTCCGGCCCCTGGCTGTTGTATTTTTCCGTCCATGAAAGGGGATCGTCCGCTCCGTCGGTTCCTTTTTCAATTCCTCCCGGCACGCCCATATGAAAGATCTTGCTGACACGAGCACTGTAGTAACCCGCATTCTTGAAATGTTGCGCCCAGGTGGCACGATCCCCGATCGCTTTGCGACCACTGACATAACCCAACACACCGGTTGCCGAAGGATAGTACCCCGACATGAATGAAGCGCGTGATGGCCCGCAATAGGTTGCCTGACAATAGGCCCGCATAAACCGTGTCCCCTTCGATGCAAGACGATCGATGCTGGGTGTCTTACAGACCGTATTTCCATAACAGGACAAGGCAGTTGCCGTCAGGTCATCAGAAATGATGAACAGCACATTATATCGTTGCTGGACCGATCGTTCCTCTGATGAACTTTTCGCCAATCCCGTAAATAAACAACCGATGGAAAATATTGTAATGAGTTTCATGTCTGGATTCAATGTTGTCTCTTGATCGAATATCTGAATCACCACTCTTCTTCTTGGAAAAACCTGTTCTATGTAATCCGCATTGTTCCCGACCTAATCTGGGTATAGGGTTGTGTGAGCGTTTCTAGATCAATGAAACCCGTCAATGAGATGCAATGGATAATTGGACCATTGGCCGCCGCAGGGATCATTGTCCCTCCGCTCAGTGAAAAATCCATCACCAATCGCAGTCAGCCTATCGACTTCCCGGGATTTACCAAAGGGAACTCGCTCGACGAGAATTCGGGTATGAGCTTCGGCAACCACTACTTGTTCGAGTAGAGCACCTTGCCACCGACGATCGTCCACAGAACCTTCGCGTCGCGAATCTCATTCTCGGGAACGGTCAAGATATCATTCGACAACACGACGATGTCCGCGAGCTTGCCCGGTACGAGCGTGCCCTTGATGTCTTCCTCGAAAGCCGCCTTCGCGCAGTTGATCGTGTAGGAAGCCAACGCCTCCATCCGTGTCATACGCTGGTCACCGTAGAATACCGAACCGTCCCTGAGCAGGCGTGTCACGGACGAGTGGAAGGACGCGATCGGATCGACATCTTCAACGGGAGCATCGGTGCCGTTCGTCACCAGGACACCCGCGTCCATGAATTTCTTCCAGACGTACGCACCCTCCTCGCTGCGCGCGTTGCCTAAACGTGCGGGGACCCAGGTACCGTCGGAAGTGCAGTGCACCGCTTGCATCGAGGCGATCACGCCGAGGTCTGCGAAGCGCGGGATGTCCACAACGTTCACGTGCTGGGCGTGCTCGATGCGCCAACGGTAATTGCGCGCACCCGCCTTCGCAAACGTCCGCTCGTACAGGTCGAGCACCTCCCGATTCGCGCGGTCGCCGATCGCGTGCACGCACAGTTGGTAGTCGTATTCGGCGGCAAGACGTGCGGTTTCTTCGACGCTCGCGACCGTTGCGGTGTTTAACCCCAAGCTCTCGGGCGCATCGCTGTAAGGCTCGAGCAGCCAGGCACCGCGTGAACCGAGCGCACCATCGATCGAGCGCTTGACCGCGCGCACCGTCAGGTGATCGTCGCCCGCACCGATGACACGTGCTTCCTCAAGGTTGTTCGCGAGATCCTCGTTCGAGGCGCGAATCATCACCCACAGGCGTGTACCAAGCTCGCCTGCCTCAGCCATACTACGCAGAACTCGTGCCGTCGCGAACGACGAACCCGCGTCCTGGAAACTGGTAATTCCCTTCGAAAGGCAATCGCGATCAGCGAGACGAATCGAGCGGCGCAGGTCTTCGATCCGTTGCTCGTCCGTGCGCTTCGCGACCTCCTTGGCGTGCACGCGGTGGACCAGGCCCATCGCCGTTTCGTTGAACAAACCACTCGGTGAACCGCCTTCGCCGTGCAGTATCTCGCCGCCGGCAGGGTCTGAGGTCTTCGAGGTAATGCTCGCGAGCTCCATCGCCTTGGCATTGAAAAAGCACGCGTGTCCGCTCGCATGCTTGAGGCACACAGGGTTGTCCACCGAGATCGCGCTGAGTGCGGTATGAATCGGAAAGCCCCGCACGTTGTCCTCGGGCACACGATCCCACTTCTCCTGGTGCCAACCGCGCCCCAGGATCCACTCGCCCGGTTCGGTTTTGGCAACCGCGTCCTTCACCATCTCGATCACCTCGTCCCAGTTATCGACGTTATTCAGGTTCAGAATCTGGAGCGCGTCACCAATGCCGGTGAAGTGTCCGTGCCCCTCGATGAATCCGGGAACCGCACGCTTACCGTTCAAATCGATAATCTGCGTTGAACCCGTGGCGAGCAACTCGATCTTGTCGGTCGATCCGACGGCCAGGACGCGTCCGTTCGTGACGGCGAGAGCTTCGACCTCGCCCACTATCGGATCCACGGTTTCGATCTTACCGTTGATGAGAATCAGGTCCACGGTTGCGGAACCGGTTTCGGAGACTGGCGGCGATGCGCATCCGACGAGTGTCACGATCCCCAGAACGATGGCAGCTACTTTCATTGTAAGAACCGTTTCTATGGAACGATGAGGGCCTGCGACCGCGTCCCCTCGTGTGCGAAGAAATCGACGAGCGAGGTAGCTGCCTAAAATACTATTATACTGCTCGGCGCCAAGTTTTCGGAAATCCCCGAGGCTGAAATCCGCAGCTTTGATGGGCAGAAG
>DUCD01000048.1:0-3088 GCA_012959985.1 Verrucomicrobiales bacterium | reverse complement strand
AGGAATCGTGCACTGCCCAACATCAGGTTGTGAAAAACCCCGAGGTTAAAACTCGAAAACTTGATGCGTAAGAGTATACTAATGGGAATTTCCTTTTTCAGCATTCAACCAGAGTTGCCGTTCATCGGCCCCTTTTTCAAGCAAATAGACAATCAACTCATAGATATTGATTTTGTTTCGACACAAAAAAACATATCAAACCGGTAAACAATCACCTTCATTCCGTTTCGTGCAGGTTATGAAACAAGGGGAAAGTTGAATGCAGAGAAGCGTTTTGTTTCCATTTCTTCGGGTGGCAGTTCACGAGTATTTTCAAGAATGATCCAGAATTCGACACCCCTCTCACCGATGACATGGAGGGTCGCGTAATGCGCGATATCATTACTTGAATCGATCCGCCCTTTCGGCTGGAATGCAGCACGCTATCTCAGAATAAGATTCAACGAATCATCGGAATAGCCAGTCAACTCCACGTAAGCGGAGCCGATGGATACACCGACTGAATCAAGAACATCGCATGCTCCTTCCCAGTAATGGATACTTCCGCTGCGACTGGTCATTTCCTGATTATCAACCAAAGGCTTGAGGTGCAGTTCGATTTGTCTGGCGAGATTGGGATCAAGGATCTTCAACACCAGATCCAAGGGATACTTGCCTCCCGTCTCCGGGCTCTCCCATATTCTCCGATGACTCAAACTGAACTTTCCAATGGGCACTTCAACCAGTTCCCCGTCTTCATTCACCCAGGTCAGGGACGAAAAAGGATCCGCGTTTCCGGACTTTGTCCGCATGATGTAAAACATAATTTCCCGCCCATCGTTCAGCTGGATGCCCGCCCAATCCCAGCCGACCTGCTCCTCCGTCAATTGACTGCTGCTGATTTCGTGATCCATCCAACCCAATCCATTGACCTTTAAGGAGCGACCACGGTATTTCAGAGACCCTTCCAAAGCTAACCTCGGGAATGTTATGTAATAGCTGCAGGCAGTTGGGTCTGCCCCTTTCCTGGACAATCCATTTTCCCCGAAAAGAACTTTTGATTTCATCGGATTCATCTTTAATTGAAAGGAGACTTCTCCAAGCACCGATCCCTTGAGATACATCAATTCACCGGATTGCTCGACGGCGGGATCTGCACCCACTAGAGACCAGTTTCCATTTCGCATTTTGAGTCGTCCAGTCTCTGAATAGGCATCCCAACCCTTCCGATTGAATCGTTGCTCACTTAGGTAACGGCCATTCTCGATATCGACAAAGGCCATGTGAGCCATGTAAACAGGATTGCCCTGAAACAATGGATTCACCTTGAGGATGGGCGAACCTTCCCTTTGATCCGGCAACGTATCGAAGGTCTTACCGTTCCGTGATGCCACTCTGAAGAAGGTAGACTGGAATCCGTATCGGGCCGAAGTTTCATCGTGGAGGTGTCCTGTTACATACCACCATTCAATTCGATAATCGGGATGACTTCCATGGTCCCTGGGAAAACGGAAATGGGGATTTGGTTGCGGCACGGCATATCCGTCTTTTGTCCGCAGGATGCCCACCTCCTCCGCCCGGCTGGAAAGAAGGATGATGAAACCGAAACATAGAGTCAGGTACCGGAAACAGATCCCTGGCCCTGGTTTCACAGAAAATGGATTCAACACTTCAGATATCATTAGGACTCAATCGATTTCTCATGTTTCCAATCGTCCCTCACTCCTCGCGGTCTGCTGTCAGACGACTTCCCCAATAGCCGACTCCGTAACAGACACACCCACTGACTCCCAGCATCAATCCCGAGAACAATGCCAAATCAAGGTAAGGTATTTCAAAACTCAGGGTCCAGCCGAATGATTGTTTATTGATAACGAAAATCAACAACCTTCCCAGAAAGAAACTCAACACCATTCCAGCCCCAAGACCCAAAGCCGTCAAACACAGCCCCTCGATTCCCACCGCAGCCGCTACTTGACGCCGCAACATCCCCAACTGCAGGAGCACTGCTGTCTCACGTCTACGTTCCCGTTGCAGACTGATGAGAGACAGAACCAATCCGGCAACCGCTACAATGATCCCGATTCCTTTCATGACGACGGTCACAGAAAAAGTTTGCCGAAAAATCGTCAGGATTTCATCCTTTAATCCCGCATTCGTCCGCACATACAAACCTGGATAATCCGTCTGCCATTCCCGGATCAAGCGATCCTGATCCGTACCCGATTTCAGCTTCAAGGCAAGGCTGCCGGCCTTCCGGTCTTGAAACCATTCGGCAATACTCTCTCCCGGTGCGGTAATGGATCCACGCTCATTGCCATACTCCGCAAAAACACCCCCCACGCGAACTGTCCGAATACCTGATGGAGTCGGCAACTCCAACAGGTCGCCTTTCACATTAGAAAACCGCTCCGAAAAGCTCTCACTGATCGTGACCGAGATAACGCCATTCGGGGCGTCTGCCTTTGAAGAATCACCTGTAGGCGGATCAATCCAGATGTTTCCCCGGCGAAGCTCAGGATGAGTCCAGATCGATCCGACCAGAAAGGTCTCCTTTCCCTGAATCCGTATCGGATGAAAAAAACTGACTTCATAAGCGTCGACTAAAGGATGCTGTGACAATTCACGCCAGGTGTTTTCCTGGATTCTGTTCCGGCCGGAGGCATTCCTCAGTCCGTGAGTGGAAACAAAAACATCGGCCTTCAGTATTTCCTGAATCCAGCGGTTCATAGTTGTCTCAAAACTGAAGATCAGGATACTCATTCCAACTGCCATGCTCACTGCAGCCATGAAACCGGCAACCGCAAGTCGATGGCGACCGGTAGCCTGTCTCAAAGGACTGATCCCACAGAGGATCACCGGAGAATTCCGCAGAACAGAAGGCCTGAAGTTTCGAAACACCCAGAACAACATCCCACTGCAGGCCCCCGCACCAACCAACCAGAATAAGGCACACAGGTATCCGGCAATCGGGAGCTGCGGTCCACCGGAAGATAGGACAATAGGGGGAAGGAAATAGCAAACCGTTCCAAGCAGTAGCATCAGGACACCCAATCCGGGAGAATCCAGAATTTTCAATCCGCGAGTTCGCAGACCTCTCTGCAGCACC
>DUCD01000047.1:34831-42214 GCA_012959985.1 Verrucomicrobiales bacterium | reverse complement strand
CGCTCCTGATGTTGGAGTTAATCAACCACAGAAATGGGCAGAAGTCAAATCATGGATGAGCTAGGAACCGAAACTATGGCGACTTGGGGTAGTCAACCGAAACCAATACGGGACGGAACCCCAAGCTTCCACCGGCGAACGTGGTGAATGTGACGATCAAATGCTCTCGCTTCCTGTTCTTGCACCTTGATTTTATTGGCCATATGAACTGCATATCCTCCGGATCTTCCGGGAAATTCACAGCTCTTTGGCCCTGCTCAAGGTGGGTCAGTTTGAAGCCTTCTATTTCGACCCTGGGTGGGTCAGTTTGAGTGACCGCTGACAATTGCATTCGTACCAACTGTTTATGGGTATGGTAATTTCCACAATGGTAAACCGCTCATGGTGGGAAAAAACACATGGCCCCGGAAGGCCATTTACGGATACGTGGGAAACCTGAATGCGTCGACGCATCGAGAACGAGAGGGATTTTGTCAAAAAGTTAAATGATTGTTCGGGTTCGAAAAGGCGTTTTGAATGAGAATCTAAATTGAAATATTGAGAAAGATGTTGGTGATCAATCACAACGTTACGGTCTCCCGATTTGGATCCGGTGGGGACGGAGGAAATGTCGGAATCCTTAGTAGGTCTGGCGGCTTTTTTTCTTGAACCGGAGCACTGATTTCCTACACTGCTTGAATGCAGCGAAAGTATAGTCCTATTTGTCGGAAAAGACCGATCCAGGCATTCACCTTGATCGAACTCCTAGTTGTCATCGCGATCATAGCGATTCTGGCCGGCATGCTGCTTCCGGCCTTATCCAAAGCCAAAACCAAAGCGCAGGGAATCGCCTGCCTCAATAACGGGCGACAGTTGATGCAGGCGTGGCTTTTGTATTCGCTTGATTTCGACGATAAACTGGCCAATAATTTTGGTGTCAACGAAACGCGTCAGACTGTTTCCAAAGGGCTGTATGCGAACTGGGTGAACAATGTGATGGATTGGTCGCGTAATTCGGAGATCACGAATGTGGTGCTGGTTCGGAACGGAGTTCTGGCTCCATACTCCGCGGCGGCGTTGGGTATCTACAAATGCCCCGCCGACCGCTATCTCTCGGACGTGCAGAAACGTGCCGGGTGGTCGGCACGGTTACGCAGCCAGTCGATGAACGCGTCAATGGGATTATTCACTAGCAGCCCCAGGGCGGCAATTTCGGGGGCGAACGGAATCAATCCCTTGACGAGGGATCGCAAGCAGTGGCTTAAACTTAATCACATACCTCAACCGACGAAAAAATTTGTAACAATCGACGAACATGCCGATTCGATAAATGACGGGTATTTCATCAATGGATTCACCGCGACTCGATGGGGCGATATTCCGGCCTCTTACCACAACGGGGCGGGGAGCCTGACCTATGCAGACGGCCGTGCGGAGATTCATAAATGGGCAAGCCGCACGACAAAGCTTCCAGTCAAAACCGTATACGGCACGGTTTCTTTTGACGCCGCAGGACGCCAGGATTTTAAGTGGCTGGAAGAACGTGCAGCAGAGCGCTTGTCCGGTCGATAACCATTCCAATATCGATATTATAATAATGATTTTTTAAGGCCTACGGTGCTTGCGCAAAGTATTTCCTGACTGCAGATGATCCAAGTTCACCGGGAGTGGTGTCTCGGCATCAGTAAACATCAAGATTCTTCAGCTGTAAAAATCGTCGAGGAAAATGATTCTCAAATCATATGACACCTGAACTCCCCCCTGATTAAGTTGCGGTCTTCCGTCCCTGTGTTTTCAATGTTCATGGAACCCGGATGTTGGCGGAATAATTGGTTTTACGTTTAAGGATCCGTCCGGGGCATAAGTCGGTCTTGGCTTGAAGCCCCTGAGCCTCTGCAATTGCTTCTTCCCCTCCTCGTAGGATTTCGGCGGCGGCCACTCGTCGTGGACCTTGCGGGACCTGGCTTTTATTTCTTCCAACGTCTTTGAGTGTTTTTCGTTTTCTTGCATGGTATTCCTGTTCGATATTTAAAGTTTAACTGACACCCTCCAGAAGCGATGGAAAACGGCGACATCCACGTATTCCGATCCACTGTCTCCATCGGCTGTGAACCGTTCTCCATATTCCGTCCACGTTTTGAGGTCATCAGAGAATTCGAGTTGGTATTTAGCCCCGGGTACAAGATTACCGGTATCAATCCGGATTGCCTTTGATGCGGTAACAGTCGGTTCCGGGAAAGGGCTTCTTAGTAACGGATCCAGTCCCAAATCGATTTCTGTCCTATCCGGTATTCCATCTTTGTCTGTGTCAGCACTGGTAGGTAAAGTGCCCTGAACATTCACTTCATCCCCGTCATTGATACCCTCACCATCAGAGTCTGGATTATTCGGATCGGACCGCATACCGGTTTCCATTAGGTAGTTGGTAATCCCATCAGGAGAACTGACTTGCCAGAAATGTAGATTCCTAGGTTCCAAGTGAGGGAAGTACAATGTCACACTTGAAGTGGAAACGGGAGAATCGAGTATACCACTCTGCCAGTTTGCATAAACCCAATCTTCGCCTGTAACCCACGACCATTCGTCGAGTGTTCGCCTGACTTTTTGACCACCGAACCAGAAGCCTCTGCCTCTTTGTTTGGAAATGTCGAAGGGCATCCATTCCTCCTCAGAAGTAAAGGTGGCAAGGTACCCGCCCACCAGAGTCAATGTCGGTGGTTGTGTAGACTTGGTATTGCTTTCCAGGCTCAGTCCGGAAACTCACTCGCACTGATCGGACAGTCTCCAACTCCACGGCTGCCAGCGAACACATCGGCAATAAAAGCCCCAAACTGATCATCAAGGATTTCCTCAGCATGTGTTAATCCTAAGCGATCCCTGATGTTACTGAAAACGAAAAAGACTGGTGTAAGGGCAACGATGGGGGGCTCAAAACGAAGCTCGGGAATGAAATCAACTTGAAGGAACGAGGTCACATCCCCTTCCCTTTTCAAGCAACTAGAATCCTCCATACCGAACTCACCGGCGGCAATGGCATCGGTGATGCTTGAGGGTGGTGATCTCCAAGGACTCCAGCGACGAATAATCTAGAAAAAAGGGTTCAGTCAGATATCCAACACCTTGCCGAAAGCGATCCCGGCTTGTGTCTGGACCGTCTGCTCGAAAGGCTCTCTGCTCAGATCAGATACGAACACTGTTCAACGACCACGCACCCCTGAGGAACACCCCCAACTGCAAAGAATCACGGGTCCAGTAACTGCCAGTTTTGACATCAGTGGACGATAAAAACGAGAGAGGACATTAGTGAACACGTTATGAGAATGTTATGACTTCTGAGAGGAAAACCTTCAACTAGAACCGAAACTAATATCGTAACTCGCTGAGGTGGGATACTTTAAAGAAGAATGGCAACCCTACTAGGATTGGAACGGTTGGTTCTGAGCCATTTGAAGTCCCTGCGCGCATCCTTGATTCATCATCCGAGGGTGCGCGTCTCTGTTTTCATGAACTTCCTCGACCTTAGGGATCGCTCAAGCATAAATTCCCCAGACTCGATTGAATCGTCTTTCAACCTTTCTTGATAAGTCGATGCTGGAATGGCACACTAGGCGTTCACCTTTAACAATTAGTTCATAGAGAAAGAATCTCAGTCCACACACGAACAACTGGGCTGAGGATCTCTTCCAGGAGAAAAATATGAAATTCGGAATGAATCTGCTTCTTTGGAGCGGCGAAATGAATGATGAGACCATCCCGGTCCTCGAATCACTTAAGGGCATGGGATATGACGGCGTCGAAATTCCAATATTCAACACAGATTTCGATTATGGTAGCTGGGGCACCCGATTGGATGATCTAGGTTTGGAAAGAACCGCCGTGACGGTTCGAACCGAAGAAGACAACCCAATCAGTCCCGACGAGGCCATTCGATCCAAGGGTGTAGAAGCGACAAAAAAAGCCTTGGATTGTTGCCATGCTGTTGGTGCCACACATCTAGTCGGTCCGTTTCATTCCGCATTGGGTCTCTTCAGCGGTTCCGGCCCCACCCCAGATGAATGGAAATGGGGTGTCGACAGCATGCGCAAGGTTTCTGAATATGCCAGTGGAGCCAAAGTCACACTGGGTGTTGAATGTTTGAATCGTTTCGAAACTTACTTTTTAAACAGCCATGCCGACGCTGCCCGTTTTGCAAAGGAAGTCGATCATGCGAACTGCCGGGTGATGTATGACACCTTCCACGCGAATATTGAGGAAAAGAACGTGACCGATGCGATCAAGGGCTGCGCCGATGTGTTATGCCATGTCCACATTTCCGAAAATGACCGCAGCACGCCGGGGCAAGGGGATATTAAATGGGCTGAAACATTTGACGCATTGAAAGCAGTTAATTACGACGGCTGGTTGATGATCGAAGCCTTCGGACTTGCTTTGCCGGAACTTGCGGCTGCAACAAAAATCTGGCGCCGCATGTACGAGAGTGAAGAACAGTTAGCCCGCGACGGATTGCAGTTCATGAAAGACGAGGTGGCCAAACGATGGAAATAAAGACACACCCATTAACGATATCAAGGTCTCGAATCCTTCTCTATTCTATTAAAACTTGCCAAGACCACCGTGCTTAGCTAAATTAGCTAACATGATCACGGTCAATATGCATGAAGCGAAGTCCCGTCTCTCTGAGCTGGTCAAAGCTGTTGAGGAAAACGGCGAAACGGTCATCATCTGTCGCAATGGAAAGCCAGTGGTGCAACTCAATGCAGCCCTATCGAAGCAGCAAAGCCGCCTGAAAGGGGATCCCGCTTTAAAAGTGAAACTGGCGCCCGGATACGATCCAACAGAACCGCTGAGTGATGATGAAATCCCGGCCAAATATCGGTGAACCTACTGCTCGATACCTGCGCCATTATTTGGCTGGCAAACGAAGACGATAAATTCTCCGAATCAGCCGTGAAGGCGATTGATGATGCCTGGTTTGTTTACGTATCTCCGGTTTCGGCATGGGAAATGGGCCTCAAGTCAGCCAAAGGGAAATTAGTGCTTCCAGAGCCCTTGCAAACTTGGTGGCCACGCATGATTGAAACCCATCAAGTTTCGGAATTCCCGCTTTACGGTCCCGAAGCCATCCGCTCTACAAACTTGCCGGCGATTCATGATGATCCGGTAGATCGTCTGCTCATTGCAATCGCCATGGCACAACAGTTCACCCTGTTAACCCCCGATCACACAATACACCGGTATCCCCATCTCAATACTCTTTGGTGAAAACCAGGAAAATACTCCACCATAATGATAGATCCTTATCCTCAAGGTCTCGGAATCGTTCGTAGAGTCTTGCCAGAGGCCTCTTCAGCCACCGTTCCCGTTTGTGCAACCGCCTCAATAATGGGGGTCCAACAGCTTGTCTCGAACCATTGGTTTTGCTGCTTGGGAACCATGGAATTTGAGCCTCAGTCCGAATGGCACTAAGTTAAGACGGGGTTTCGATGGAATTCCTGGGCAATTGGGTCTGGGATTGACATGACCCGAACGATATCAAATCCGGCCTCACCGCGGCCAGCTTCAGGTTTAAAAAGGCCCTGGACATGATTTTGTTCCTGAAGCCGGGGCCGTCGACCCCGGACAATGGAAAACCAATCAGGACGGAACAGAATGCCTTAACTTAGTGCCATTCGCCTCAGTCCCGACGTATCTGCGCGATTGATGAGTGAGTAGTCATATCGGTTTGCTAGAGAACCGGGAGGGGTGCGTGGGGGTAGTCGACCGGGTGATAGCCGATTGCCAATTCCGGAGTATCGATCCGACGGTGATCCTCGACGAGGGATGTCAAGGCCCGATCGAGGATTCCACTTGTCAACAGTGTGCGCTCCACCGGATACGTCGGACGACCTGTATGGAACATCTGTTCCACTGCGTGCAGGAGATAAGCAAAATGGGGATACCTTGGCTCAGACCTCTCCTCAATAAAACACGAGCGGGGGCTGCTCTGCCCCCGCAGTGAGAAAGCAATGGTCGTGCGCCGGGCGAAACCGGGGAGCATGAAGACAGCCCCGGTCAGTCCATCCAGGTATTCAATAAGGAACAGGGCTACTCCCTTGCCCGAGACATCACGGACATCCCTACCCTCCTCGTGAGGCACCGTTGCCAACGCTGCGTTGAACACATCGGGTCGAATCCGGCCGTCGTCGAGAGGTTTCCACATGGCCTTGCCCTGTAGACATTGCACTGATCGCACGCCTGTCTCGGCACCGGCTCGGCGCTCGGCAAAGGACTGAAACACATCCAGAGTATGGAATCCGTATACGTCCAATCCGGAGTATCCTATTCCCACGATTCCGTCGATGTGCGAGCCCATCGGGATGGAGATGTCCGGGGTGCGGAAGCTGAGCGGCAAAGATGATCCCGCCATGAAAGGGATGCCCATTTCGCGCGCGGTAGTGTACATCCAATGGGCGTTGCGCCATTCAGGTCCTAGATGCTTATCGTTGAAAACCGGGACGACCTGTCCATATTTCCGGTAGGTATCGGTAATCCCCTCGAAGAATCGTCGCCGAGGGTAGAGATGCTGTTGCTTGGCGTTCCAAGGATAATCGCCGTGCTCTCCAATACTGAGCACGCCATCGACAGGAATGTCATCCGTTCCAACAGTAATGGCCTCTTCAATTGATCCGAAGAGAGGAACCCCATGTTTTTCAGACATGGCACGTGCCATGTCGCGGTCAGGAAACTGATCAATATACATTGAGGCGAGCCGAAGCTGTGGTCCGTCCCCTCCATCGTGTTTCCAGCCTTCCAGAATTTTACTGAGAAGAACGTCGGCGTGCGAATTAGGGGTATAGATGGTCGCAATGGCCGCAACCGATTTAATTCCTCCCTGCCCCTGCCCCTGCCCTCCGGTAATACGGCAACCCGGTAATAGCGCCGAAAACGTGCTTGCCGCTGCCATTCGCAGCCATTCCCGTCGATTCAATCCACGCTGGACGTTCTTGGCGATCACTCACATATTTGGATTCAAGTATAACTGAATAGCAAGTATTAACTCAATCCAATCAGTCGTCGAGTGTGCGATTAAGAGTTCGGAGAGTGATCTGCTCAAGCGTCGGCTGTCCTCAGCCGAAAGGACTATTGACTATACTTCCTGTAGCGTCGGCTGTCCCCAGCCGAAAGGACTATTGATTACACTTCCTGTAGCGTCGGCTGTCCCCAGCCGAAAGGACTATTGACTACACTTCCTGTAGCGTCGGCTGTCCCCAGCCAGAAAGGACTATTGACTATACTGAAAATGCGCTGGGGACAGCGCACGCTACAGAACTATACTGATCGGCATCAAGTTTTCGGAAAATCCCAGGGGCTGAAATTGTCGGACTTGATGGGCTGGAATATAAGTCCCGGCGATTTCCTGAAGCC
>DUCD01000047.1:31144-34754 GCA_012959985.1 Verrucomicrobiales bacterium | reverse complement strand
CCTGTTCTGCCCGGCATCAAGTTTGTGAAGAATTCCGAGGTTTAAATCCGAAAACTTGATGCGTAAGAGTATAATTACCCAGCCCCCGTACTTTTAATCGCGCTCAGTCGTCGAGAGGAAACACCGGATGGAGAATATGTTTGAAAGGCAGTGATTTCAAATTACTGGTGCAGGGTCCGGGTGTATCCACCCAGTAGCTTCGCGCTGAAATCGGGTCGTAAGCGGCCCGGTGTGCGACCGCTGCCTTGACGCCGATGAACGAGAAGTTTTCCGGATCGATTCCCTGGCTGCGCCATTGCCCCAAGTCGAAGGGAGCGGTCCGATAACTGGTCAACAGAATGGTTACACCTGCGTGACGCACAACCGCTGTCGGTCCCATATGAAAAACGCTGCCTGTCATGGAGGCTAAATGGCTTTTCTTGTTCTCCAATTCGAATCGGCCGTCACTTCGGGAAACCAACTCTACTTCCAACTCCAACGGGCCGGGATCCACGGGACTGCCCTTACCACCAATGGGCAACCTCATTCGTTCGCCCGGGGTCAAGCGTTCGAGTGTTTTCACGGTTTCCGGATCATTGATGGCTACGGCCGCATTCTGAAATCCAAGTTTCACAAACGCACGCAGAATACCTGTCCCGTCGCCCGGTGCACCGCCACCGATGTTGTCTGATGGCTCAACAATTACCGTGAGCCCCGGCGCCTTATGATCAAGTCCACTTATCACTTCATCTATCGGTGGATCCACTACATTGCCCTGATGCTTCCACGCCATTGCAAGATCGCAGAGCTGGATCAATTTCATGCGCACACAACGCTCCCAATCCTCTGACTCACTATTGGACAATTCAGGTTTCAGTTGACCCTCCAGCTCGGGCGCTGTGATCGCCATAGAAAAACTGACGCCGGTATCCGGCGTATCGGCGAAGGAGTATCCCGCATTCACATTAACGACCCAGACATTTTCGTTCTCCTCCTCTATCTCTCTTGCCGACTTCTCGAGCAATGACATGGGGACGTTCGCAGTGGCTACGCCCGTCGGAGGCCAGACAATGGGAACCTTTGCCCAGATCATCTTCGGCATCACATTTTGAGTGAAGCACCGACTCAACAACGTGACGGCGCGCATGGCCGATTCTCTCGCATCGGTGTGTGGATTCTCTCGGTAGGCCACCAGGCAATTGGAACTACTCGCCATTGCTTGAGTGAAATTCGCATGAAGATCGTAAACAGCAAACAGCGGAAGCTCAGCCGTTTCGGGCAACTCACTGCGCAACCGGGAAAGAATCTCGCCTTCCACATCCATCAGGGATTGCGAAACCATCGCACCGTGAAGCACGAGATAAATGGCATCAATTCCCTTCCGAAAATAGGTTTCAGCCCGTTTCTTGAATTCAACCCAAAACCTTTCGATGACTTCATCTTCAACGATCGCGCCAGGCATCGCGCGATAATCGACGGTCGGCAGAACAGTCCAACCGAATTTCTCAGCAGCATCCAGAAACCCACCCATCGGAGATGCGTCTCCTCTTCGGTCGATCAGTTCCTGATCCCGGGTGATCTGGAATTCTGACAATCCGGTCGTGCCTTCGAGAAAGGTATGAGTCTCGTGATAAAAGCCGGCGAGGAGGATACGTTTTGACATGACGGAATGAACCTATGAAAACAATGATGCGACGGATTGGCAATGCGAATCTGTGAAGTGACCCCATTGCATCAAGGAAGAAAAGACACGGACTGGGTTCCCAGTGGGGGTGGGTGAAACCAGGCCTTCGACCTGTATCGTGCGCTGTCCCCAGCGCATTTCCAATATATTAGTGATCCCTAAAACCGCCACACTATAATAGTATCTGCATCTCCCCCACCGGCAAAACTCGGCGTATCCAGGTTCCCATATTGAAAATGAATTTCCGTGGTTGACCAACTCGGCATCGTCTCGATGATTTCTTCCGTTTCGTCTGCGAGAACAATCGGATTGATAATCAGAAACAGTAATCCGAATAGGAAGGAGGTAAGTTGATGCGGAAAGCTTTGGTATTTCATTTATAAATTTCCAAGCATTTAAAGAATAATGGCTGGCTTATTTAAAATGTAATTAATTTGCTCTCTCCCGAGAGCCTATCGTCAAGCATGAGATACGGCTGACCGGGAGCGCGCGTTAAATGCTGGACAAGGATTAAAGTTACAGTCAATTATTTGAACTCGGAGCGGGTCAGCCGATGCCCTCTACGCACTTGTTAGGATTTAGTTTATTCGGCATCCTAATCGAAATCGGTATCGAAATCGATTTTTTGCGTTGTAAGCAGGTTGCTCCAATATTTCATAGTCCACTGACATTACTTTTCGATCCCAATTTCGATCCCAATTTCGATTTCGATTTCGATTTCGATTTCGATTTCGATTATTCCCAACAACCTACCTGGCAAAACTTTCAAAAGGATATTCAACGGACAGATGCGGTAAAATGTGTTTCCAAATCTTTCGAAATCGGCACTTTTTCTAAAACCTCAGTCAATTCTGCTGGGGTGAAGGGTTTTGAAAGATAGTCATTCATGCCAACATCGATACATTTAGTTCGATCTCCATCCAAAGCATTTGCCGTCAATGCAACGATCCAAATCGGAGGTGTCCCCGTCTTTCGTTCTGAATCCCGAAGGATTTTGGTGGCTTCAAATCCGTCCATTTCAGGCATTTTGCAATCCATCAGTACCACGTCGTATGCTTCGTTCCTGAGTGTCTCAATGGCCTCGATACCATTTTCAACAACATCCACCACTGTCCAGCCCAATTTGGCCAACATACTTTTTGCCACCTTCTGGTTGGTAATGTCATCTTCAGCAAGAAGGATTCGCAGTGATTTACCGGAATCCAAGTCTTTGCTGACCACCGGTCCGGATGGGACAGGATCAGGGATATCGGATGTGTAATTACGAACTGCTTTATCAAGGGGAACAGTGAAAGAAAATGTAGAGCCCTTCCCCGGGACACTTTCGACCTGGATTTCGCCTTTCATCATTTCCACCAGATTCCTGCAAATTGCCAATCCTAATCCCGTTCCTCCATATTTCCGAGTCGTTGAAGTGTCCGCCTGAGTAAACGGCTTGAACAATCCCTTCAATACTTCTTCGCTAATTCCGATTCCAGTATCTTTCACTTCAAATTTCAAGCGAACGGAGGATTCGTTTTCTTCCATCAAACGTCCATAAAGGGAGACCTCTCCTTTTTGGGTGAACTTAATGGCATTCGATATGAAATTCATGAGAACTTGGCGAATTTTCCCAGAATCTCCTTTAACCGTCACCGGAAAATCCGGTTCCAAAAAGCACTTGTAATCCAATCCTTTTTCTGATGATTTGGCGGACAGTAATTCCATTATGCTCTGGACTATATGACGAAGATGGAAATCCTGATTATCCAGCTTCATTTTACCGGATTCGAGTTTTGAAAAACCAAGGATATTATTAATGGTTTCCATCAATGCATCCGTAATTCTGTTGATGGTGTCAGCAAAACAACGCTGTTCAACTGCAGAGTCACAGAATCGAGAGCATGTAACGGTCCTGCCGTCCAAAATAATATGAAAACCAGCGAGAAATTGCTTTTAATTAATAGA
>DUCD01000047.1:18550-31123 GCA_012959985.1 Verrucomicrobiales bacterium | reverse complement strand
TTTTAGCGAACGCCCAAGGCATATTGATGCTGTTTACATCAATAATTACAATCCGGCCGGCTGTGATACCGCTGAACTGCTTATTCAGTAAATCGGATTTCTTGAGAAAAACTTAAGGAATCGCGCTAAAGTTTCATCAATCTTCCCAGCATTATTTAAATCTGAAGTGCCCCACCTGACCAATTCAGACCCAACAACCATGGGATTTCACCTTCAGCCCCCCCCCAACTGGATCGATTCTTTTTCACATGGATATCGGAATTCCGGCCATCATGAGAAATTTTGAGATTTTCAAAAAGAACGTTTAGATAGTCTGCTTCACCGATACCACCCAGAGCAAAACATGTTTTCCGCTGATGCTGCAATTCACATGGAAAATGGCATGTATGGAGCACTTTATCCAACCAGGAAATTCGTAGCGAAATGCGTTCGCGTGCCTCGATGCTTCAAAAAACGGTTTCCCTTGGGTAAACTAGGTTCCTATAGTTTCCCTCTCTCTCAAGATTACTCGGCTGAGGGCAGGGATACACCTTTAGGCAGAAACACGATGTTTCGGTCGTTGGGCACTTTCCGCCCCGGTGTACACCGTCCATTCTTAACTTGCCGGTCAAGTAATATCAGCAATTCGGCAACTTTTTCAGGATTTCCGGACATGAGATTGTTCTGCTCACCGGGATCGACTTTCAGATTGAACAGTTGCATGGGAGGCAATCCCTGTTTCTCGGCAGCAGCCTCCCTCGGCGCACTCCAACCTCCACTTCCGGAGGAAAGGCAGAGTTTCCAATGGCCCTTGCGAATTGCGAATCGACCACTGATCGAGTGGCTGATCAGGGTTTCTCTGCCCGAGGATTCCGCACCGTTCAGAACCGACACCAGACTGTAGCCATCTTCTCCACCCACAGCCTTGCGTGACTGCCCAGTTATTTCCTCCAAGGTGGAATAGATATCCGTAAGGCAAGCCAGAGCATGGGTTCTTAAGCCGGCCTGAATTTGCCCCGGCCAACGGACAATGAAAGGCACCCGGTGCCCACCTTCAAAAATGTCGGCCTTGTGACCCCGGTATCCAGCACTCGGGTTGTGCCCCTTGCCTTTAAGCAATTCGAAATTCGCTTCTGGAGAACATCCATTGTCACTGGTAAAAACCACAAGGGTATTCTCATCGAGACCGGATTCTTTCAAGGTTTCTAAAACTTGCCCCATATGGTGGTCCACCTGGGTTACAAAATCTGCATAGGGATTCAATCCACTCGCGCCCTTGAACGGCGGTATAGGAACAATGGGTGTATGCGGAGCAGGAAGAGCCAAATATAAAAAGAACGGTTTTCCTGATTTAGCATCCGCCTGACGCTGTTTAATGTAAGCCATCGACTTCTCAAATAGATGGGGGAGAACTTCCTCGATCTTGAAGTCGGAACCCATCGGACCCTTCCGGTACCAACCGTAACGATCGTCCTTCCTGTTGACACCCTCTTC
This sequence comes from Verrucomicrobiales bacterium, assembly GCA_012959985.1. Lineage (GTDB taxonomy): Bacteria > Verrucomicrobiota > Verrucomicrobiia > Limisphaerales > DUCD01 > DUCD01. The sequence goes on along the minus strand of DUCD01000047.1, from coordinate 29,650 downwards.
CCGGTCCGGTAGGGCCGTGATGCGCCCGGTGTCCACCCAAACATACGGCGGCATATCCAATGAGCCACAGTGTCCGTAGTATTGGTCAAATCCATTGATGTCCGGACCATTCTTTACCGGTTGAGTGAAATCGATTTTATTCCCCTCCTTATACCAATCCCAACCCAGATGCCATTTTCCGATCATGGCAGTATGATAACCGGCTCCCCGCATAAGGTGCCCAATGGTGGGGCGTTCTGCCGGAATCAAATGTGCACTTCGACCGCTGAGAACTCCTCTTTCAAGGCGTGAACGCCAGTTGTATCGACCGGTGAGAAGACCGTAACGCGTGGGTGTGCATACCGCGCTCGAGGAATGCGCATCGAGGAATGTAATCCCTTCATCCGCCATCTTCTGCAAGTGGGGAGTCCTGATCTTACCTTCCGGATTCGTAGGCGAAATATCACCAATACCCAGATCGTCGGCCATCACCATAATCACATTCGGACGTACTCGTGCAGAGTACACATTGGGCGACATGCCAATTGTCACCATTCCAAAAACCACAATAGTGAATACTTGCGTCCATTTATAAAATGTCATGTGTTTCATTTCGGGCTTTATTCTTCAGATTTCTATTAAAACAAAATCAGGTAACACCTGTCACATAATTTCGCGCCTTACCATAGGTCACAACTCTCGCTTCTCTGTCCTCAGTCCATTGGAACGCTTGCCTCTTGGAGATTCGGGAGATGGAGTGGTTGCATCGATCGAAGCAATCCAGTCACCGAGTTTTTTGTGGTATTGCGCGGTCAATTTCGACCTTTTCTCTGCCAGGTTTTTCGTTTCCGAAAGATCGGTATTCAGATTGTAAAGTTCCCGTTGACCGGTTCGATGGGTGTGTTTAAATTTGAATCCATCCTGAATTAAAACGGAATCGATTTGTCGGTAGAAATAGATCCCTTCACGGGCTCGATTGACTTTTCCTTTCCCGCCATTCAGGAGAATGGATTTGATGGATCCGCCTTCCACCTGATCAGGCACGGAGAGAGACGATCCGCAAAGATCCATGAAGGTTGGTAGGAAATCATAACCGACAACAGGCACGGACGAATAGGAACCGGGTTGAATGCCCGGCCCCATTGCGAAGAAGGGAACGCGGATTCCACCTTCGTAGTAGGAACCTTTTCCCGCGCGGAGGGGTTTGTTCATATGAGGATATTGCCGAGCGGTACCACCGTTGTCCGATGTGTAGAAAAGATAAGTGTTTTCGCGCAGTTTAAGTTCCTCAAGCGTATCGAGTATCCGACCGACAGCCTGATCCAGATCTTCAATCATGGCTGCGTACCAGTAGGCAGTGTGGGTTTCGCCCGGTTTTCGATCTTTATGTTTTTCAAGTGATTCGGGTTTGGCTTCGGCTGAAAGATGTATGGCATAATGTGAAATCTGCAGGAAAAAAGGCTTGTCGGAAAATGCCTGATGTTTGATGAACTGAATGGATTGATCGGTAATGGAAACACTGCGTTTGGGATCTTCATGAGGCCAGAATCGGGTCTGATCGGTCGTTCGTTGTCGGCCCGTCCGATTCCCGGTTCGACCCTCTGATATATCGTAACCGAGTTCGGCCGGATGGCGGTACATATGCCATTTTCCGAAATGGGCGGCTTCATAGGAAGGATCGGCCGCCTTAAGCACTTGCGGAATCGCCGGGGTCAGGAAAGGTTCTGGATAAGCCACACCCCGATTGGTCGTTTTCTTGAGCTTGGCAGGGGTAACGCCAAACTGAATGGAATGGCGGGAAGGAGAACAAACCGGATGAGGCGCATAAGCCTGGGAAAACGTCATACCGGCTTCTGCAAGCCGCTTGAGATTGGGGGTCAGGTAAAAATCCGATCGCGAATCAGGACGGGAAGGAATCATCGGAATCTCGGTATTATTCCATCCCTGATCATCTGAAAGAATCAGAATGATGTTGGGGTTTCGAGATGAAGATGGCTCATCCCCCATGGCGGAACCACCCGAATTCAACAGAACAGAACCAAGAATGGATAAATAAATGCAGTTCATTATGAGGCGCCTTTCGACCAAACATATCCCTTCTGTCACAGATTTAAAAACTCGAAATTAAAAATGTGAACCTCATCTTCTATCTGCTGATTCAGATTCCTGTTTAAAAATCCTTCGGAACGCTTACCCGCCGTGGAAAGGGCCTCCCGCTCAAGAATCCAGGATCGAATATCGAAAAATCAAGATCCAGCAGCTTTTTTCTCATCGACGTAATCGGGTGAAATGAATCATAACAGAACCATGACTTTGCTACGAATTCGCTTTACTGGCCTAGCATACCTTGTTCTCGGTTTGACTGCTCAAGCAATCGAAAAGCCCAATATCATTGTCATCATGGCAGACGACATGGGCTATGGAGACGTATCCTGTTATGGAGCGACTTCTCTTCAGACCCCGAATATCGATCGCCTTGCCTCCGAAGGCCAGCGATTTACCAGCGGTTACTGTTCAGCCTCCACTTGTACTCCAACCCGCTTCTCCTTTCTTACCGGAACTTACGCATTCAGGCAGAAAGGCACCGGAATCGCCTCACCGACCAGTCCGGCCATTATTCCAGCCGGAACGGAAACCATCGCCTCGCTGTTGAGCCAATCCGGATACAAAACAGCGGTGATCGGCAAGTGGCATCTGGGACTGGGCGGGAAATCAGGCCCGGATTGGAACCATGATTTGAAACCGGGGCCCCTGGAGATCGGATTTAACTACAGCTTTCTCCTTCCGACTACCAATGACCGAGTTCCCCAGGTGTATGTGAAAAACCATCGGGTTCTCAATCTCGATCCCCAGGACCCGCTCTGGGTAGGTAGAAAGAAACCAAGCCCCGATCATCCCACCGGACGCACCCACCGCAACACATTAAAAATGGACTGGTCGCACGGACACAACGCGACCATCCACAACGGAATCAGCCGCATCGGGTTTTATACCGGAGGCCATGCAGCGCGATTCAGGGATGAGGACCTGGCGGACGAATGGGTCAGACAGTCGGTGAAATGGATCGAAGCAAACCGCGCCAACCCCTTCTTCCTGTTCTTTTCCTCCCACGATTTGCACGTCCCGAGAATGCCGCATGAACGATTCCAGGGAAAAACCTCTCTGGGATTTCGGGGAGACTCCATCATTCAGCTCGACTGGTGTGTCGGAGAACTCCTGAACACTCTTGATCGCCTGGATTTAGTCGAAAAAACATTGGTCATATTCTGCTCGGATAATGGACCGGTCCTGGATGACGGTTACAAAGACGATGCCATTGAAAAAATAGGCACCCACACACCGGCCGGTCCCTTCAGCGGCGGAAAATACAGCGTATTGGAAGGGGGTACACGCACTCCTTTTATTACTCGATGGAAAGGCCGCATCAAGCCGGGAGTGTCGGATGAGATGGTCTGCACAATCGATCTGGCCGCAAGTTTGGCTGCCTTGACCGGCACCAAACTTTCGAAGGACGCTTGTCTTGACAGTTTCAATGTTCTCGAGGCTTTACTTGGAAAAAAAGGAGCCAAGGGGCGTGATCACCTAGTCCAGCAGGATAACGGCCAAGGCAATAATTACGGATTGCGTGTCGGCGATTGGAAGCTGCAACGGCACGACTCAAAAAAAGCACGAAACGTGAAATTGAGACTGGTGGGCACTTCCGTCCCACAGTATCAACTCTTCAATTTGGCTGAAGATCCGGGCGAAAAACATGACGTCCTGGAATTCAACCCAGAAGTGGCTGAACGTCTCAAAGCTCAATTGAACAAACTGATCGCAGCTGGACGTAGCCGCACATAATCCATCTATCGGGATTTGGTTTATGCAGGCATGTACCGAGCCGACTCCCTGGGAACTCTTAAAAGTGCGGAGATATAGGCATTGAACTCAATAAAATGGCTGAATCGAGGGATCAGAATTGCCAACTTGAAATTCCGTCCAACTGTAGCTTCAGCACCCGTGCCAGCCTACAGATACCGAATAAAACTGAAGGGAGGGAGAGCGTCCCCGCACTATTAATCGCACCCTACCCTACCCTACCGTTTCTTTTGCCTTGCATCGAACACCTGCCCCGACATAAGATTGGCACTGAAACCCCAAGTAAGCTCCCGTTTGCCGTAGTTGTTCAACTTTCGTTACGGGTTTATTCATGATGCTTAAGAAGGTTGCCATACTCTGCTTTTTTTTATACTCCATTTTGATACCCGGATCATTATTCGGTGGTCATGAGGTGTTTATTCAGTTGGTGTTCCAGGAAACAAACTCCTCCGGATTGGATCGTCGTCAAGTTCCAGCATCAGTAGGGGTTCCCATTCCGAAAGAGGCCATGTTAACAGACCTCAACGACATCGTTCTGGTAGGGAACGAACTCTCGCAATTCAGAACCCTAAGCCTCTATCCGAATGGAACGGTCCGTTGGCTGTTAATTGATACTCTCGTGGATCTCAGGTCCGGACCAAGAAACATCGCTTTCCACCTCACAATGGGGCACAGCCCGGAAAATAAGTGGACCATGGCAGAAGAAAGAGAATCCACCATTCAGATACATACCGGAGTCGCCGGCTTCACCATACCAAAAGCAGGGCCCGCCCTGCTGGAAAGCATAACATTTCCGAATTCAGTGACACCTTCTCCACTCGAGGCCCCATTACACCTCAACTTCCTGAATAGTGAATCAATGGAACTGCTTCATCAGTCTGTGGTTATAGAAGAAAACGGCCCGGTCAAAGCGGTCATTGCCATCGAACAGATTTTTTTCTCCTCAGAGGGTTCACTGAAGTTGAAGACACGATTATTTTTCCACCAGGGCAGCGCTCATATACAACTCGAAACATCCGTTAGGTCACTAAAGACCACAGAACCATCCATCGAAATTCCAGATATTGAGCTCGTAATGAGTGGGCAACCCTACAAAATAACGGAAGGTGAATCAGATCCGAATGATTCATCAAGGAATCTGGAGATCCGCTATTTGGACAATAAATTCCTTTTAGGATTTCGAGGACGTTCCACTTGGAACTCCGGAGATTACCGAGTATCCAAAAACCAGCTGAATGTGAGAATCATGCGAGCGGCAACGTTGATCACCCAACCGTCTGTGAAAGCCCAGTTCCGCAGTGCTCTTCATATAGATTTTCTTCCTTCGGATACGGATGCACCCCTTCACTTTCCTGCCCCGGCTCTTGCGGGAAGAGCCACTTCCGTAGACGTCTACAATGACACCGAAGCCTTGCAGGAAAAAATCCTGCCGATACTTGCTGAAGGAAAGACGACGCTCCACCCCTCATCTCCAGAAATATTCAGTTCAATCACCCAGTCTCTATACGGTTATCTTCGCAACACCGATAATTCCATCGGTTCGCACTATGCCAAAGCTGCCGCAAGCATTGACCGAGTGTTCGAGGAAGGTCTGAAAGAACATACCAGAACTGGGGAAGCCATCAGTCTCTGGTATTTCTGTTCGGGTGATGAATCCGTTCGCGAAACCTATTTGGAGTGGGGAGAAGAATACCTCCAAAGAGTTGAAGCAGCGCCGGAACTCTTTCATCAGTCGAAATCCGTCCTACAACTTGTTGATCTTTTTAAACTGACAGGAGATCCGGCCACAAAAGAACTGGCATGGAAAGTTGTCTCTGAATGGTTGCCATTCAAGCACACAGCCACTCTTGAATCTTGGGCTTCCATTGAAACCGTCGGTCATTCTGAATTGGTGATGATTTCTGAATTGCTCAAGCACTGTGGTTTTGATGAAGCCCGTGAAGACCCACTGCTCGACCTCCTTGAAGGCTTGGTTCAATTCAAACGGGATGAGCCTCCAAACAGCCGATTCTCAATGGAAGGATATATCGCCACTGGCGACGATGCGTTTCTCATCGAGGGTCAGGATTGGTTGAATGCTCACCGTGAGGAAGTTTCACAATCGATGCAACACCTCATCCAGTCCCCGTTACACCATAGCGTGTGGAGACCACTCCCCATTGACAGCCAGTTACAGGACGATGGTTCCACCCAGTTTTCCTGGACCGTTCCTCGGCGAGCCCACCGAATTCGAATCAAGTACTCACAAAAACCGATACAGAATTCCGCAAGAAAAGAAACCGCTCAAACCATTCCTTTTTTTGCAGCACAAAACATAAAAGGCGAACCAATTCCCAATCAGAATGGCACTAAGCAATACTTTTCAATTCCTCCCATGGATGGAACTGAACACCTGTATTTTGCAGCAAAATTTCACGAACGAGCCCCCGCCCTGCCGAATCCTACTGAGACTGTAAATGCCTCATCCTTCACCGAACAGGACCCGGAGTCATCGAACCTGAATTTCCGTTTGGGATTATTGGTGTTTTCCGGCATAGTTCTGGTCATTGCGTTCATGATGAAAATTCAAAAAACAAATTCATGATGAGAAAACTCAATCTATTCTTGCTGCTTTCATTTCTGGGGTGGAGCGGATGCAGTGAAGATTCCGCCCCATCGGAAAACACCCCCACCGTGCATCATTCCTTAACAGCGCGGGACGGCTATGAGGTCACTTACAAACCGAATCCAAACCCTATACCGTTGAATGACCACTTTGCTCTGGAGATCACCGTTACATCAGCCGACAAAAGTGAACTCCCAGCCAATCTTATCATTGAAGTCGATGCCGACATGCCGACTCACAAACATGGAATCAATACCGTCCCGACTATTCGCTCAATCGGCAAAGGTCAATTCCTCGCCGAAGGTCTTCTTTTTCACATGGCGGGCGATTGGGAGATTTACATCGATGTCATTCGTGGCCCGGTTCGTGAGCGGGCAACCTTCCCCATGACACTTAAGTAACCGCATGAAGTCCCTTCTGGTTTTCTTGATGCTGTTCCTGACAACTGCATGTGATAACCATCTCAATTCAATATCCATCAAAATACATGGAATCGAATTTTCTCCAACTGAGATTACAGAAATCCTGAAGCTTTCCCCTCTCCCTCCTCCCCCACCCAATACACATAATGCCTATGCCGACAATAACCATGCGGCGCTCTTCGGGCAGTTTCTCTTTTTTGAAACACGCCTCTCTTCCAACAACAAAGTCTCCTGCGCAACTTGCCATCAACCTGAAACCCATTGGACCGACGGATTAAAAGTCTCCGTCGGATTGGAGCAAGTCTCGAAAAACTCTCCAACTCTTTGGAATACGGCTTACAATCGATGGCAATTCTGGGATGGACGCAAAGACTCCCTCTGGGCCCAAAGTCTGGCCCCCTTGGAAAACACCCTGGAAATGGGAGGGAACCGACTGAAGGTATTTCGACTGGTATCCGACGATAGGGCGTTGCGTGAAGCTTATGAGAAAATATTCGATGCTATTCCTAAACTGGATACCGGATTAACTCTTATGGATGCATGCCCGGTGCCGAATAATCCCAAAGATCTGCTTCAGCTAGCATGGTCATCTCTTTCCGATGATGACCACATCCGAATCAGTCGTCTCTTCTCAAACCTGGGAAAAGCCATCGAAGCATTCGAAAGAAAGATCATCAGTAAAAGTGCTCCTTTCGATCGATTCGTTGAGGGCATTCGCAGAAAAAACCGAAACGACATGGAATCCCTTTCGTCGGAAGCTTTGAGAGGAATGAAGTTATTCATCGGCAAAGGCCAATGCATCCTATGCCACACCGGCCCGAATTTCACAGACCGGGAATTTCACAACATAGGGCTGGATCGGGGAAATTTCCCTCTAGCCGTCGGTAGGTTCAAGGGTATTGAGCAGGTCAAGACAGATGAATTCAATCGGTTGGGAAATTACAGCGATGACCGATCGGTTCTTTCCAACAAAGCCCTCCATTACGTAACGCAAAAACCGAACAATCTGGGAGAGTTCAAGACTCCCACTTTGCGCAACATCCGCAAAACCGGACCCTACATGCACGATGGCCGCTTTGAAAACCTGCATCAGGTTTTCGACTTCTATTCCAAGCTCAACCAGAAACCGGCGCTCGGTCACCGAGAAGAATCATTGCGCCCTCTCAATTTCACAGACAAAGAAATTACTGACTTAATCGCTTTTTTCGATTCCTTGACGGGAGCACCGCTGGATGACTCGCTCATGCAGAAACCTGACTCCCCAGGCAGATAACCTTATGGCAGGTAGGGCTCGCTGCACTGCCATTAGGTTAAGGATTCAGGTGCCCCTGAAGCTGGGGGCGTCGACCCCGGATCATTGAAATCGGCATACATTTCTTCTATATTCCGGCCTCGGCGCGGCCAGCTTCAGGGATGACGGTGTTAAAACACCTGCGGAAAATCCTTAACCTCATGGCAAGTAAGGCTCGCTGTCCCAGCGCGCCGATTGAGTTGACCAATGCAATGACAACGCACTGAAACAATCCGCCCCCACATCCTTGCCATCACCGATCGTGAAAATAAATTTCCGGCCAGGGGCCGAATTTGAGTTTTGGCCGTTGTATGAATTTGATACCCGGCACCCACGCAACGTGACCATCTCTATAACCGTGATGCCCTCCCTCAGGAGCATCCCCTTTCTTGATGGTGTGATTGACCCCACGCGTTAACGCATTCCCATCATCACGTCCCCAAGTCACCCATTTACGGTTCAGGTCCGACCATAAAATCTTATAGTGGGAATTATCAGAATCCTTAAGGGCAAAAGCCGGCTTGGAAATGGATCCGCGACGCCCGGCAAGGTTTTTCTCGTAATTAGGTTCTCCGGCAAAATAAAAATACCCCATCACAACAGCTGCAGGTTGATGTTCATTCCAGAAATCATCACGGTTCCACGACCGGTTTGAAGGACAATAAAACTGTTCACGACTGATACTGTAATCCCGGTTAAACACATCTCGAAATGTATGCGTCGCGTAGTAGGGCGGATGAACGGAACTCGCTCGCGGATACCACCCTTCATTGTCATCGGCATACATTATCGTTGCCATGGTGAAGGTCCGGATATTATTGATACACGTCGAACGCCTGGCTCGTTCCTTTGCCCTGCCGAGCGTTGGCAACAACATACCCGCAAGGATAGCAATTACGGCAATCACTACCAATAGCTCTATCAACGTGAAGCCCTTATTTTCAGCAGATGGGAAACGGATTCTCATAGCACTTCGTTTATGATCATTGGGAATTGCAAAATCTGCCCGAAGTGATATCACTCTTTAAAAAAATACAACAGAAACAGGTCACCATACCATGAAAAAAAGATTTCATTTTCTGATCCTTCTTCTCCTGTGCAGCCTTATTGGCAATCCCGTGATCATGATGGGCCAACCACAGGTAAACCCTTCACCTCCCCAGACGACAACTGGAAAGCCGAACATCATTGTAATCCTCACCGATGATCAAGGTTGGGGTGATCTCAGCATTCAAGGAAATACAAATCTGGAAACCCCGAACATCGATTCAATTGCCCGGGAAGGTGCCACTCTCGAAAATTTCTATGTCTGCCAAGTCTGTGCTCCCACGCGAGCTGAGTTCCTGACAGGCCGATACTACCCCCGCACGGGAGTCAGCGGTGTGAGTCGTGGGCAGGGACGAATGAATCCTGATGAAACAACCATTGCGGACGTTTTCAAGGCAAACGGCTATACCACAGGTGCTTTTGGGAAATGGCACAACGGCACCCAATCACCCTATCACCCTAACGACCGTGGATTCGACGAATTCTACGGGTTCACTTCGGGGCATTGGGGACACTATTTCAGCCCCCCCCTTGATCACAACGGAAAGAAAGTCCGCGGAAATGGATATGTTGTAGATGATTTCACGGATCATGCCCTGGCGTTCATTGAAATAAATAAGGACAAGCCGTTTTTCTGCTACGTCCCTTATAACACTCCTCATTCGCCCATGATGGTGTCCGACCGGTTTTACAGAAAATTTGAAAACGTTGATCCCCTTATGCGCCATCGGGACCCCAAACGTGAGAACATCATGATGACTCGCGCCGCTCTGGCCATGTGCGAGAACATCGACTGGAACGTTGGGCGTATCCTCAAGAAACTGGATAATCTAAAACTCAGCGAGAATACAATTCTTCTCTATTTTTCTGACAACGGCCCCAATTCCTATCGCTGGAATGGTGGAATGAAAGGTCGAAAGGGATCCATCGATGAAGGCGGCTTACGCTCACCCTTTTTCATTCGCTGGCCGGGCCACATCCAGGCGGGAATGCGAATTCCACAACTCACTGGAGCCATCGATCTCCTACCCACGTTAACCGAACTGGCATCCGTTGAATTCAAGGTGAATAAACCGTTGGACGGACTCAGCTTCGGATCCCTGTTCAGGAAGGAACCGAAGAAATGGAAACAACGCCACCTGTTCGCCATCAAGAACCAGCAAGTAAGCGTAAGAACCCAACGCTTTCGGCTGGACTCAACGGGAAAGCTTTTCGACATCGAGCACGACCGAGGTCAACAACTAGACGTTTCACAGGAGCATCCGGTTCTGACGGAACAATTGCGGAATGCGGCATCCGATCATAACTTACAAATGCAGAAAGATTTTGCTGCCTATAAAGTCCGTCCGTTTACGGTAGGTTACAAAAAGTCCACCACCCTGCCCGCCCGCGATGGCGTGGAACACGGATCCATTCAACGGAGTGCCAGAGCTCCGAATAATTCCTTCTTTACCCATTGGACAAACAGTGAGGATTCCATTACGTGGGATGTTGACGTCGCCCAGGACGGAGACTACCAAGCCATTGTTTATTACACCTGCGCGTCCGGTAATGAAGAAGCCGTCATTCAATTTTCCATGGAGAATGGCAATTCAGTCCAAACAGAAGTAACCGACGTGTTCGACCCGCCTCTCTATGACAAGTCGAAGGAACGGGTGGAGAATTCGCATTATTTCGTCAAAGACTTTAATCCACTCAAATTGGGAACTCTTCAACTGAATAAAGGCAGAGGCTCCCTGCGTTTATCCGCACCGATACTGAAAGGACCTGAAGCGATCGACGTCCACTCCATCGAATTGATTCGCCGATGAAAGGGTTTTTTTGGAGAAAAAGGGAGGACTCGCTCCACTGCCATTCGGATAAGGATTTTCCGCAGGTTTTTTGACTCCATCATCCCT